>NZ_JBSHBP010000031.1:0-95484 GCF_053612065.1 Streptomyces sp. NPDC054765 | reverse complement strand
GGCCCCCGGTGTGCCGCACCGGGGGCAGCGGACTTTCCGCTCCACGGACCCACACGGATCCACGGACCCACACGGATTCACGAACCCACACGGACGATGCCCGGCAGGGTTCACACGCCGGCCTGGAATCCAGCGGTGCCGGGTGTCCCGTACCGGGTGCCGGCCGCCGCCTGTCGGGTGCCGTCTGCCGCCTGTCGGGTGCCGTCTGCCGTCGTCCGAGCGGCAGTTGTCCGTGGGGGTGTTCAGGCGCGGCTGCGTGACGTCATGCCCCGCGGCAGGAGCTTGTCGGAGGCAGTGCGGGCCGACGGCGAGAGTGGCACGGCGGCGGTGGGGCGGCTGCCCGGATCGCGGGGCCGGTCTCGTCACCCGCAGCCCCGGCCGTCAGGCGCTCGGGGGCGCTGGTTGTGCGCCGTGGAGAGTGGTGGGCGCCGGAGAGCGGGCAGGGGCGCTACTGGCAGCCGGGCGCGAGTGGGGGACGTTCGGAGCCCCCTGGTGCATCTTCGCTACTGCGCGCAACGCCGGGGTGGCTACTTGACTTTGGTCATCGCGATTCAGTCCCGCTTGTTGGGTAATGACTGTTCTATCCCGTTCTCTCTGGATATGCCAACGTGAAGCGTTGGCGGCATGTGCTTGGAGGCGAACCATGGCCGCCCGACCACTCGTCGCGCGTCAGACCAACCAGCGACTGCGGTCCCTCATCCAGGAAGCCTCGCTGTCCAACTCGGCTCTGGCTCGCCAGGTGAACGTTCTGGGAGAGGCACAGGGCCTGGATCTGCGGTACGACAAGACGTCCGTGAGCCGGTGGCTGAGCGGTCAGCGGCCTCGCGGCCGGGTTCCCGCCATCATCGCCGAGGCGCTGAGCAGCAGGCTGGGCCGCACGGTCTCGACGGAAGAGATCGGTATGGCCAACGGCAACAGCGTGACCTGTGGGGTCGGGCTCCACTTCGCGGCCACGGTGGAGGACGCACTGGAGCAGGTCCGTGAACTATGGCACATGGACGCCGAGTCCCGGGGGCTTTTGTCCCGGTCCGCCATGACCGCCTCGGCGTTGGTCGAGCCCAGCAGGGACTGGCTGATCAGCTCGCCCGATGTGCAGGTGGCGCGGGACTGGCGGCTGGGGCCGCGGGTGGGGATGACCGATGTGGAGCTGGTCCGGGCGACCACCCAGGCGCTGGCCGAGCTCGACCACCGGGTGGGCAGCGGATACGTCCGGCCGGTCGTGGTCTCCTGCCTCAACAGCGTGTTGTCCGGACTGATGGACGGGAGCTACGGCGAGACCACGGGACGGCAGCTGTTCGCGGCGGCGGCCCGGCTGACGGAGTTCGCGGGATACACGGCTCTGGACACCGGGCAGCCGGGCCTGGCGCAGCGGTATTACATCCAGGCGCTGCGGCTCGCGCAGGCCGCCGACGACCGGTGTTACGGGGGGTATGTGCTGGCCGGGCTGAGCCATCTCGCCGTCGGCGCCGGCTGTTCCAGGGAAGCGGTGCAGCTCGCTCGGGCCGCCCAGGAAGGCACCCGGGGGCGGGCGCCGCTGGCCGCCCAGGCCATGTTCTACGCGACGGAGGCCCGCGGGTACGCCCTGCTCGGGGACGCGCGCATGTGCAAAATACTGGCGGACAAGGCCATGGACGCCATGGCGCATGTGGTGCCGGGGGACAGCCCCGAATGGATCGCGCATTTCGACCGGGCCTATCTGGCGGACGAATTGGCCCACTGCTTCCGGGATCTGCAGCAGCCGCGTCCGGCCGCCCGACGGGCCGAGGAAGCGCTGGCCCGGCATCCGCGGACCCGGGTGCGCCGCCGCGCCATCGATCTGCTGCTGCTCGCCTCGGCGTTGGTGCAGGCCGGTGATGTCGAGGAGGCGTGCCGGGTGGCGGTGCAGGCGGTGGCATTGCTCGGCCGGCTGAAGTCGGCGCTCGGCGAGCGGTATCTGCAGAACTTCAGGGATGAGCTGCGGCCCTACGCGGACGCCCAGCCGGTGCGCGAGTTCGACGCCCTGGTCCAGGAGAGCGGGGTGCGGGTGCCCCGGTGACGTGAGACCGGAGGGCAGGCCGGCGGAGGGTGGGTCGGTGGAGGCTGGGCCCGTGGAGGGCGGGTCGGTGGAGGGCAGTTCGGTGAGGGCCGAGCGGTGGGCGGGACGCCTGTCGTGCGGGTACCGACGGCCGGCCGGCTCGTTCCGTCCCGCGGGGAGGTGCGGGGACGGTGCCCGGCTGACCGTCGGCGGAGGGAGGCACCCCAACGGGGTGCGGTGCAGCGGCGGACGGGTACCGGTCGCCGGTGACGATCCGTCCGGCCGCTTGGGTGAGGCGGGATGCGCGGCGCGCGGGCTTCCGGCCGTCCGGAAGGAGGCGTCGCCGGGTGGCGCTCCGAGCGGTCCGGCCGTGGGAGCCGGTCCCGGGGTGTGCGTTACGGCCGCGGAAGGCCGGCCCTGACTGCGCGGTCCAGACTGTGCGTTACGGCCGCGGAGCCCGGTCCCGGGGAGCGCGGTCCGGCCAGGGAGGCCGACCCCGAGATGTGCGTTACGGCACCATGCTGTGGTGCAGGCCGGCTGTCAGCGGTATTGCCGCCCACACGGTGCAGCTGTTGTCGTCCTCGACCCTGCGGCCCCAGCGCCAGGAGGACTTGGCGACCAGTTCCAGGCCGCGGCCGTGTTCCTGCGCCTGGCCGGGGCGGCGCAGCAGGGGAACCGACGCGGTGCCGCCGCGGTCGTGGACCTCGATGTGCAGCAGGCCGGCCGACTTCCATATCCGGCAGGTGACGCATCTTCCGGCGGAATACTGGACGGCATTGGTGAAGAGTTCCGACAGGACGAGCAACACCGGATAGCGGGTGTCCTCGTCATGGATGCCTTGTCCGTCGAGCCAGGCGCGGGCCAGGTTCCGGCAGACCGGCACCGCCCGCTTCAGCGCCGGCAGGCGAAATACCACGCGCTGTGCGGAGCGCCAGCAGTCGGCGGGAATCAGGGCGCTCCTTTCCTGCGGCCAGCTCGCGATATGTCGGACGGTCACCATGACTTCGGCCGAATGCATTGAGGTGGGTAACATGAATACCCCTTTCGTACGTGCCTCATGGACCCCGATGCCGCTTTCGCCTCATGAAGCACGGCCAGCGCCATCGCTCGATCTGCCCTGGCAGCGGCCTTCGCAGTGCGCCGCGCCTCCGGTGCGTACCGGGCCGCTTTCCGACTCGCTTTCCCGTCATAATTCAAGCAGTCCCGAGCCCGCCCGGGAAGGCGCACAGTGCAGCGACGGGAGCGGGCGGTGATATTGCGACGCGAAATACTATGACCATAAAAAAACGGTTGCGCATTTCCGTCAATTCTATTGACGGAAATGCGCAAGGAGTATGCGGAGAGTGCAAGGAGTATACAGAGAGGCGCAAGAAGATAAGGTGGCAAGAATGTACCAGAAATGGCGGCGGTCCGGAATTGCCGAATCCGTTTGCGTGGTACGGCGGGAGAGGTGCGGAAGGGGACGGCGGGGGATGCGCTTTCCCCGGTGTTCTCGCGGGGGCCTGATACGGGTGAGGCGGAGGGCGGAGAGGCGGAGCAGGGAGAGGCGGAGCAGGGAGAGGCGGAGCAGGGAGAGGCGGAGGGCGGAGAGGCAGAAGGCGCAGAAGCGGGCGTGCCGACGCCCGGCGGGCCGGTGAACAGCCCGCCGGGCGGGTGCGGTCCCCAAGCGCTCACGGGGCTAGTTCGCCGTCAGTTCCAGGCCCAGATGCTCGGCGATACCGGCGGCGAGAGCGGCGAGCGTCGGATGTTCCCAGACGAAGTTTCTCGGCAGGGAGAGGGCGAAGGAGCGGTCGATGCGTACGCGCAGCTCCATCGCCAGCAGGGAGTCGAAGCCCAGGGATTTCAGCGGCGTCTGCGGGTCGAGCGAACTCTCCCCCAGCCGCAGCACATCGCGGACGTGGCCCGCCAGATGCTCTTCCAGTGCGGCCCTCCTGGCCAGGCCGGGAGGCAGTGCGGTGAGCCGGGCCCGCATGTCCTCGGTGTCTTCGCGGGCCGGTGCCGCCGCGGCCGGCGGCGGTGCCTGGTCGAACACCCCGCTGAAGAACGGGAGATGACGGCCCGCCGGCGGAACCCAGGTGTCCGGCGGGCCGGGAATCACCCCGGTCTGCACCCGCCGGTGGGCCAGCAGCGTCCGCAGGGCCGCCAGGCCGTGGTCCGTGGGGATGGTGCGGTATCCGCGGCGGCTGAAGTCGGTGGCGACACCGATCTCGCCCCACGGCCCCCAGTTGACCGCCACCGTGGGCAGCCCCTGTTCGGAGCGCCAGGCCGCGAACCCGTCGAGCCAGGAGTTCGCCGCCGCATAGGCGCCCTGGCCGGGATTGCCCAGCAGCGAGGCCATCGAGGAGAACGCCGCGAACCAGTCCAACGAGTGGCCCTCCGTGGCGTGGTGGAGATGCCAGGCACCGACGACCTTCGGCATCCAGACCCGCTCCAGCTGGTCATCGGCCACGTTGGCGATCACGGCGTCGTCCAGCACCATGGCGCAGTGCACCACCCCGCGCAGCCGGAACCCCTCGGTCACCGCGGTGGACACCAGCCGCCGGGCGACGTCCGGATCGGCGATGTCGCCCAGGACCACCGACACCTTCGCGGTCCGGCCGATCACCGTGGCAAGGGTCCGTGCGACCTCGGGGGCCGGGGCGCTGCGGCCGTTGAGCACGACGTGACCGGCGCCGTGTGCCGCGAGCCATTTCGCCGTGGCCAGGCCCAGGCCGCTCAGTCCGCCCGTGACGACATAGGCGCCGCCCTCCTCCACGGGCAGATCCCTCTCGGGCAGCACCGCGGGGGCGTCGCCCTCACCGGGCACGGTCAGCACCAGCTTGCCGATGTGGTCGGCGGCCGCCATGGTGCGGAACGCCGTGGTGGCCTCCCGCAGCGGATACTCCGTACAGTGCAGGG
The DNA here is from genome assembly GCF_053612065.1 of Streptomyces sp. NPDC054765. Lineage (NCBI taxonomy): Bacteria > Bacillati > Actinomycetota > Actinomycetes > Kitasatosporales > Streptomycetaceae > Streptomyces > Streptomyces sp. NPDC054765. The sequence goes on along the minus strand of NZ_JBSHBP010000031.1, from coordinate 90,572 downwards.
GCTTGAGCCGGCCCTCCTCGAACGCGCCGAGCACCTCCTGCCACACCGCGGCGAAGGTGTCGGGGCGGTTGCGCTGCAGTTCGATCAGGTCGACGGTGCTCAGGGTGACGTTGTGCCGCAGGGGCAGCATGCCCAGAGGTGCGTCCGCCATGATGTCGCGCACCCCCAGCTCCACGAACCGGCCGAAGGGGCGCAGCGTCTCCAGGCCCGTGCGGATGGCCGCTCCGGACAGCGAGTTGAGGACGACATCGACGCCCTCCCCGTTCGTCGCCTCGCGGGTGCGTTCGCCGAATTCGAGCGTGCGGGAATCCATCACATGGCGGATGCCCATGCCCCGCAGAAAGCGGCGCTTGTCCTCGCTGCCGGCCGTGGCCAGCACTTCGGCGCCCAGCAGCCGGGCCACCGCTATCGCCGCCAGTCCGGTGCCGCCGGTGGCCGAGTGGATCAGCACCCGTTCCCCGGCGGCGAGCCGGGCGACCGAGCGCAGCGCGTACCAGGCGGTCAGGAAGGCGATCGGCAGCCCGGCCGCGGCCACCGGTTCGATGCCGAACGGGATGGGGGCGACCGCGTCGGCCGGGAGGGTGAGGAAGGAACCGAAGGCTCCGCCCCGCAGATCGACGGCGATCACCTCATCCCCGGCCTGGGGACGTTCCACCCCGGCGCCGACCGCGCTCACCACTCCGGAGCATTCGAATCCGATCCGGTAGCGGACGTCCAGGTCGCCGGGGAGCAGGCCCATGGCCGTGAGCACATCGCGGAAGTTCAGGCCGGCGGCGGTCACCCGCACCTCGACCTCGCCGGGAGCCGGCGCACGCCGGCCGGTGGCGGCGTACTCCAGGCTCGACAGATCGCCCAGCAGGCCCGCGCGCAGCCGGAAGCCGTCCACGCCGTACCGCACCGTGCACGGGGTGGCGGCCCGGTCCTGCCCGCCGCTCGGCGCGGCATGTTCCAGCCGGGCGACATGCCGGCTGCCCGCACGCAGGGCGACCTCGTCGTCGTCCGCGTCCGCCAGCAGTTCCAGGGCCACTTCCCCGGGATCGGCGTCCTGCGGGTCGGCGTCCACCAGCACCGGCCGGATCTCGGGGTGTTCGAGCGCGCCGACCCGCAGCAGTCCGCGCAGCGCACTCTGGCCGAGGTCGACCTCGTCGCCCGGCAGCACACTGCGGGCGCCGCGCGTGACGACGTACAGACGCGGCGACGAGGAGGTGGCGGTGATCGCCTGGACGGCGCCGAGCAGCCGGCGGGTGCGCCACAAGGACTGCACCGTCGGCTCCCCGCCCTTGGCGGGTCCGCACACCAGCACCACTCCGCGCGGGGTTTCGAGGGTGGCGGCCAGCCGCCCGGTGAGGGCGTCGCGGAACGAGCCGAGCGAGGTGTCGTCGAGGGAACGGTCCCAGACCACCGTGCGGGCACAGCGCGAGCGCAGCGCGGCGGCCAGCGCCTGGGCCGCGCCGTCCGCTTCGCCCACGAGGAGCCAGCTCCCCGGTGCGAGGCCGGCGTCCGGGGTCGCCCGGGGCGCCGGCTGCCAGCCGATTTCGAGGAGCCAGTCGTCGACCGCCGGGGTGTCGCGCACCGCCCGCCGTGCGAAACGCAGACCGTTGACGACGAGGACCACGGCGCCGCTGTCGTCCAGGAGGCGCACATTGGCCACGATGGCCTGCGGGGTGATCTCGCTGACGTGGGCGTGGCAGTACACGGCGCTCGCGGGGTCGCCGGTGATGCGCACCGCCTGCATGCTCACCGGCAGCACCAGCGCCTGGTCGTCCTCGTTGATCAGGGGCGCCACGGCCAGCTGGGCGCAGACGTCGAGGAGGACGGGGTGGACCGGCAGCCCGGACGGCGGGGTGCACGCCCGGGGCGGTAGCCCGACCTTGGCCCAGAAGCTGTCGTTGTGGCGGCCGGTGCGCAGTTCGAGGACACCGGTGAACGCCGGGCCGTGCTCCAGGCCGCGCCGTCGCAGACTGTCGTAGAGCGCGGCCGGCTCCAGGGACAGCGGGTGGCGCAGGGCCATCGCCTCGACGGATCTCGGCCGCAGCTCGGGCCGTACGCGCAGCCGGTGCAGCACCGCGTCGGCCTGCACCTCCCAGTCGCCGTTCTCGTTCCGGGCGAGGATCTCGCAGTGGGCCCGGTCCGGTGCGCTCATGGTGACGGCGGTGGAGACCTCGGTGTCCGGGCCCAGCTGCAGCAACTGCTGGAAGTGGACGTCGGTGACCTCCACTTCGTGCGGTGGTGCGCCGAATGCCTCGCAGGCGGCCGAGAGCGCCAGGCCGACGTGCGCGGCGCCGGGGAAGACCGCGTTGCCGTGCACCCGGTGGTCGTCGAGCCAGGGCAGTGCCTCGGTGCCGGCGCCGGCCCGCCAGCAGTGCCGTACGGGGTCGCCGGGGAATTCGGTGTGCCGGCCGGGCAGCGGGGCCCCGGGGACATCGGCGGTGTCGGCGGCGTCCGCGGGCGGGGGTGCGTCGGCCCAGTGGTGGCGGCGGTCGAAGGTGACGGTGGGCGCGTCCACGAGGCTGCCGTCGCCGTACAGCTGCCGCCAGTCGACCGGCACCGCGGCGCAGTGCAGTGCGGCGAGCTGGGTGCGGAACGTGGCCTGCTCGTCCTCCTCACGGCGCAGCGTGGGCAGTACGACGGGTTCGGCGACGAGACCGGCCAGGCTCCGCTCGATGGAGTGGGTGACCACGGGGTGCGGCGAGATCTCGGTGTAGACCACGTGCCGGTCGGCGGCCGCGGCCGCCACCGCCTCGGCGAACCGCACCGGGCGGCGCAGGTTGTCGCACCAGTAGCCGGCGTCGAAGGCCGGTGTCTCACCGGTGTCGACGACCGTCGAGTAGAACGGCACCTCGGGCGACCGGGGATCCAGGCCGGCCAGGGCCGCCCGCAGGGCCGGCAGCACCGGGTCCACCAGGGGGCAGTGCGAGGCGACGTCCACGGCGATCGGGAACACCGGGATCTTCCGGGCCTCCCAGGCGGCGGCCAGCCGGCTCACCTCCGTGGTGCGGCCGGCCACGACGGTGGAGTCGGGCGCGGACAGGACGGCGATCGACACGGTGTCGGCCGCGCTGTCCGCGAGTTCCTGCCGCACCGTGGCGGCGTCCAGTCCGACGCTCACCATGCCGCCGGAGCCGGCGATATCGCTCAGCAGCCCGGAGCGCCGGCAGATCACCCGGACCCCGTCGGCCAGGGTCAGCGCGCCGGCCACGACCGCCGCCGCGACCTCGCCCATGGAGTGGCCGATCACCGCGGCGGGTTCGACGCCGTACGAGCGCCAGGTGGCGGCGAGGGCGATCTGGAGGGCGAACAGGACCGGCTGCACCGTGCCGCACCCGTGGACGGGCCGGCCGTGCCGCACCACATCGAGCACCCGGACCTCGCTCTGCGCCCTGATGAGCGCGTCGGCCTCGGTCAGCGCGTCGAGGAACGCCGGTTCGCTCTTCAGCAGCCGGCGTCCCATACCGGGCCACTGGGAGCCCTGGCCGGAGAACACCCACACCGGCTGCCGCTCCACCGCGGCGCCCACGGCGCCGGTCACGACCGCCGGGTGCCGCTGTCCGGACGCGAAGGACCGCAGGGAGCCGATGAGTTCGCGGCGGGTGGAGGTGACCACGCCCAGCCGTCCGTGGCCCGCGCAGCGCCGGAGCGCCAGGGTGTGCGCGAGGTCGCGCAGCGGCACGTTCGCGCCGTCGCCCTCCATCCAGTCCGCGAGCCGGGTGGCCGCGGCGGGCAGGACATCGGGCGAGCCGGCCGGCACGAGGAAGACCTCGGACGCCCCTTGGGCGGGCCGGCCGGCGCCCTGGTGCCGGGCGGCCGGGCGTTCCGGAGCCTGTTCCAGCAGGACGTGGGCGTTGGTGCCCGAGAAGCCGAAGGAGGAGACGGCGGCCAGCCGGGTGAGCGTCCGCAGCGGCCAGGCGGACAGCTCGGTGGGAACGAAGAAGCGGGTGCCCACCGCGGAGATGGCCGGGTTCCAGTCCCGGAAGTGCAGGTTCGCCGGGATGGTGCCGCGCTGCAGGCACAGCACGCTCTTGATCAGTCCGGTGACTCCGGCGGCCGGTTCCAGATGCCCCACGTTGGTCTTCACCGACGTCAGGGCGCACCGGCCCGGCCCGTTGCCGTAGACCTCGGCGAGGCTGGCGAACTCGATCGGGTCCCCCACCGGGGTGCCGGTGCCGTGCGCCTCGACCATGCCCACGTCCCGTGGGTCGACGCCGGACTGCCTGAGGGCCTCCCGGTACAGGGCGGTCTGGGCGGTCACCGACGGAGCGGCCAGCCCCTCGGACGAGCCGTCCTGGTTGGTGGCCGAGCCGCGCAGCACCGCCAGCACCCGGTCACCGTCGCGTACGGCGTCGCGGAGGCGTTTGAGCACCACGACGCCGCAGCCCTCACCCCGTACGAAGCCGTCGGCGCCGGCGTCGAAGGTGCGGCAGCGGCCGCCGGCCGACAGCATGCCCATCCTGGCGAACGACCGGGTGATGCGCGGCTGGAAGCTGAGGGTGACGCCGCCGGCGAGCGCGAGGTCGCACTCGCCGGCGCTCAGCGACTGGCGTGCCATGTGCACGGCCACCAGCGAGGAGGAACAGGCGGTGTCCAGCGACACACACGGTCCCTGCAGACCGAGCAGATAGGAGATCCGGCCGGCGGCCACACAGTGGCCGTTGGTCAGGATCGACCCCTCCAGCTCCTGTGGCTGCCCGGCCAGGCGGTCCATGTAGTCGCTGTAGCTGATCCCGGCGAAGACGGCCGTCGGGGTGCCGTTCATCCGGTCCGGGGGGAGGCCGGCGTGTTCGAGGGCCTCCCAGGTGACTTCCAGCAGCAGGCGGTGCTGGGGGTCCAGGACGTCGGCCTCGCGGCCCGAGACGCCGAAGAAGGCGGCGTCGAAGCCCGTGACGTCGCGCAGGAAGCCGCCCTGGCGGGGCGTCGGTGCCCTGCTGCCCGGCCCCGGGGAGTCCTCCGGGACGAGGCGCCGGCGCTCCGCGGGCAGTTCGCCCACCGCGTCGCGCTCCTCGACCAGCAGGTGCCACAGGGCCGCGGGGGAATCGATGTCGCCGGGGAGCCGGCATCCCATGCCGATCACGGCGATCTGCTCTGTCTCGTGGGTGGGTCGCATCTCGGCTGTCGAGCCGTGCGTGTCATAGCTCATCGGGGCTCCGTACGTGGGAGGTGATCTGCCCGTGGTCACACGGCTTCCGGACTGCCGAGGAGAATGGCGTTCTTCACACCGCCGACCTGGTAGTTGAAGCTCAGCGCGTAGTCGAAGTCGAGCGGCCGGGGCCGCACGCCGGGGACCGGGTCGAAGGGCAGCCCGTCGGCCGGCTGCTCGCAGTTGGCGGTGGGGCAGACCTGCCCTCGCTCCATCATCATCAGCGTCATGGCGACGCCCAGGCAGCCGGCCGGTGCGCCGTTGTGGCCGAAGCAGCCTTCCTGCGAGGTCATCAGCAGGTCGTTGTCGGGCCCGTACAGCTCCTTGACGGCGTTCGCCTCGAAGGCGGTGACGACGACATTGCCGTCGCTGCCGCCGTGGACGTACGGCACATCGTCGATCCGCCACCGGTCGCCGAGGCAGCGGCGGACCGCGGTGACGAGTTCCGCGCCGGTCTCGTCGCAGGCCAGGGGGTTGGCCAGCCCGTCACGGGTCATGGCGGTGGACAGCACCTGGCCGTAGACGTGTGCACCGCGCCGGGCGGCGTGTTCCCGGCTCTCCATGATCACGGTGGCCGCGCCCTCGCCGTGGTTGATGCAGTCCGCCCGCCGGTCGTAGGGCCGCATGAGGGAGCTGAAGGACGGCAGCAGTTCCGGCATCCCGGTCGTGCGGAGGGAGTCGTAGGTCTGCTGGGCGCCGCTCAGCAGCCGTTGGATGTTCTGGATGAGGTGGACGTCGAAGACATCCGCCCCGGTCACGACCGCGACATCGACCTCGCCCTGGGCGATCATCCGCCGGGCATTGCCGATCTGCACGGCGGAGGAAGCGCAGCCGCACGAGACGGTGTAGCAGGGGCCGTTGGACTGGGTCAGCGCCGCCTGAACCAGTGCGACATCGGAGGGCGTCACGGCCTGCTGGGCCGCGACGAACAACTCCATGGCGTCCGGTGCGGAAGTCTTTCCGGGATCGGCACCCAGCACCGAAAGATAGCTTTCGATATTGGAGTCCACACCCCCGCGCCCGACCAGAATCGCGGCTTCGCTCAGTGCGCCGCCGCAGAAAGTCAGCCCGGCATCGGTGGTCGCTTCGGCCATCGATACGAGACCGAAACGGTGGGCCGAGGTGTAATGCCGGGAGAAGAACGGCGGAACGTCCGGGAGGCGTTCGTCGAACATCTCCTGGGTGAGCTCGACCGAGCCGTAGTAGACCTCGTCACGCTTGAGGCAGGATTGGCCGTTGGAGACGACGTCCCACATGTCGTCGGCCGTGAAGACCGGCTCCGTACGACCGGGCAGGCAGAATCCGACACCGGTCACCACAACACTCCGGCCGTCGCTTCGGTTTTCACCTTCACCAGATTCTCGGTTCACGACAGGACTCCGTTCCTCATGAGGTTCAACATGGTCGTTCTCCTCTGCACATCGCTTTCTTCTTCGGGACGCACAGCACCTACTCGGCGATTCTTGTGCGGTAACACCAGCGATACACGGGGACCGGCTCTCCGCCCAAGTCCGCGTATTCGCCGTAGAATTCGAAGCGCTCGTAGCCGTTGCCCCGCAGGATCCTTATCGGATCGCCCTCGTTGTCACGCGCAGACCGTGGCAGGGCATTTCCTTCCGGCCCGTCGACGAGGATCACCATTCTTCTTTGCGCCATGCTGTCCTCCGGTGTTCTGTCGCAGTGGGTTTTCTGGGGGCAGGCTTCAGATGTGCGGTCGGGGGAACCCGGGCGCAGGTCACTGCGGTGCGGCTGCCGGGCGGGCCCGGCCGGCTGCGGGAAGTGGGGCCGGCCCGCCCCGGAACGCGGTGGAACGATGGCCGGCCGGCCGCTCAGAGGGCCGGCCGGCCACCGTGGACGAGGACGGGCAGGGGGGCACCCGCCGGGCGGGGGGCCGTGCGCGGGGTGCCGTCCCGGACCACCGCGTCCGGGCGGGCGGCGGGACGGGAGCTGCGGCCGACGGGACCGGCGGCGCGGCCGGTGCCGGCACCGTCGGCCACCGGGATGCTGCCGTCGCCGGTGGACGGACCTTGGCCGCCGGGGCGGCGATTCCCCTTCAGCGCCGTGGAGTGGGGGAACATCACACGGCCGGGAGGGGCGGTGGCGGCATGCGGCTCGGCCGGGAAGACCGCCGTGGTGCGGTGCGGGAGTCCTGCGGAATCCGTGCTTCCGTCGTCGTACGGAGCAGGGAGGCGGGAGGTGCGGAACGGTGCCGGCGTCCGCGTGCCGTTGCCGGCTGCGTGTGCCATGCCGGCGGGCGCCGTTTCCGCACCGGGAACCGGGGCCGTGAGGGTCGTGTCACCGCCGGACCGGGCGGATGCCGGTGCTGTCACGGTGAGGCCCGGGGTCAAGGCGCGTAGACCGCTGACCCAGCGAATAATGGAAATGGTTCGCATGAAGCCCCCTGACCGAATGTGGGGGCCGATCGGCCGGTGCCGACGTATCGGCACCGGCTGACGGATCCAAAACCCTCTACCGGGGACGCCCATACGGCATCTTGGTCTGACCGCAACCAGGCTCTGGGCCGGGCCAACGGGTAGGCCAGGTGCCGCTCCCCGGAGAGGATGGGCGGCCCACCGGTTGGATGCGACTAGTTATCCATGCGGCTCGGCGGGCTACAACAGTCAACCGATAAGGCCACCCGTTCGGAGCAGCGCGAAAAGAGGAAACTCGTACCAACTTGCGCAATGGCCTGAGGAGATGCCTTTATTCGACTCATGACTGATGAAGCGTTTGATTGCTCACTGCTCCTGCTCGGTCGCGCAGTAGAACCGTGCGCAGCAGCAAGCTCGCCGCTTGTCATTCTTGTGCGTGGAACGCAGCGGCAACCGACGTGCTGTCAATAGACGGCTGCACCGGCCGGGGACGGCCGGGCACCGGAAGTCGCCGCGGCATCGGCAACGCCCGCCGCATGCACAACTTCCTTCCTTCATAACCCAGTTGAAGATGCGCTCATGACCCAGTTGAAGATGCGCTCAAAATTCTCCCGTACAGGTGACGGAACCACGCCGGGGGCCGGCACGGGCCGTCCGTGCCGGGGCACACGGTCCTTTTGCTGACCTTGGCCGGCTGTTGTTCTCCTCCGTAGTGGACGGCACGTCAAAAAGCTCTCCCCGGGGCGCGCAGTTCACCGTCCCACCCAGGTATGAAGTCATCACGATTCCGCGACACCGGTTTCACGCTCAAGAGCGAATCACGCCATCCGTACCTGGCGGCGGAATAACTCCTGAGCAGACAGAGGTGATTCGATAATGAACAATGACGCCGGGTGCCGGTTTCCGCGTGCGGCCGACACCCACACGATGTCACTCGCCGACTACGGGGAACGGAGGTGGACGGCAGCGATGCACGGCCTGGAAACCCTGACCATGTCCCCCTACCAGGCCGGGTGGCGGCTGCGTGTCATTCCCAGCATCGGGCACGTCCTCATCCGGAAGGTCACCCGCCGCGTCGTCAACCGTGCGCTGCACTGCTGGATCGCCGACGAATGCGGGCTGTCGACGGTGAAGAACAGCCTTGCCGTCCTCGTCCGCGTCCTGGAACAGGCGGTGCGGGACGGGGTGCTGGACGCCAACCCGGCCCGGGTGGCCGGCTGGCAGCAGGAGTATCAGCGGGCACAGAGCGAGCGCACCACTCCCAGGGCGCTGGCCCTGCCGGACGTGCGGACGCTGGAGCGGCTGGCGGCCGCCCTCGTCCAGCGGTCCCCGGACGGCTATGAAGGGTGGGGCGACATCGTCCGGTTCGCCGCCTGGACCGGTACCCGCTTCAGCGAAGTGTCCGCCCTGCAGGCCCAGGACATCGATATGAGCACCTGGACCTGGCAGGTCCAGCGCTTCACCGTGTCCGAGCCGGAGGGCCTGGACGACCGTCCCTGCCGGGGCAGACACCACCGGGTGGTGCCGCTGCGCCCCGCGGCGCGGGAACTGGCGGCCGGACGGCTGGAGGCGGCGCGTCACACGCCTGGGGCCCGGCTGTTCACCGGCCCGCGCCAAAGCCGGTTCACCGCGGCGGAGCTGCGGGACACGACCCGCTGGGACGATGTGGTGGCCGAACTGGGTCATGAGTACCTCCGGCGCCAGGACCTGCGCCACACCGGCCTGACATGGATGGCGGACGCGGGACTTCCGCTGCCCTTGCTGTGCGGCGCCGCCGGGCGTCCTGCGCAGGACGCCCGGCGGTACCTGCCCCCTGACGGGCCTCTGCGGTCCGCGGAGAGCCATGGGGAGCCACCGGCGAGTTCGGCCCCCGCCCGTACGACGGGCGGGGGCCGAAACGCTTTCCGGCGTCCCCCGGCGGGGTGACGGCGACGGGGTGCCCGGACGGGGCCGGGCGGACCGGGCGCGGCCGGCGGGCCGCAGCCGGAACCCGGGCCGTCAGCCGCCGGACGGGCCGCCGGACGGGCCGTCACAGGTAGGTGAACGAACCGGCGTTGGCGGCACCGCCCGCCGTCTGGACGGTCACCTGCACGGTCGACCCGACCGTGCCCGGCGGGACGATCCCGGTGAGCGAGGTGCCGCCCACGTTGACCACCACGCCGGTGGCCGGCGCGGCCCCGAAGAGCACGGTCGCCCCGGAGAGGTTGGTCCCGACGATGGTGAACGCCGCGCCCGCCGCCGCCGAGGCCGGGGTGACCGTTCCGGTGACCGTCGGAGGCGCCGGGACGTAGGTGTATCCGCCGGGGACGGTCGCGGTGCCGAGCGGGGTCGTCACGACGACCGGGACGTTGCCTCCCGCGGGGGGTCCCGCAGGAGCGATACCGGACAGGACGCTGCCGGTGGGGTCCGTGCCCAGGACGGCCGCCGGAATGCGGCCGATGGTGACGGTGGCGTTCTGCAGGTTCGCACCGGTGATGACGAACGGGGTGGCCCCCGTGACCGGACCCAGCGAGGGGGTGATGGCCGCGGCCGTCGGCGGCACCGGCGCCACGTACACATACGTCGCCGGGTTGCTGGTACCGGCGCTGGTGGTGACGGTGACCTGCACGGCGCCCGCGGCATGCGCCGGAGCCAGGACCGTGACGGTCAGCCCCAGCGTGTCCTGTCCGACGATGGTCGCCGACGTCGTCCCGAAGAGGACACTGGTGGCGCCGCCCAGGCCGAGCCCGATGAGCTGCACGGTGTTGCCGCCCGTGGTCGGGCCGGAGTTCGGCAGCGCGCCGAGCAGCACGGGCCCGAGCGGCAACGGGATGGCCGGCACGGCCGGTTGAATGGTGGGTGTGGACATGAAGGTCCTCCTGCTGTGTGAGCTCGTTGCTCGGTCCGCTGGTGACGGATGCGGCTCACCGGCCGGGACCCGAGCACTGGCAGCAGCCGGCCGCACAGGCGGGGTGGCACAGACGGCGCACAGTGGCCGGCTCACACCTGGGCGGTGAAGAGGCCGTCGTGCCGCTGGCCGCCCTTCAGGCCCACAGCGAAGAGGGCTGGAGGGTGGGCCGACTGCGGAAGCCCGAGGGGGATGGACGGCCCACCGACCAGGCATCACCAGTAACCCAGAAGAGGTGACACCGGACAATCACGTTGACGCCGGAACACCCATTCGGCTCAGCGCGCGGACCGGCGGTTTCACCACCCCTCCGGCACCCTCCCGCGCCCGCCCTTCACACGGTCCGTATCGGGCCCTCCACGGGGGCCGCGGCGGCGACCAGTGAGGGGTAGTCCTCCAGCGTGAGCGCCGCGGAGATGTCGTGGCCCTGCTGCAGCATGGCGGTGACGGTGGCGGGGGTGTTCAGGGCCGCGTTGCGGGCGTCCATGGCCTCCCGGGTGGCCGGTGCCAGGAATTCGCCGGCGCCGCGGCCGCCTTCCTGGCAGCGGGTCACATAGGGGCGCAGTATCCGTTCATAGCGGGTGAAGGCCGTTGGGTGATCGCCGCCGGCGAGGGCCAGCTCGCCGGCGAGGACATAGGCACCGATGACGGCCGAGCCGGTGCCCATGCCACCGACCGTGGCACCGTAGGCGGCGTCACCGAGGAGCGCGATACGGCCCGTGGAACGAACTGCTGGCCGGCCGCGCCGACCGCTTTCCCGCGGTCGCCGCGGCCGTGGCCGCCACCGGGGCCGACCGCACCTCCCGCAACCAGGCATGGGAGTTCGGCCTGGAACGGATCCTGGACGGCCTGGAGGCCTATATGAGCAGGGGCCGGGGCCGGGGCATCAGCTAGGGCCGGTGCCCTGGCGCGTCGGGCGGGCCAAGGCCGCGGGCAGCGACCGCAGCCAGTCGACGAGCAGGCGGTTGACCTCCTCGGGGCGTTCCTGCTGGACCCAGTGTCCGCAGCCTTCGAGGATGTGCGAGGAGGACAGGCCGGGGAGCGTGTGGGGGAACGCCTCGATGGCGCCGGCCATCCAGTTGGTGGAGGCGTCGTGTTCCCCGCCGATGAAGAGTGACGGCTGGGTGAGCGAGGCCCCGTCCCAGGCGGCGAGGTCCTCCCAGTCCCGGTCGACGTTGCGGTAGCGGTTGAGCGGACCGGTCAGGCCGGAGCGCTCGAACTCGCCCGCGTAGAAGTCGAGATCGGCGTCGGTGAGCCAGGGAAGCGACAGGGGGCTGCGGGCCGGGAAGCGGTCGGACAGCTTTCCGCCCGGGGGGACCGAGAACTGCGCGATGTGGTCCCCGCCGGCCGGGGGCCCGGCATCGCCCGAGCCTGCGGCGTAGAAGCCCGCGAGCCAGCCGCGCACATCGGGTTCGATCTCCGATTCCGCCCGGCCCGGTTCCTGGAAGTAGCTGACGTAGAACTCCCCGGCGTCGCCGAGCCCCGCGAAGGCTTCGGTGGGCCGCGTTCCGCCACGGGGCGCGTACGGGACGCTCAGCATGGCCACGCCCGTGAAGAGGTCGGGCCGCAGCAGCGCCGTGTTGGCGGCGATCGGTGAGCCCCAGTCGTGGCCCACGATGACCGCGCTCTCCTCGCCGAGGGCGCGCAGCACGGCGACGTTGTCGGCGACATGGGCCAGCATCCGGTAGGTCGCCACGTCACGGGGTGTGGAGGACCGTCCGTAGCCCCGTACGTCGAGGGCGACCGCCCGGTAGCCCGCCGCGGCGAGCGCGGGGAGCTGATGGCGCCAGGAGTACCAGGACTCCGGGAAGCCGTGGACCATGAGCACCAGGGGGCCGCTGCCCTGCTCGACGAGGTGGATTCGGCCGCCGGGGACCTCCACCGAGCGGTGGGCCGCCTCGGGCGGCAGGCCGGCGGGCGGGTGCGGCGCCGGTGCCGGGCCGGCCGGGGAAGTGGAGGGTGTGGACGGCGTCTCGGGGGACTGCGGCATGCATCCTCCTCGGGGAGTGGGGAGTGGGGCCGTGCCGTGGTGGCGTGGCCTGCGGGCGGCGGCGGGCCTCGGACGCTCGGGCAGCCGGTCGGCCCGGCCGCGGTCCCCGTGACCGCTCCCCACGATCATGGCGGCGCCGCACGGCGCGCGCGAGGATTCTTGCCGGGTCGGCAAACGCGGCCGGGACGAAGGCCCCGCCCCTGCGCCGGGACAGCCGCCCCTACAGCCGGACCGTCCGCCTCGGCTGTTCCTTCGCACCCGTCAACAGGCCGTGCAGGGTGGCGAATTCGTCGACGCATTTGGCGGTGCCGTTGACCACGCAGTCCAGGGGCTGGTCGGCGACCACCACGGGGACGCCCATCTCCTGGCGCAGCCGCCGGTCCAGGCCGCGGAGCAGGGCACCGCCGCCGGTGAGGGCGATCCCGCGCTCGACGATGTCGCCGGACAGTTCCGGCGGGCATTCGTCGAGGGTGCGGTGGACGGCACGGACGATCGCGTCGACGGGTTCGGCCAGGGCGTCGCGGATCTCCTCCTCGGTGATCTCCTGGATCCGGGGCAGACCGGTGATGTGGTCGCGGCCGCGGACGGTGTAGGAGGTGGGGCGCTCCGGAGTGCCGTCCTCGTCGGTGTCCAGCGGGGTCCAGACCGCCGAGCCGATCGCGATCTTGATGTCCTCGGCGGTGCGCTCGCCGACCGCCAGGGAGTGCTGCTTCTTGATGTAGGCGGCGACGGTGGTGTCCATGGCGTCGCCGGCGACCCGTACGGACTGGGCGGTGACCAGGCCGCCCATGGAGATGACCGCGACCTCGGTGGTGCCGCCGCCGATGTCCACCACCATGCAGCCGACCGGCTCGTCCACGGGGAGGCCGGCGCCGATCGCGGCGGCCATCGGCTCCTCGATGAGGTGCACTTCGCGGGCCCCGGCGCCCCGGGCGGAGTCGATGACCGCGCGCCGCTCGACGCCCGTGATGCCGGAGGGGACGCAGATGACCACCCGCGGCCGGGAGAAGCGGCGGCTGGGCAGGGCCTTCTTCATCAGGGCGCGCAGCATCCGCTCGGCGGCGTCGAAGTCGGCGATGACGCCGTCCCGCAGGGGGCGCATCGCGGTGATCCCGGACGGGGTACGGCCGATGGTCCGCTTGGCGTCCGCACCCACGGCGATCACCTCGCCGGCGGTGTTGACCGCGACGACGGACGGTTCGTTCAGCACCACGCCCTTGCCACGGACGTACACCAGGGTGTTGGCCGTGCCGAGGTCGATGCCTATGTCGTACGTACCGGACGAAGTGCTGGACGCCATGGGGGGTTCGTGTGCTCTCTCGCGACGGACGGGGATCCTGGGGGCATTGCGCCGCAGACAACCCCATGGGCGAGCAATGGCGTTCATTGCGGTCAATGAACAAGACTACCGGGGGGCCGGAATGGTTCCCTCCGCCCGGCCTGCCGCCCCTCCCGTCCGCCGCCCTCAGCCGCTGCCGCTCCCCTCGGCCCCCCGGAGTTCGTCCGGCTCCCGGGACAGCGCCTCCGCCAGCTCGTCGAGGGCGTCGAGCTGCAGGTCCGCGACGCGCAGGGCGACACCGCGGCTCTCGTCCTCCGCGTCCCATCTCTCCCATACGGCCCGCAGGTCACGCCAGTTCAAGGGGCCACGCTCCCGCACGGCGCGCGTGGCCTCCTCCAGGGAGGTGCGCAGTTCGAAGGCGAACGCGGTGGCACCGGGCGAGGACGCGGCATCCCGCTCGGGCAGATGCACCTCCAGGATCATCGTGACCCGGCCCATCGTGGCGAGCGCGGCGCTGGCCGCGTTCGCCGAGGCGAGGGAGAGGCCGCGGTGGCGTACGGGTTCCTTCTCGGCACGGGCCTCGCTCTCCTCCCAGGCCGCACGGGCGGCGCGGGAGTCCAGCAGGGCGTCGCGGACCTGCCGGGGGCGGCGCTCGGCGGGCTGTGCGTAGAGGTCGAACACGGCCAGCGCGTAGCGCCCATTGGCCTCCAGCCACTCGGCGAGGCGGTCGCGGAGCCTGGGCGTCTCCCAGGCGGGGAACAGCGCGTACGACAGCATCGCGAGCAGCCCGCCGAGGAGGGTGAGCACGAGGCGTTCCTGGACGGTCTGCTCCCAGCCCGCACCGGCGATGCCGAGCAGGAAGACGACATAGGCGGCCACGCACGCCGAGGTCACCGAGAAGCCGGTGCGCATCAGCAGATACATCAGCCAGACGCAGACCACGGCGAGCCCGGCACTGACATAGGTGCCCGGGTGCGCCAGGGCCATCAGCGCGCCCGCGACGGTGACCCCGACGAGGGTGCCGATGAAGCGGGCGATGCCGCGGGAGTAGGTCTGGGCGAAGTCCGGGCGCATGACCATGACGGAGGCGATCGGCGCCCAGTAGCCGTGGCCGAGCGGGAGCGCGGTGCCCAGCAGATAGCCGGCGCCGGCGACCGCACAGACCCGCAGGGCGTGCCGGAAGATGTGCGAGGACCAGCGGGCCTCGCGGTGCAGGGAGCGCAGCGCGCCCGGCACCAGCCTGGGGACGCTGGGGCGCAGCAGATGGCCGCGTTCGGCCTCGGTGGTGGGGCGGGTGGCCTGGACCGGCTCGTCGGTGAGTTCCACGGCGTCGGCGAGCAGCGAGATCAGCCGGTACGCGGAGCGGCGGGCGGCCCCGTGCAGCATCGGGCCGCTGGCGGGGACTTCGAGGGTGGCCATCGCCTCCGGGGGCAGCCGGACCGGTCTGGCGTGCCGTACCGCGTGGGCGACGGCGTCCAGGATGGTGGCCGCGGCACTCAGCAGATCGCGGGCACGGTCGCGTTCGGGTCCTTCCAGCGGGGTGCCGACGACCGGGTCGGCGAGGGAGGCGAGGACCGGCCGGACGCGTTCGGCCAGACCGCGCGGGCCGTGCAGCTGTACGGGGCGGCGCCTGGCCTGACGCGCGGTCACGGCGGAGGCGAGCCGGGCGTCCATCAGGGGGGACGGGTCGAAGGGGGCGACCGGGTCGTGCCGCAGCCGCCGGGCGTAGTCCGCCTCGGCGGCCAGCGCGTCGGCGAGCGCATCGCGCTGGACGCCCCAGGGGCGGACCGGGAAGAGCACGATCAGGGCGGCCTGGACGAGACCGCCGAAGAAGATCAGGGCGGCGTGCTGCAGAGCACCGAGGACGGACGTCGGCAGGGTGACGGTGACCAGCATGATCGCCACGGTCTGGGTGCCGATCAGTCCGGCGACCGGGCCGATCGCCCAGGCCAGCCCGGCCAGAAAGGTCCAGCCGGCCAGAAGCACCAGGAAGACGGCGAGATGGACGGCGGCCAGATAGCCGAGGAAGGTGGAGAGGGCCAGCGCAGCGGCGACGGCGAGCGCGAGCACCGGGCGGGGCCGCATACTACGCTGGAAAGTGACGATCCCGGAGGAGAACGCGCCGAAGGCGGAGGACACCGCGAGGGTCGGATCGCCACGCCACAGGCACAGGCCGATGACGAGGGCGACACCGGCCGTACCGCGGATGGCGATCAGCGGGGTGAGCTTGGTCCGCTCGATGGTCAGCCCCGAGCGGGCGGCCTCCTTGAGCGCACGCGACCACGTCATAGCGAGAGGATACGGTCCGAAGACGGACGTTCCGGACTGGCCGGGGTGGGTGCAATTTTCGCGTCCCGCCACCCCACCACCGGGAAAATCCCGGTAAAACACCCACCCGGCACGCGTAAAACGTCCCAGGTCACGAAGGGGATGCCCGGATTCCGGGTGGCGGTGCGACCAAGCCGACACCCCGGAAGGGAAACCCGGGCCCGCACCGGCCCCCTCTTGTGGGGCAGCCGGGAAAGCTCCCGGGTGTTCGGCAAGGAGAAGGCCTCGTGCGCAAAGCCCTGTTCCGTCCGGTGATCGCGTTGATCACCCTGACCGTTCTCGCCGCCACGGCCGGCTGCGGCACCGGCGCCACCCAGGCCTCCCCCGTACGGTTCGGCGGGACGAGCGCCGCGCTGCATGCCACACCCCCGGGGAAGCGGTCGCTGGTGCAGTGGCCCACGCGTCCGATCAGCTTCAACGAGGAGAGCCGGGTCGGCGGGGCCGGCCAGAACACCCCGATCGGCGTCACCACGCTGCACGGCCCGAAGTCGGGCTTCACCGGGAAGGTGTGGGTGTGGGCACCGCCGGAGTACTACGAGAAGCGGAACGCGAACAAGGGCTTCCCGGTGATGGAGGCGCTGCCCGGCTCGTACGGCTTCCCCGTCAACTACTGGATCGGCTCCGACCTCAAACTGGAGGAGAGCCTCGCCCAGTGGTCCCAGAACGGCAGCAGCCTGCCGTTCATCGTCGTCATGCCGGTGCTCAACCCCAATGACAAGCAGTACTACGACGGCAGCGACATACCGGGCCAGCCGAAGATCGGCACCTGGCTCAGCCAGGACGTGCCCGACCTCGTACGGCAGAACTTCCGCACCCTCAAGACCCGCGACGCCTGGGCGGTCATGGGCTCCTCCTCGGGTGGTTTCGCGGCCCTGAAGAACGTGCTCCAGCACCCGGACACCTTCAAGATGGCGATCCCCAACGGGCCGGACATCGTGCCCGACTCACCGCTGTGGAACGGCCACGCCAAGGAGGAGCGGGAGAACAACCCGGAGGTGCTGGCCCGCCGGCTGATCGCGCGCGGCGGACCGCCCGTCTACGTCGCCTTCCAGGACGGCTCCCAGGAGTACACGGTGCTGCCGAAGGTACGGAAGTTCATGGCCCAGTACGGGCACGGCCCGGTACACACCCGGCTGCAGATCGTGCCGGGCGGCACGCACAGCGCGGCGACGTATGTGCAGGGCCTGGGCGAGGGCACGATGCGCTGGGTCAGCGCGCGGATGCAGGGGCCGACGGCCTGACAGCGGCCGGGGCCGGACCCACGGCGTCACCACGCGGCAGCCTGGCCGGGACCGGCGGCGCACAGCCCGCCGCCGGCCCGGGGAGCAGGGTTCGCCGGCCCGTACCGCGGACAGACCCCCGCCCGGCGAGGCCGGCCGGGGGTCTGTCGCGGGAGGGTCAGTGGTTGCTGGGGAAGCCCAGGTTGATGCCGCCGTCGGACGGGTCGGGCCAGCGGGTGGTGACGACCTTGCCGCGGGTGTAGAAGTGCACCCCGTCGTTGCCGTAGATGTGGTGGTCGCCGAAGAGCGAGTCCTTCCAGCCACCGAAGGAGTGGTAGCCGACCGGCACCGGGATCGGCACGTTCACACCGACCATGCCGGCCTCGACCTCCATCTGGAAGCGGCGGGCCGCACCGCCGTCCCGGGTGAAGATCGCGGTGCCGTTGCCCCACGGCGAGTTGTTCATCAGCGCGATGGCCTCGTCGTAGGTCCCGACGCGGACCACGGACAGCACCGGGCCGAAGATCTCGTCGCGGTAGGCGTCCATCTCCGGCGTGACGTTGTCCAGCAGGGAGACACCGATCCAGTGGCCGTCCTCGTAGCCCTCGACGGTGTAGCCGGTGCCGTCGATGACGACATCCGCGCCCTGGGCCGCGGCGCCGGAGACATAGGAGGCGACCTTGTCACGGTGCACCTTGGTGATCAGCGGGCCCATCTCGGAGGCCGGGTCGTCACCGGGGCCGATGCACAGCTGGTCGGCGCGCTCCTTGATCTTGCCGATCAGCGGGTCGGCGGTCTCCCCTACGGCCACCACGACGGAGATCGCCATGCAGCGCTCGCCCGCCGAGCCGTACGCGGCGTTGATCGCGGAGTCAGCGGCCAGATCGAGGTCGGCGTCCGGGAGGACCAGCATGTGGTTCTTGGCGCCGCCCAGCGCCTGGACGCGCTTGCCGTTGGCGGTACCGGTGGTGTGGATGTAGCGGGCGATGGGCGTGGAGCCGACGAAGGAGACCGCGGCGATGTCCGGGTGCTCCAGGATGGCGTCGACGGCCACCTTGTCGCCGTTGACGACGTTCAGCACACCGTCGGGCAGCCCCGCCTCGGCGGCCAGCTCGGCGAGCTTGAACGCGGCGCTGGGCACCTTCTCGCTGGGCTTGAGGACGAAGGTGTTGCCGCAGGCGATGGCCAGCGGGAACATCCACATCGGCACCATCGCCGGGAAGTTGAACGGCGTGATGCCGGCGACCACACCGAGCGACTGGCGGATCGCCGCCACATCGACCCGGGTGGAGACCTGGGTGGACAGCTCGCCCTTGAGCTTCTCGGGGATGCCGCAGGCCAGCTCGACGATCTCCAGACCGCGGGCCACCTCGCCGAGCGCGTCGGAGTGCACCTTGCCGTGCTCGGCGGTGATCAGCCGTGCGATCTCCTCGCGGTGCGCATCGAGCAGCTCGCGGTACTTGAACAGCACCGAGGTGCGCTTGGCCAGGGAGCTGGTGCCCCAGGTCCGGAAGGCTTCCCTGGCCGCGCCGACGGCCGCGTCGACCTCGTCGGCCGAGGCGAAGGCGACCTGCTTCTCCTGGGCGCCGGTAGCCGGGTTGTAGACCGGGCCGAAGTTGCCGGAAACGCCCTCGACGGGCTTGCCGCCGATCCAGTGGCTGAGGGTCTTCATGCGAGGGGCCTTTCTGGGTGACGGCTTCGAGCGGGTCAGAGGTGGCGGCGGCGCCCGGCGGCGTGCCGGTCGTACGCCTCGCGTGCGGCCACCGCCGCCGGACGTGTCGCGGTCTCGGCAACAGGAACATCCCACCAGGCCTGGGCCTGCGGCGCGCCCGGCACAGTGTCGGCCGTTTCGGTCTCGACATAGACACATGTGGGCCGGTTCGCGCCACGTGCCTCGGTGAGCGCGGCGCGCAGCTCGCCGACGGTGGCCGCCCGGAGCACCTGCATGCCGAGCGAGGCGGCGTTGGCCGCGAGATCGACCGGCAGCGGCGCCCCGGTGTACGTGCCGTCCGCGGCGCGGAAGCGGTAGTCGGTGCCGAAGCGCTCACCGCCGGTCGCCTGGGACAGACCGCCGATGGAGGCGTAGCCGTGGTTCTGGACGAGGACGATGTTGATGTTGATGCCCTCCTGGACCGCGGTGACCAGTTCGGTGGGGTTCATCAGATACGTACCGTCGCCGACCAGCGCCCACACCGGCCGGCCGGGGGCGGCGAGCCGGACACCGATCGCGGCGGGGATCTCATAGCCCATGCAGGAGTAGCCGTATTCGAGGTGGTACTGCCTGCGGGACCGGGTGCGCCAGAGTTTGTGCAGGTCACCGGGGAGGGAACCGGCCGCGTTGATGATCACGTCGGTGTCGTCGACGACGGCGTCCAGGGCGCCGAGCACCTGCGTCTGAGAAGGCCGTACGGACGGGTCCCCGGCGCCGTACGCGGCATCCACCCGCCGCTCCCAGTCGGCCTTGGCCGCCCCGTAGGCCGCCTCGTACTCCGCGTCGACGCGGTGGCCGGACAGCGCCTCGGTGAGCGCTTCGAGGCCGGCGCGGGCGTCGGCGACCAGGGAGCGGGCGCCGAGCTTGTGGGCGTCGAAGGACGCGATGTTCAGGTTGACGAAGCGGACACCGGGCGCGGCGAAGAGGGTCGACGAGGCGGTGGTGAAGTCGGTGTAGCGGGTGCCGACGCCCAGGACCAGGTCGGCCTCGCGGGCGAGGGCGTCGGCGGTGGCGGTGCCGGTGTGGCCGATGCCGCCGACGTCCGCGGGGTGGTCGTGGCGCAGCGAGCCCTTGCCGGCCTGGGTGGCGGCGACGGGGATACCGGTCGCGTCGGCGAACGCGCACAGCGCGTCCTCGGCCTCGCTGTGGTGGACCCCGCCGCCCGCGATGACCAGGGGCCGGCGGGCATCGCGCAGGGCACTCACGGCCTCGGCGAGCGCGTCGGCGTCGGGGCCGGGCCGGGGGACGCGCCAGACCCGGTCCGCGAAGAACTCCTCGGGCCAGTCGTACGCCTCGGCCTGGACGTCCTGCGGCAGCGCCAGGGTGACGGCGCCGGTGTCGACGGGGTCGGCGAGCACCCGCATGGCCTGGAGGGCGGCGGGGATCAGCGCCTCGGGCCGGGTGACCCGGTCGAAGTAGCGGGAGACCGGGCGCAGCGTGTCATTGACGGAGAGGTCGCCGGCGAAGGGCACTTCGAGCTGCTGGAGGACGGGATCGGCGGGCCGGGTGGCGAAGATGTCGCCGGGCAGCAGCAGGACCGGGAGGCGGTTGACGGTGGCGAGCGCGGCGCCGGTGACGAGGTTGGTGGCGCCGGGGCCGATGGAGGTGGTGACGGCCTGCGCGGACAGCCGGTCGCACTGCCGGGCGTAGCCGACGGCGGCATGCACCATGGCCTGTTCGTTACGGCCCTGGAGATACGGCAGCGCCTGGCCGGACTCCAGCAGGGCCTGGCCGATGCCGGCGACATTGCCGTGGCCGAAGATGCCCCAGCAGGCGTGGATCAGGCGGTGCCGGCGGCCGTCGCGCTCGGTGTACTGGTGGGCGAGGAACTCGACCAGGGCCTGCGCGACCGTCAGGCGGCGTGTCGTCGGGGCGTTCATCGGGCGTCTCCTGCCGGCGCTGCGTAGAGGGGGAGGCGGGGGTCGACGGGCTGACCGGGCCAGGTGCCGCGGATCCAGCCGTGGTCGGGGTGGTCGCAGATCAGCCACTCCCGGGTCTCGCCGGGTCCGGCCATCACATTGAGGTAGTAGAGGGTGTGACCGGGCGTGGCGATGGACGGGCCGTGCCAGCCGTCGGGGATCAGGACCGCGTCGCCGCTGCGGACCTCGGCCAGCACATCGGTGCCGCGGCCGTGCCCCGAGGGGCTGACGCGCTGGTAGCCGACGCCTTCCGTGCCGTGCGCCGGTTCGACCTCGAAGTAGTAGATCTCCTCCAGCTCGGACTCCTCGCCGGGGCGGCACTCGTCGTGCTTGTGCGGCGGATAGGAGGACCAGTTGCCGCCGGGGGTGAGCACCTCCACCGCGATCAGCCGGTCGCACTCGAAGGTGCCCGCGGCGCCGAAGTTGTTGACCTGGCGGGAGCAGTTGCCGGTGCCACGCAGCTCCACGGGCACGTCGCAGGCGGCGCCGTAGCGGGCGGGGAGGCGGCGGTCGCAGCGGGCGCCGGTGAGCGCGAAGCGGCCGCCGGCGCCGGTGGCGAGCTGGACATGGGCGTCGCGCGGTACGTACGCGAAGTCCGTGACACCGCTGAACACGCTCTCCCGGCCGGTCAGTTCGAAGGCCGCACCGCCGTCGGTCAGCACCGTGCAGCCGCCGGACAGCGGCAGCACGAGCCATTCGCTGTCGCCGGTGGCGAAGGAGTGACGGCCGCCGGGCGGCAGGTCGAGGACGCGCAGCGAAGAGTAGCCCCAGCCCGCCCGCTCCGGGTCGATGTCCAGCACGTACGGGCCGTGAGCCGCTTCGCCGGCCGTCAGGTGGAATTCAGTGCTCATCTTTCGAGTCTCCTGCGGAAATCGCGTCTCTTGAGTCTCCTGCGGAATCGCGTCTCCTGAGTCTCCTGCGGAAATCGCGGTGTTCACAGCAGGCCTACGGCCGTGTCCACGGCGGCCGCGACATCCCCGTCGGCCGGATAGAGCAGCGAGCGCCCGACGACCAGGCCGTGGACCGTCGGCAGCCGCAGCGCCTTGCGCCACTTCTCGTAGGCGGCTTCCTGGTCCCGGACGGTGCTGCCGATGTCGCCGCCGAGCAGCACGGTCGGCAGGGTGGTGGTCTCGCAGACCCGGGCCATGGCGTCGGGGTCGTCGGTGACCGGCAGTTTCAGCCAGGTGTAGGCGGAGGTGCCGCCGAGGCCGGAGGCGATGGCCACCGAGCGGGTGACGGCCTCGGCGCCGAGGTCGTTGCGGACCGCGCCCTCTATCCGGGAGGAGAGGAACGGCTCGACGAAGGTGGGCAGTCGCCGCTCGGCCATCGCGTCGATGGCGCGGGCGGTGGTCTCCAGGGTGGTGAGCGAACCGGGGTCGCTGTAGTCGATGCGCAGCAGCAGTTTGCCGGCGTCGAAACGGAGCCGGGCGAGGTCCTGGGGGCGGTGGCCGGTGAACCGGTCGTCCATCTCGAAGGAGGCACCGGCGATGCCGCCGCGGTTCATGGAGCCCATGACGACCTTGCCTTCGAGAGCACCGATCAGCAGCAGGTCCTCCAGGATGTCGGCGGTGGCGAGCACCCCGTCCACGCCGGGCCGGGACAGCGCAAGGACCAGGCGTTCGAGCAGATCGAGGCGGTTGGCCATGGCGAGCTGCCGGTCTCCGACGGCGAGCGCGCCGCGGGCCGGGTGGTCGGCCGCGACGATCATCAGCCGGCCGCTGTCGCCGATGAGCGGTCGGCGGGTGCGGCGGGCGGCGGCCTCCGCGACGGCTTCGGGGTGGCGGGCCCGCAGCGTCGCGAGGTCACTGATCCTAGGGTTCAAGGCTCAACTCACCTTCTTGAGTGCACAGGTGGGGCGGGTGCGGCGCGGGGCGGCCGTCGGGCGGCGGCGCCGTCGGGCGGTGGCGCCGTCGGGCGGGCGTCGGCCATGGGGTCACCGCCCCTCGAGGAACGCGTCGACCTCGTCGGCCGTGGGCATCGCGGAGGAGCAGGCGAGGCGGGAGGCGACGATCGCGCCGGCCGCATTGGCGTAGCGCATCATCGGCTCCAGGTCCCAGCCGGCCAGCAGGCCGTGACAGAGCGAGCCGCCGAAGGAGTCCCCGGCACCCAGGCCGTTGACGACCTCGACGGGGGTGGGCGGAACCTCCGCCGTACGGCCGTCGCGGTGCACGGCGAGCACGCCCTTGGGGCCCTGTTTGATGACGGCGAGTTCGACGCCCCGCTCCAGCAGCGCCTGGGCACAGGCCTTGGGGTCGCGCAGCCCGGTGGCGACCTCGGCCTCGTCGACATTGCCGACCGCCACGGTGGCGTACCGGAGGGCGGCCTCGTAATACGGGCGGGCGGCGGCCATCGCCGCGGCGCCGCTCACCCCGCTGCCTCCGGAGGCACCGCCCGCACCGCCCGTACCACCCGTACCGCCCGTACCGCCCGTACTGCCCCAGAACATCGGCCGCCAGTCGAGGTCGAAGACGGTCGTGCCCCTCCTGGCGCGGGCCTCCAGCGCGGCGAGGGTGGCCCCGCGGCTGGGCTCCTCGCACAGCCCCGTACCGGTGATCCAGAAGATCCGGGCGGCCGCGATGGCGTCCCGGTCCAGCTCTTCGGGGCGGATGACCAGGTCGGGGGCCGTGGGACGCCGGTAGAAGTAGAGCGGGAAGTCGTCCGGCGGAAAGATCTCGCAGAACGTGACCGGCGTGGGATACGCCTCGACGGGCGTCACCCAGCGGTCGTCCACGCCGAAGTCCCGCAGCGCCTGGTGGAGATAGTCGCCGAACGGGTCGCTGCCGGTGCGGCTGATGACCGCGCTCCGCCGCCCGAGCCGTGCCGCCGCGACCGCCACGTTGGTGGCCGAACCACCGAGGAACTTCCCGAACGTCTCCACCTGCGCCAGCGGCACCCCGGTCTGCAGCGGGTAGAGGTCGACTCCGATGCGGCCCATGGTGATCAGGTCGAACGGCTCGGTCATGTGCGCCCCTTCGAGTCGGCCGGCACGGCGGGTTCGGCGGGTTCGGCTCTGAGGAAAGGTCTAACGGGGAGAGTCAGACCCTGTCAACACTTTGTCCTTACATACTGACGTTGACGAGGGGAGTGGGAGGGATGCGGGAGACGGGGTACGGGAGACGGGCGGGCCGGGGCCGCCCCTCCCCCGGGCGGGTCGGAGCACGGCCCACCCGGGGGCGGGCCCAACCGTGAAATCCACCCTCCAGGCGTACCCCTGGGCGCCCGTGGCGCACCCGTGAGCACACGCCCCCTGAGCACGCCCCGGGCGTACCCCCGAGCGCAAGCCAGGCGCACCCCCGGGCGCGCCCCGGACACAGCCCTGGGTACGACCCGGACAGAGCCCTGGGTGGGATCCGGACGCGCCCCTGGGCGCGCCCCGGGTCACTCTCTGGGCGCACCCCGGGAGACTCCCTGGGGCGCACCCTGGACGCATCCCCGAGCCACAAAGTCCTTAAGTCCTTATGTCAGGACGAAGTCTTGACACTCCCCAGGGCGACAGAGAGGCTGTGCCCCACGACCCGCCCCAGCGCCTCCCGGTCACCGCCGACCGGCGAGAGGAGAGCCGCAGCATGTCCGTACCCCATGCCGCCCCGCCCGTCCTGGACCGCCTCCGCATCGGTTCCGCACCCGACTCGTGGGGGGTCTGGTTCCCCGACGACGACCGGCAAGTCCCTTGGCAGCGCTTCCTGGACGAGGTCACCGAGGCCGGCTACGAGTGGATCGAGCTCGGCCCGTACGGCTACCTGCCCACCGACCCCGCCGTTCTGCACGACGAGATCGCCCGCCGCAGCCTGAAGGTCTCGGCCGGCACGATCTTCACCTCGCTGCACCACGGCCCGTCCGTCTGGGACAAGACCTGGGCACACGTCTCCGAGGTCGCCACCCTCACCCAGGCGATGGGCGCGGGGCACCTCGTCGTCATCCCGTCCTTCTGGCGGGACGACAAGACCGCCGAGGAGATCGAGCCGCGCGAGCTGACCACGGAGCAGTGGAAGCACCTGACCACCGGCATGGAGCGGCTGGGCAAGCGGGTCCGGGACGAATTCGGGCTGGACATCGTCGTGCACCCGCACGCCGACACCCATATCGACACCGAGGAGCATGTCGAACGGCTCCTGCACGTGACCGACTCCGACCTGGTCAACCTCTGCCTGGACACCGGCCACTACGCCTACTGCGGCGGCGACAGCGTCAAGCTCATCCGCACCTACGGGGAGCGGATCGGCTACCTCCACCTCAAGCAGGTCGACCCGGACATCCTCGGCGAGGTCGTCGCCAAGGGCACCCCGTTCGGCCCGGCCGTCAAACAGGGCGTGATGTGCGAACCACCGCTCGGCGTGCCCGCGCTCCCGCCCGTCCTGCAGGCCGCCCAGGAGCTGGACGTCGACCTCTTCGCCATCGTCGAGCAGGACATGTACCCCTGCCCACCCGACCAGCCGTTCCCGATCGCCGAGCGCACCCGCCGCTTCCTCCGCTCCTGCGGCGCCTGAGCCGCAGGAGCGGTAGGAGCGGCAGGACCGGCAGGAGCCCTATACGCCCCACGCGCCGCCATACGCCCCACGCCCCACGCGCCGCGCCGCAGTGTGCGCGCCTTGATGCGACGCGCAGGGCTTGATACATGCGACGCGCAGGGCTTGATGCGACGCGTACGCCTTGCCGCGATGCGTATGGCCTTGATGCGTGCGCCTCGTGCGTGTATGGCTCGCATGCGTATGCCTCACGACGCCTCCTCACACTCCGGCAACGATTACGTAGAGTAATCAGTTCCCAGGGTATATCACACTCCGTAGCACGTAAGGACTTGTGGACGACATGACTTCGCACGAAACGCTCGGTGTGGCAGTGATCGGCACCGGCCGGATGGGCGCCGACCATGTGCGCCGGATCAACAAGGTGATCAGCGGTGCCCGGGTGGCTGCGGTGGTCGACATCGACGCGGCCCGCATCAAGGATCTAGCCGACGGCATCGAGGGCTGCACCCCGTACACCGACCCGGCTGCCGCCATGGACGACGCCAGGGTGGACGCCCTGCTGATCGCCTCGCCGGGCCCCGCGCACGAGGCGGCGCTGCTCGATGCCTTCGCGCGCGACCTGCCCGTACTGTGCGAGAAGCCGCTGACGCCGGACGCCACCTCCGCGCTGCGCGTCCTGGAGGCGGAGCAGGCACTGGGCCACCGCCGTGTACAGGTCGGCTTCATGCGCCGTTACGACGCGGACTACCGCACCCTCAAGTCCCTTCTGGACCAGGGCACTTACGGCCGCCCGCTGATGCTGCACAACAAGCACCGCAACGCCGACACCCCGCCCGGCTTCACCAACGCGATGATGATCAATGACTCGGTGGTGCACGAGATCGATGTGACCCGCTGGCTGCTGGAGGAGGAGATCACCGCGGTCCGTGTGCTGCGCCCGTCCCCCACCGGCAACGCCCCCGAGGGCCTCAGCGACCCGCAGCTGATCCTCTTCGAGACCGCGGGCGGCCAGGTCGTCGACACCGAACTCTTCGTCAACTGCGGCTTCGGCTACCAGGTCAGCTGCGAGGCGGTCTGCGAGGGCGGCACCGCCAGGATCGGGGACGACCACGGCGTGTTCAGCAACACCGCGGGCCGCTGGGGCGGCGCCGTCCCGCCCGGCTTCGTGGAGCGCTTCGAGGAGGCCTACGACCGGCAGGTGCAGCGCTGGGTGAACGCCACCCGGCGCGGTGAGGTCGAGGGCCCCAGCTGCTGGGACGGCTATGCCGCGGCCGCCGTGTGCGAGGCGGGGGTGCGCGCCCAGGCCACCGGCGAGCGGGTGACCGTCAATCTGATCGAGCGGCCCGCGCTGTATCGGTGAAGCGCGCGGCCCGCGCTGTATCGGTGAGGCGCGCCCCGGCGCTGGGCGCCCGCGTCACCGTCGCCGAGGCACGCGCGTCACCGAGACACGCCCCCTCGCCGAGACACACCCCCTTACCGAGACACACCCGATACGGTCACGCGCCCGTCGCTGAAGCGCGCCCCGTTACCCCGTCGCTGAAGCGCGCCCCGATACAGCGCCCCGTTACAGCACAGCAGCCCGTGTCAGCGGCCCGTGACGGACAGCGCCCCGTCGCCGGCCCACCCTGATCCACCGAAAGGCCCCGTTCCACCGAAAGGCCCCGCACCATGCACGTCATCCACCACGCCGCCCCACTCCATCCCGGCACCCCCATACCGCCGCGCCCAGCCCCATCCCCCTCCCCATCCCCCTCCCCGGCCCCATCCCCCGCTCAGCCCGCCGGGCCGGCGGCCATCCGATCGGCCGCCGGCCCGGCCGGCACGGCGTACCGGAGCTGACGATGGCCGCTCCGACGAGCCGGATGGCATCCGCCGGCCCGCGTGAGAACGCGCAAGCCCGCGGCGCCAAGCGCTTCATCATCGGCATCGCTGCCATTGCCGCCCTCGGCGGTGCCCTGTTCGGCTACGACACCGGGGTGATCTCCGGCGCCCTCCCCTTCATGGAGACCCACTTCGGCCTCACTTCCCTGGGCGAAGGCATCATCACCAGCGCGCTGCTGATCGGCGCGGCCTTCGGCTCGCTGATCGGCGGCCGGATGTCCGATGCGCTGGGCCGGCGCAACTCGCTGCTGTGGGCGGGCTCCGTGTTCATCGGCGGCGCGCTGGCCGTCGCGCTCTCCCCGGGCATCCCCGTCATGACCGTGGCGCGCTTCGTCCTCGGGCTCGCCGTCGGCAGCGCCTCCGTCATCACCCCGCTCTATCTCTCCGAGATCGCGCCCCCGCACATCCGTGGCCGGCTGGTCTCCTTCAACTCACTGATGATCGTGAGCGGTCAGCTGCTCGCCTACCTCATCAATGCCGTCCTGGCGCACTGGGCGGCCTGGCGCTGGATGCTGGGCCTTGCCGCGCTGCCCGCCGTGGCACTGTTCGTCGGGCTCTTCTTCCTTCCCGACACCCCACGCTGGTACATCAGCAAGGGCCGGACGGACGAGGCGGCCCGGGTGCTGCACCGTACGCTGCCCGCCGGGGACGTCCCCGCCGAGCTGGCCCGTATCGACCACGCCCGCGCCCTGGAGGCCGACGCCCGGCGCGGCGCCTGGCAGCAGCTGCGCACACCGTGGATACGGCGGCTGCTGCTGGTCGGCATCGGTCTGGCGGCCGTTCAGCAGATCACCGGCGTCAATGCCGTCGTCTACTTCGCGCCCAAGATCCTGGCGTCGACCGGACTGGGCACCGGCGCCTCGATCACCGCCACCATCGCGGTCGGCGTGATCTCCGTCCTGGCCACCGCGATCGGGATGTCGCTGATCGACCGGGTCGGCCGACGGCCGATGCTGCTCGCCGGCCTGACCGGTATGGCCGTCTCGCTCGCCCTGCTCGGCGCCTCCTTCCACCTGCCGCACTCCCCCGCCGTCAGCGCCCTCGTCCTCGGCCTGATGGTCCTCTACATGGCCTTCATGCAGGCCACCCTCAACACCGGTGTCTGGCTGCTGCTCGCCGAGATGTTCCCGCTCAAGGTGCGCGGGCTGGCCATGGGGGCCGCGGTGTTCGTGATGTGGCTGGTCAACTTCGCGGTGGCGCTGGCCTTCCCGCTGCTGCTCGACGCGGTCGGCGCCGGCACCACGTTCTGGTTCTTCGGCGTGATGTGCGTCCTGTCCCTGGTGTTCTGCAAGCGGTACGCACCGGAGACGAAGGGGCTGGCCCTGGAGGACCTGGAACACGAACTGCGCAGGGCGGCGACGGACGAGGCGTGACGGCAGGGACGCGGAACTGACGGCGGCGTACGGGGATCTGACGGCGGCGTACGGGGATCTGACGGCGGCGTACGGGATCTGACGGCGGCGTACGGGATCTGGCGAACGGGCACCGAATCCGGCGGGCGGGAAATAGTGGGGGGATCGCCGGAACCGCGCACGGCCGTCCTGGCCGCGACCGCGGGACTGC
Organism: Streptomyces sp. NPDC054765; assembly: GCF_053612065.1. Taxonomy (NCBI): domain Bacteria; kingdom Bacillati; phylum Actinomycetota; class Actinomycetes; order Kitasatosporales; family Streptomycetaceae; genus Streptomyces; species Streptomyces sp. NPDC054765. The sequence continues at coordinate 61,819 of NZ_JBSHBP010000031.1, read as the reverse complement.
TGACCGGTCCGGCGTCCGCCGACGGCAAGGTGGACAAGAAGACCTGGCGCGCGCTCTGCGTCTGATCCGCATCGCAGCCCGTCCGGCACACCTGCACACCTGCACACCTGCACACCTGCACACCTGCACACCTGCAGCGAGGTCTACGGCATACGTGTGGCGGGCCGGTTCTCTCAGCACGAGAACCGGCCCGCCACACGGCCATTGCGTCGTACTCCGCGTACTGTGACGCCCCGCCCCCAGTTGTGGACCGCCCCTCCCGCGTCGGGGACTGTCCCGCTCCAGTCTTGGGCCGGGACCCGCTCCGGTCTTGGACTGCCCGTTCCAGTCTTGGGCCGCCCCTCCCCGCCCCGCACGACCCCGCCTCTTCTCCCCCCTCTTCTCCCCTACTCTCCGCTGCTTTCCGCTCCGGTCCGGGATCGTCCCGCCCCCGTCACAGCCATCCGCCCCGCGTCACGGCTGTCACCGTTACGCGGGGCTTCCGTCACAGCCGATCAACAGCCCCTCCCCGATGGTTACTCGGTGTCGTTGTCCAGGCACAGGGTGAGTGATCACCAGGCCGTACGCAGCCCCCTGCCGGCTCCCCCGGGCCGACCCTGCGTACGGCGCTCAGGAGGTGGCAGAGATGACCGACCGCAAGCTCTGGTCGTACAAGGAGATCGCCGCGCACATCCAGGTGCAGCCGGACACCGTGCGCTCCTATCGCAAGCACGGGCTGCTGCCCGAACCGGATCTGGTGGAGAGCGGAAAACCGTACTGGTTCGCCGACACGGTCAGAGCGTGGGTGGCGCAGCGACCTGGCCACCGCGGCCGCCGCTGAGCCACCGGATCCGACCGGGCCGGGCCCCGGCGCCCCGGGCGACGCCGGGGCCCGGTCGGCACCCTCCCCCAGGCCTTCCCGGCCTCTACGATCGAGGTATGCCCCAGACCCCCGGAGCAGCCACGCCCGCCCGGATCGCCGTGATCGGCGGCGGCGCGATCGGCGGCTACACCGCCGCCCTTGCCCGGTGGGCCGGTCTTGACGTCACGCTGTGCGTCCGCAGCCCGCTGGAGGGGCTCAGCATCGAGAGCGGCGGTACGGTACGGCCCGCGGCGGTGCGTATCGTCACCGACCCGGCGCAGGTGGCGCCGGTCGACTGGGTGCTGCTGACCACCAAGGCACAGGACACCGCGAGCGCCGAGGGCTGGCTGCGGCGGCTGTGCGGCCGGGGCACCGCGGTCGCGGTGCTGCAGAACGGCATCGGCCAGGTGGAGCGCGTCACTCCGCTCGTGCCCCGGGGCACCGGCATCCTCCCCACCGTCGTCTACATCTCGGCGGAGCGCACCGCGCCGGGGCGGGTCCTGCATCACGTCGCCAGTGAACTGCATGTGCCGGCGGGCCCGTTGGCGGACCGGTTCGCCGCTCTGCTGGACGGCAGCGAGCTGCGGGTGCATAGGGTCGCCGACTTCACCACGGCCTCCTGGCGCAAGCTGTTCACCAACCTCGTGGCCAACCCGATCACCGCCCTTCTCCAGCAGCGGATAGGGGTCTTCGCCGACCCCGAGATGGCCGCGCTCACCCGCGATCTGCTGCGCGAGGCGGCTGTCGTCGCGCGCGCCGAGGGCGCGGACATCGGCGAGGAGGACATCGCCCGGACGCTTGAGCTGTATGCCACCGCGCCTCCGGAAGGCGGCTCCTCGATGCTCTACGATCGCCTCGCGGGCCGCCCGCTGGAGCATGAGTTCCTCACCGGCGCGGTCGTCGGGGCCGGTGAACGGCACGGCATCGCCACCCCGTTGAACAAGATGCTGCTCACTCTGCTGCGGGCGGTGGACCGCGAACTGCGGAGCGGGAAGTAGTAGAGAAGCAGTCGAGAAACGGTGGAGAAGGCGCGGGGTCAGGCGGGGCGGGGCGGTGCCGTCGACCCCCTGATCTCCATTGCCGGGGCCACGAGCTGCTGCCCGGCCGGGGTGTCCGGGCGTTCCATGCGGTCGAGGAGGCAGCGCGCCGCGCGCCGGCCGACCTCGTGGCTGGCGTTGTTCACCGAGGTGAGCCAGAGGTGGCGGATGCGGGCGAGGTAGGTGTTGTCGTAACCGACGAGGGAGAGGTCGGCGGGCACGTCCAGGCCCAGTTCCTGGGCGGCGGACAGCGCGCCGACGCCGGAGATGTCATTGAACGCGAAGACGGCGGTGGGGCGTTCAGTGGTGGGGCGTTCGGGGGTGCGGCGTTCAGTGGTGCGGCGTTGGCCGGTGGGGCGTTCGGCGGTGGGGCCTTGGGCGTGGAGGCGTCCGGTGTCGCGTGACGGGTGGAGCAGCCGGACGGCCGCGCGGTAGCCTCCCTCCTCGGTTCCGTCGCCGTTCTCCACGACGGCGCTCGCCTCCAGGCCGTGGGCACGTACGGCGGCCTCGAAGCCGCGTCGGCGCAGCTCACCGACCAGTCCCTGCCCGGCGATATGCGCGATCCGCCGGTGGCCGAGACCGATGAGGTGCTCGGTGGCGAGCCGGGCGCCGCGCTCGTCGTCGTTGGCGACGAGGTCGACGCGCGGCAGCCGGGGTTCATGGTTGCCCGCGATGACGGTCGGCAGCCGTTCGGCGACCTCGGCGAGGCCGTCGGTGTCCGGGAGCGTGCCGACGACGACGATGCCGTCGACCCGCATTTCCTGGAAGGTGCGGGCGAAGTCCTGGCCGGCCCGCCTGTCCAGCCGTCCGTCGGCCATCAACATCCGCAGACCCTGCGCCTGCAGCAGGGAGTTCAGGCCGTCGAGCACCTCGACGAACCAGGGGTTGCGCATATCGTTCAGCAGCACGCCGACGGTGTGCGTACGGCGTGCGACAAGGCTGCGGGCCGCTGCGTTCGGCCGGTAGCCCAGCTCGTCGATGGCCGCCAGCACGGCCTGCCGCTTGGCATCGCTGACCCGCGATGAGCCCTGCAGCACGAGCGAAACCAGGGACTTGGAGACGCCCGCGCGCTCGGCGACACCGCGAATGGTCGGAGGCCGGCCCCCTACGGGCCGCGCGCCCGACCGTCCCGCCGACCGCTCCCCCGGCCGTCCTTCGGCCCCCTCTTCGGATCCTTCTTCGGAGCGGCCCCCGGGGCGTCCGTCGGCTCGGTTCCGTCCGCCGGGGCGTTGGTTGGACCGTTCCATAGGTAGAAATCCTTCCATCGGGGCAGGCCGGCGTCAATGCACCACCGCACGCCCCTGCAGAACGGTTGACATGCGGACATCAGGACATGCAGGGTGCCGGTGACGCGATGATTGGACCGTTCCAAACGAGTGGGCGGGGTGGGCCTGCGCTTCCCAGCCTCACCGCCCGGCAGCTCCCCCGCCCCAGCCGTAACGCCCCCTCCTCCCCCTCGCCCGTCCCCTCTCCCCCTCCCCTCCCGTTACTCATCCGCACTCCCTTCATCTCCCTCCCCCTCCCCCTCCCCCTCCCTCTCCCTCTTCGCCCTCCCCTCCCCTCCCTCTTCGCCCTCCGTAATTCCCCCCGGAAAGGACCCGAGGCATGAAGATCGGTCTGATCGGCACCGGGCGCATCGGTGCGTTCCACGCCCACACCCTGCGGAGCGTTCCGGGCGTCACCGGCATCGTGGTCGCGGATGCGGACACCGCCCGCGCCGCGTCACTGGCCGAGGCCCTTGGCGTACGGGCCGCCGCGGGCATCGAGGAGATGTACGCGGACGGCCTGGACGGCGTGGTGATCACCGCGGCGACCAGCGCCCACGCCTCCCTGATCCACCAGGCCCTGGACGCCGGGGTGCCGGTCTTCTGCGAGAAGCCGGTGGCACTGGACGTGCCCGGCACCGTCGGTGTGGTGGACCGGGCGCGGGCCGGCACCGTACCCGCGCAGATCGGCTTTCAGCGCCGCTTCGACGCGGGGTATCGCACCGCCCGCGAGGCGCTGCGCTCCGGCGAACTGGGCTGGCTGCACACGCTGCGCGCCTGCACCAGCGACCGGACGCCACCGCCGGCCGGCTATATCCCCACGTCCGGTGGGCTGTTCCGGGACTGCAGCATCCATGACTTCGACATCCTGCGCTGGCTCACCGGCCGCGAGGTGGTCTCGGTCTACGCCCAAGGAGCCAACCGGGGCGCCTCGTTCTTCGCCGACGGCGACGATGTGGACACCTGCGCGGCGCTGCTGCGCTTCGACGACGACACCCTGGCCACCGTGACGGCGACCCGTTACAACGGCGCGGGCCACGACGTCCGGTTGGAGGTCTGCGGCTCCGAGGGAGCCCGCTTCGTCGGCCTCGATGACCGGGCTCCGCTGCCGTCGGCCGAGGCGAAGCTGTCGTGGCAGCGGGCGGCCGACCCGTATGCCACGTTCATGGAGCGCTTCCACGACGCATACGTCACCGAACTGGGCGTCTTCGCCGAGGTCGCAGCGGGCCGTGCACCGAGCCCGTGCTCGCCCGCGGAGGCGCTGGAGGCCCTCTATATCGCCGAGGCGTGCGAGCGTTCGCGACGTACCGGTGAGCCCGTTGCTGTCGCGGATGTCCGGGCCACCGCCGGTGGTGCGACTCCGGGCGCGTAAGCGTCCCTGGGCCCGGTCGATCGCGTTCGTCACGCCGTCACGCCGTCACGCCGTCACGCCGTCACGCCGTCACGCCGTCACGCCGTCACGCCGCCGTTACGCCATTACGCCGTCACGTCACCGTCGCCGATGAATCCCGGCCGTCCCCCTCCCCCTTGGGAGTTCCGCCGCCCTCGCCCTCGCCGCTCTCCTCCGACGGTCCACGCAGGGTGCGCCGGCGGGCGGCCCACTGGATCGCGGCGCCGACCGCGGCGACCACGCAGGAGACGCCGAAGCCGATGCCGGCGGCGTAGAGCGGGCGGCCGGTGGTGGCGCTGCCGAGATAGCCGAGGCCGACCGAGTACGTCGCCCAGGTCGCTTCGGCGATACCGGCGCCGAGGACGTATTTCCGCAGCGGGTAGCGCAGCACCCCGGACGCCAGGGCGCCGGCGATCCGCCCGCTGGGCAGGAACCGTACGGCGATCACGAACGGCAGGCCGTAGCGCTGGATCCGGTGCGAGGTCCATTCCAGCAGCGCCCGGCGCCGGGGATTGCGACGCATCCAGGCGCGTACGGGCTCGCCGAACCGGCGTGCGGCCAGGTACATCAGCACGTCCCCCAGCAGTGCACTGCCTCCGACGATCAGCAGGATCAGGGGGAGGAACACCTCGCCACGGGAGGCGAGTACGCCGACGGAGACGAGCAGGGCGGAGTTGGGGACCAATGGTGGCAGCGTGGTGAGCACCAGTAGGCCGTAGAGGGCGAGTACGTCCATACGGCCGCCTCCTCGGATCCGCCCCGAGCTCGTATCCCCAGGCTGACGCGTGGTGGGGCACACGGCAACGCGATGGACGTACCGACGGACGTGCCGACGGATGTGCCGACGGACGTCCCGACGAACGTACCCATGGACGTGCCGCAGTACCGCTGGATTGATACCCCCTGGGGGTATACAGTGCCTAGGGTTGGGAGATACCGCCGGTCGCCGGGACCCCTCGCAGCGCATTGCCACACCCCGACACACGACACACGACACACGACGCGCTGCGACACCCCGACACGCGGTGCACTGCGACACCCCGACACTTGGCACCACACGGAACACATCGGCACCACAAGGAGAATCCCCCATGGCCGAGAACAGCTCCTGCTGCACCCCCGAAGACTCCTGCCACTCCGGCGGCACCAACGTCCAGTCCGGCGAGGTGACCACCACCTACCAGGTCACCGGTATGACCTGCGGCCACTGCGAGGGTGCGGTGTCGTCCGAGATCGGCGAGCTCGCCGGGGTCAGCTCGGTGCAGGCGGTCGCGGCCACCGGCCTGGTGACCGTCACCTCCAAGGCGCCGCTCGACGACGACGCCGTGCGCGCGGCCGTCGACGAGGCCGGCTACGAACTCGTGGGGCAGGCGACCTGAGCCCGGAGCCTGCTTCCACCGCGGGGGCGCAGGTCGGGCCGACGAAGTTTCACACGGCCCTTACAACTGACACAACACCCATACTCAAGGGTCCCGATCTCCAGATCGCGACCCTTGACCGTATTCGCCCCAATATGGCAAGAGACCCAGATCACACTCATCGGAACGTAACCATTGAGGGGGGTCGTGAGTCTAACCGGGCAGTGCAGGCACCCCGGCGGGGCTTGCACTGCAACAGCCGTGCTGATCTTGGGGGATCGTGCCCGGCTACGCGTGGCCGGGGCGACGCGCCCGGGGAGCTTTGAGCGGCCCTCCCGAATGTGCGCGTCCCGGCAGATCGCGGTGCACCCCGAAACGCCCGGAGGGATCCCGTGGGGGGAATCCAACCGGGACAGGGGAAGCGCCCCGCGCTCTGGACCCGTGGGGGGATCCGGAGGCGGGGCGCTTTCTTTTCTGCGTGCGGTGGGGCTGCCCTCGAAGGGCCGCCGTCAGCGCTGCTCGACCGGCACGAAGTCGCGCTCGACGACACCGGTGTAGATCTGCCGCGGGCGGCCGATGCGGGAGCCGGGCTCCTTGATCATCTCGTGCCACTGGGCGATCCAGCCGGGGAGCCGGCCGAGCGCGAAGAGCACGGTGAACATCTCGGTCGGGAAGCCCATGGCCCGGTAGATCAGGCCGGTGTAGAAGTCGACGTTCGGGTAGAGCTTGCGCTCGACGAAGTAGTCGTCGGAGAGCGCGTGCTCCTCCAGCTTCAGGGCGATGTCCAGCAGCTCGTCGGACTTGCCGAGCGCCGAGAGGACATCGTGCGCCGCCGCCTTGATGATCTTCGCCCGGGGGTCGAAGTTCTTGTAGACGCGGTGCCCGAAGCCCATGAGCTTCACGCCGTCTTCCTTGTTCTTCACCTTGCGGATGAAGGTGTCGACGTCGCCGCCGCCGGCCTGGATGCCCTCCAGCATCTCCAGCACCGACTGGTTGGCACCGCCGTGCAGGGGGCCCCACAGGGCGTTGATGCCGGCGGAGATCGAGGCGAAGAGGTTCGCCTGCGAGGAGCCGACCAGGCGGACCGTGGAGGTGGAGCAGTTCTGCTCGTGGTCGGCGTGCAGGATCAGCAGCTTGTCGAGGGCGCTGACCACCACCGGGTCGAGGTCGTAGTCGGCGGCGGGCACCGAGAAGGTCATGCGGAGGAAGTTCTCCACGTAACCGAGGTCGTTGCTCGGGTAGACGACCGGGTGGCCGACCGACTTCTTGTATGCGTAGGCCGCGATCGTCGGGAGCTTGGCCAGCAGCCGGATCGTGGAGATGTGGCGCTGCTGCTCGTCGAACGGGTTGTGGCTGTCCTGGTAGAAGGTCGACAGCGCGCTGACGACCGAGGACAGCATCGCCATCGGGTGGGCGTCCCGGGGGAAACCGTCGTAGAAGCGCTTGACGTCCTCGTGGAGCAGGGTGTGGTACGTGATGTCCTGCTTGAAGTTCGCCAGCTCATCGACGGTGGGCAGCTCACCGTTGATGAGGAGGTACGCGGTCTCGACGAACGTGCTGCGCTCTGCGAGCTGCTCGATCGGGTAGCCGCGATAACGCAGAATCCCGTTCTCACCGTCGAGATAGGTGATCGCGGATTTATACGCCGCGGTGTTGCCGTAACCGGAATCCAGGGTCACCAGACCGGTCTGTGCGCGCAGCTTCGAGATATCGAAGCCCTTGTCGCCAACGGTGCTGTCGACGACCGGGTAGCTGTATTCGCCGTCCCCGTAACGCAGTACTACAGAGTTGTCGCTCACGTCATCCCTCACCGACGTTGTGCCTCTTCTTCGAGGTGCCCTGACTGCCTATACCTTCCCCCATTTGGGCCTTGGTTGTGCACTCGGGGTCGGCCATAGGGCCTCACAGCGGCACTCAGTGCCGCTTGAGTGCCCATCCTGCCCCCCTTCGCCCCGAATAGGAAAGAGGGGGGACCTCACCTCGCACCGGCGAGCCGGTGATCGAGCGCCGTACACCGCCGACCGGCGGAAACCGTGCGGACGGCCTGCCCCAGGGCCCTGCGGGAGCCGACCAGCACCACCAAGCGCTTTGCCCGGGTCACAGCGGTATACAGCAGATTGCGCTGCAGCATCATCCAGGCACTGGTGGTGACCGGAATCACCACCGCTGGATACTCACTACCCTGCGAACGATGGATCGTCACGGCATAGGCGTGGGCGAGTTCGTCCAGTTCGTCGAAGTCGTAGGGAACCTCCTCGTCCTCGTCGGTGCGCACGGTCAGCCGCTGCTCGTCGGAGTCGAGGGCGGTGACCACGCCGACCGTGCCGTTGAAGACGCCGTTGCGGCCTTTTTCGTAGTTGTTCCTGATCTGGGTGACCTTGTCGCCGACGCGGAAGACCCGGCCGCCGAAGCGGCGCTCGGGCAGATCGGGGCGGGCGGGGGTGACGGCCTGCTGGAGCAGGCCGTTCAGGGCGCCCGCACCGGCCGGGCCGCGGTGCATCGGGGCGAGGACCTGGACGTCCCGGCGCGGGTCGAGGCCGAACTTCGCCGGGATCCGGCGGGCCGCGACATCCACCGTCAGCCGGGCGGCCTCCTCGGCGTCCTCCTCGGCGAACAGGAAGAAATCCGTCATTCCGGTGGTCAGGGGCGGGATGCCGGAGTTGATGCGGTGGGCGTTGGTGACCACCCCGGACTCCTGGGCCTGCCGGAAGATCCGGGTCAGCCGGACGGCAGGCACCGGGCCGGACTCCGCCAGCAGATCGCGCAGCACCTCGCCCGCGCCCACCGACGGCAGCTGGTCCACGTCCCCGACCAACAGCAGATGGGCGCCCGGCGGCACGGCCTTGACCAGCTTGTTGGCGAGCAGCAGATCCAGCATCGAGGCCTCGTCGACGACCACCAGATCGGCGTCCAGCGGGCGGTCCGCGTCATAGGCGGCGTCCCCGCCGGGCTTGAGCTCCAGGAGGCGGTGGACCGTGGAGGCCTCCGCGCCGGTCAGCTCGGAGAGCCGCTTCGCCGCCCGGCCCGTGGGCGCCGCCAGCACCACCTTGGCCTTCTTGGCGCGGGCCAGCTCGACGACGGAGCGGACGGTGAAGGACTTGCCGCAGCCCGGCCCGCCGGTGAGCACCGCGGCCTTCTGCGTCAGCGCCAGCCGGACCGCCTGCTGCTGCTCGGCGGCCAGCTCGGCGCCCGTGCGCCGCGCCAGCCAGGCCAGCGCCTTGTCCCAGTCGACGTCCCGGAACGCCGGCATCCGGTCCTCGTCGGTGCGCAGCAGCCGGGACAGCCGGCCGGCCAGGGAGATCTCGGCGCGGTGGAAGGGCACCAGATAGACGGCGGTGACCGGCGGCGCGCCCTCCGCACCGCCGGGCACCTGCTCGCGGACCACCCCTTCCGGGTCCGCGGCCAGCTCACCCAGGCAGTCGATGACCAGGCCCGTGTCCACCTGGAGCAACTTCACGGCGTCGGCGATCAGTTGTTCCTCGGGCAGGAAGCAGTGGCCCTGGTCCGTGGACTGCGACAGCGCATACTGCAGGCCCGCCTTGACCCGGTCCGGGCTGTCGTGCGGAATGCCCACCGACTGGGCGATGCGGTCGGCGGTCAGGAAGCCGATGCCCCAGACGTCGGCGGCCAGGCGGTAGGGCTCGTTGCGGACGACGGAGATGGAGGCGTCGCCGTACTTCTTGTAGATCCGCACCGCGATGGAGGTGGACACGCCGACACCCTGGAGGAAGACCATGACCTCCTTGATGGCCTTCTGCTCCTCCCATGCCACGCCGATCATCTTCGTCCGCTTGGGGCCCAGGCCGGGCACTTCCACCAGGCGTTCGGGCTCGTGCTCGATGACGTCGAGGGTGTCCGTGCCGAAGTGTTCGACGATGCGGTCGGCGATGCGCGGGCCGATGCCTTTGATCAGGCCGGAGCCCAGATAGCGGCGGATGCCCTGGATGGTGGCGGGCAGGAGGGTGGTGTAGTTGTCGACGGTGAACTGCTTGCCGTACTGGGGGTGGGAGCCCCAGCGGCCCTCCATGCGCAGCGATTCGCCCGGCTGCGCGCCGAGCAGTGCGCCGACGACGGTCAGCAGATCGCCCGCGCCGCGCCCCGTGTCGACCCGCGCGACCGTATAGCCGCTTTCCTCATTGGCATAGGTGATCCGCTCCAGGACCCCTTCCACCACGGCTGCGTTGACCATGGACCGACCGTACCGCCGGGGTCTGACACCGCGCAGGGAGGCGGGCCACCGAGAGCTCCATCGAGGGGCCCGTCCGATGGCCGGGCCCCTCGATTCCCCCTCCACGCCGGCCCCGGATCCCCCCCGGGCCCCTCCCCTTGCGGGGCCGGCGTCAGCTATGACCTTTACGGACGGCCAACGGTTGCGCGCACCCGCTGAGTTATTTCGCCGGCGCCCGTGGTGCCTTTCCCCTCGTCAGCTGTGCTTTCCGCGCGTCGGCCGGGCACCTTCCCCTCGTCGGCTCTGCGCCTTCCCCCCTCGGCGTCCGCCGTCGTCCGCCGTCGTCCGGTGCCGTCCGGTGCCGTCCGGTGCCGTTTGGTGCCGTTTGGTGCCCTTCGATGTCCTCCGATGTCATCCGACGTGTGTGCGGAAGCGGTCCATGATCTCGGCCAGCACCTCGGTGCCGTCCCGCGCCCACAGTGCCGGGTTGAAGATCTCCACCTCGACCGGCCCGCGGTAGCCGGCCGTCTCGACCCGCTCCCGGAACCACCGCAGATCCACCGCGCCGTCCCCGAGCTGACCGCGCCCCAGCAGGGCCCCCTCGGGCAGCGGGGTGACCCAGTCGGCGAGCTGGAAGGCGGCGATCCGCGAACCGGCCTCCTGGCCGGTGCCGCCCGCGCGGGCGATCTGCGCGCCGACCGTGTCGTCCCACCACAGGTGGTAGGTGTCCACGACCACCCCCACCTGCTCGGCGGGGAACCGCTCGGCGAGGTCCAGCGCCTGGGCGAGCGTGGAGACCACACAGCGGTCCGCCGCGTACATCGGGTGCAGGGGTTCGACCGCCAGCCGTACGCCCCGCTGTGCGGCGTACGGGCCCAGCTCGCCCAGTGCGTCCGCGACCCGCTCCCGGGCGCCGGGCAGATCCCGGCTGCCGGCCGGCAGCCCGCCGGAGACCAGGACCAGGGTGTCCGTCCCGAGGGCGGCCGCCTCGTCGACGGCCGCCCGGTTGTCGTCCAGGGCTGCCGCCCGCCCGGCCGGGTCCGGTGCGGTGAGGAATCCGCCGCGGCACAGGCTGGTGACCCGCAGCCCGGCATCCCGTACGAGCCGGGCGGCCGCGGCCACCCCGTACTCCTGCACCGGGGCGCGCCACAGACCCACGCCCCGTACGCCCGCCCGCGCACAACCGTCGGCAAGTTCGGGCAGCGACCACTGACGGAGGGTCTCCTGATTCAGGCTGAGGCGGTCGAGAAGGGCTGGGGCGCGGTCGCTCATGCGTCCTCCGCCCCGTATACCGCGAGCAGTTGGCGCATCCGGTGGGCGGCGAGTTCCGGGTCGGGGAACAGGCCGAGCCCGTCGGCGAGTTCGTGTGCGCGCCGCAGATGCGGCAGGGAGCGAGCCGACTGGTGACCGCCGACCATGGTGAAGTGCGACTGGTGGCCGGCCAGCCAGGCCAGCAGGACGATGCCGGTCTTGTAGTGGCGGGTGGGCGCCTGGAAGAGGTGCCGGGCGAGCGCGACGGTCGGGTCCAGGACGGCCCGGAAACCCGCGGTGTCGCCGCTGTCCAGGAGGCGTACGGCTGCGGCGGCGGGGACGGCGAGCGGGTCGAAGACGCCCAGCAGCGCATGGCTGAAGCCGTGGTCGTCGCCCGCGATCAGCTCCGGGTAGTGGAAGTCGTCGCCGGTGTAGCAGCGGACCGTCCTGGGCAGCCGGCGGCGCAGCGCCACTTCCCGCCCGGCGTCCAGCAGGGAGACCTTGACGCCGTCCACCGCGCCGGGGTGGTCGGTGATGAGCGCGAGGAGCGTCTCCGTTGCGGTGCCGGGTTCCGCGCTGCCCCAGTAGCCCGCCAGCGCCGGGTCGAACGCCGGGCCGAGCCAGTGCAGGATCACCGGCCGGGCGGCCTGGCGCAGCAGGTGGCCGTAGAGCTCCCGGTAGTCGTCCGGGCCGGTGGCGGCCGCGGCCAGTTGGCGGGACGCCATCAGCACCGGCCGGGCGCCGGCGTCCTCGACGAGCCCGAGCTGTTCCTCGTAGGCGCCGCGGACTTCGGCCAGACAGGCTCCGTGCGGGGGGAGTTGGTCGGTGCCGGCGCCGCAGGCGAGCAGGCCGCCGGCCGCCCTGGCCTCGGCAGCGGAGCGCCGGATCAGCTCGGCGGCGGCGCTCCAGTCCAGGCCCGCGCCGCGCTGTGCGGTGTCCATCGCCTCGGCCACGCCCAGGCCCTGCGACCACAGGTGGTGCCGGTAGGCGAGGGTGGCGTCCCAGTCGACGGCGGCCGGGCCGTCGGGGCTGGTGTCGGCGTGCGGGTCGGCGACCACATGGGCGGCGGCGAAGACCGTACGGGAGCGCAGCGGGGGCCGCGCGGAATCCGGGCGGGCCGTGGAGCCGGCCACGGACGGGGAGGGCCCGGCCGGCGCGTTCACCGGGTCAGCTCCGGTACGTCCAGGCGGCGGCCCTCGGCCGAGGACCGCCGTCCCAGTTCGGCGAGCTGGACGCCGCGGGCGCCCGCCGCCAGGTCCCAGCGCCAGGGCTCGTCGCGGACGACGTGCCGCAGGAACAGCTCCCACTGCGCCTTGAACGCGTTGTCGAAGTCGTCGTTGTCGGGGACCTCCTGCCACTGCGCGCGGAACGGTTCGGACGCCGGAAGGTCGGGGTTCCACACCGGCTTGGGGGTGTGGGCACGGTGCTGGACACGGCAGTGGCGCAGCCCGGCGACGGCCGATCCCTCGGTGCCGTCGACCTGGAGCTCCAGCAGTTCGTCGCGGTGCACCCGCACCGCCCAGGAGGAGTTGATCTGCGCGACGATGCCGCCGGGCAGCCCGAAGATGCCGTATGCGGCGTCGTCGGCGGTGGCCTCGTACGGGGTGCCGGTCTCGTCCCAGCGGCGCGGGAGGTGCGTGGCCAGATGCGCCTGGACGGTTCTGACCGGCCCGAACAGCTCGTGCAGGACGTACTCCCAGTGCGGGAACATATCGGCCGCGATGCCGCCGCCGTCCTCGGCACGGTAGTTCCAGGAGGGGCGTTGCGCCTGCTGCCAGTCGCCTTCGAAGACCCAGTAGCCGAACTCGCCCCGTACGGACAGGATGCGGCCGAAGAAGCCGCCCTCGACGAGGCGGCGGAGCTTGCGCAGGCCGGGCAGGAAGAGCTTGTCCTGGACGACGCCGTTCTTGACGCCCGCCTCCTGGGCCAGCCGGGCCAGCTCCCGCGCGCCCGTGAGGCTGCTCGCGGTGGGTTTTTCGACGTAGAGATGCTTTCCGGCGGCAATCGCCTTCTTCACGGCCTCCTCGCGGGCGGCGGTGACCTGGGCGTCGAAGTAGATGTCGATGCCGTCGTCGCCCAGGACGGTGTCGAGGTCGCAGCTCCAGTGCTCCAGGCCGTGCCGTTCGGCGAGGGCCCGCAGTTTGTGCGGGCTGCGGCCGACGAGCACGGGTTCGGGCCAGATCACCGTGCCGTCGGGCAGGTGGAGGCCGCCCTGTTCCCGCAGGGCGAGGAGGGAGCGGACCAGATGCTGGCGCTGTCCCATGCGTCCGGTCACGCCGTTCATGGCGATGCGTACGGTCGTACGGGTCGCGGTCGTGCGGGTCGCGGTCGTACGGGTCGCGGTCGTGCGGGTCGCGGTCGTGCGGGTCACGTCGGCCCCTCTCGGGACGGGAGTCGCGGTCTCTGGTCAGAATGTGTGAGCCGGGCGAGCGGCTGAAACCGGGAAAGGGATTTTCCACCGGGCATGGCGGCGGAGGCCGGCCGGCGCGTATCCTTGACTCAGTCAAGGCTGAGGGGGTCGACGATGATCACCGGGACGGCATCCGGACCGACAGCCGGGACGGCATCCGGACCGACAGCCGGCGAGGCATCCGGACCGACAGCCGGCGAGGCGCCCGGCCCCGCGTCGGGCGAGGCGCCCGGCCCCGCGGCCGACGTCCGTGAGCTGCGAAGGTTCAACCGCTTCTATACGAACCTGATCGGCGCCCTCGACTACGGGCGGCATCTGTACACCCCGTTCACCCTGACCGAGGCCCGGGTGCTCTACGAGGTCGCCAACCACCCGCGGGTGGACGCCGCGGATCTGCGCGCCGCACTGTCGCTGGACGCGGGCTATCTCAGCCGGCTGCTCGGCAGGTTCGAGGACCGCGAGCTGATCACCCGCGGCAGATCCGAGCAGGATCCCCGGCGGCAGCGCATCACACTGACCGACGGCGGCCGGGAGGCGGCCGGCCTGCTGGAGGAGCGCTCCCAGGACGCCGCGGGGTCGCTGCTGGAGCAGTTGCCGGCGGCGGACCGGGCCCGGCTGGTGGACTCGATGCGCACCATCCGCGCCCTGCTCGGCGAGGGCGCGGAGCGGCCGCCCGGGGACCGCGCCCCCGAGGTCGCGCTGCGCACGTCCGGCCCCGGGGACCTCGGCTGGATGGTGGAGCGCAACGCCACGCTCTACGCCGCCGAGTACGGCTTCGATCTGAGCTATGAGGCGCTGGTGGCCCGGATCGTCGCCCAGTACGCCGAGGACTTCGACCCGCGCCGGGACCGCACCTGGATAGCGGAGCTGGGCGGGGAGCGGGTGGGCGCGGTGATGTGCGTACGGGACGGCAGGCCCGGTGTCGCCCGGCTGCGGCTGCTGCTCGTGGAGCCGGCCACGCGCGGCCACGGAGTGGGCCGTCAACTCGTCGATTCCTGTGTGGAGTTCGCGCGGGACGCGGGATACGGGGAGCTGGTGCTGTGGACCAATTCCGTGCTCGACGCGGCCCGCGGCATCTATCAGCGGGCCGGATTCGAGCTGGTCGCCGAGTCGGCGCACCACAGCTTCGGGCAGGACCTGGTCGGGCAGGACTGGCGGCTGGCGCTGTAGCGGCCGCGGGTGACGGTGCGGGCGAGGGGGGCGGTGAAGGCGAGGGGGGCGGTGAAGGCGAGGGGGGCGGTGAAGGCAGGGATGCCGGGAAAGACGGGAAAGACGGGAAGGACGGGAAGGTCAGGAAGTCAGCGATGACGTGAGCGACAGAAGGAGCGCCGGCATGGCCACCACGGACCGCGCGGACGGCAGCAGCCCCGCGATGCGAGCGGACGGCAGCAGCCCCGCGATGCGTTATGCGTTCTCGACCCTCGGTGTGCCGGGGATGCCGGTGGCCGAGGTGCTGCGGCTGGCCGTCGACACCGGGTATCAGGGGGTCGAGCTGCGGGCCCATCCGGAGGAACCGGTGCATCCGCTGATCGGGAGCCGGGAACGGGCCGCGGTGCGGGGACGGTTCACGGACGCCGGAGTGGAGATCCTGGCCGTTGCCGGCTACGCCCGGGTCGCCGCCGCCCGGGACGCGACGGGCGAGGAGGAGCTGGCCCACGAGCTGGCCGAGCTGGTGATCCTCGCCGCCGATCTGGGGGCGCCGTATGTCCGGGTCTTCCCCGGCGGCGGGGACCGCCCGGCCGCCGAGGCGGACGCGGATGCCGCCCGCCGGCTCGCCGCGGTGGCGCCGCTGGCGGCCGAAAGGGGCGTCCGGGTCCTGTTGGAGACCCATGACTCGCACCGTACGGGCGCGGCCGCCGCCCGCGTGCTGGGCCTCGTGGGCCACCGCCGGATCGGGGCGCTGTGGGACGTGCTGCACAGCTGGCTCGGCGGCGAGGAGCCCATCGACAGCCATGCCGCGCTCGCCCCGCATCTGGGCTATGTGCAGGTCAAGGACGTCGCCTCGGCCGAGGAGCGCACCCCCCTCCCGCTCGGTGCCGGCACCCTGCCGCTGGCGGCCGCCCTGGGCACCCTCGGCCGGGACCCCGCGGGCGCCCGCGGTCCGGTGCCGGCTCCCGAGGGCACCTACGACCAGGGCGCGGGCGGCTGGCTGTGCTGGGAGTACGAGAAGCGCTGGTTCCCGGAAGCGGCCGACCTCCCCGCCCTGCTGGCCCCGGGCCGTGAGCACCTCCAGCAGCTCCTGGGCGGGCCCGCCGGCCCCTGACCCGGGCCTCGCCGTCCGACGCCCCATCACATATCCCCGCCCGCCCCGCAAGACCTGGGCGCCACCACGAATCGCGTCATTGACCGGCAATTGTTTTCCGGCTATCCGTGTCTCCTTGGAAGTTTCCTTCAATGAGCCGAGGAAGCCCTCCGGAAGGAGCGCACATGCACTCCCGACGTACCGTCCTTGCCACCGCGGCCGCAGCCGCAGCCGCCGCAGCCACCGCCGCTGCCGCGGGCGCCGCCCCCGCGCCCGCCACCGGACACCAGCCCTCCCCCGCTTCCGCCACCGCCCCCTCCGCCGCCACCCGGGCCCGGCTGCGCCGCCTCATCTCCCGTATGTCACCGGAGGAGAAGACCGGCCAGCTCTTCGTCATGCGGGTCTACGGGCACTCCGCCACCGCCCCCGACCCGGCCGATGTGGCCGCGAACCAGAAGGAGATCGGGGTCGCCAACGCCGCCGAGCTGATCGCCAAGTACCACGTCGGCGGCATCATCTACTTCGGCTGGGCGCACAACACCCGTGAGCCGCACCAGATCGCCGACCTCTCCAACGGCATCCAGAGGGCCGCCGCCGCCCAGCGCGTCCCCGTCCCGCTGCTGATCTCCACGGACCAGGAACACGGCATAGTGGCCCGCGTCGGCGCGCCCGCCACGCTCTTTCCCGGGGCGATGGCGCTCGGCGCGGGCGGCTCCCGCGCCGATGCGCTCACGGCCGCCAGGATCGCCGGGGCGGAGCTGTACGCCATGGGCATCCGGCAGGACTACGCGCCGGACGCCGATGTCAACGTCAACCCCGCCAACCCGGTCATCGGCGTCCGTTCCTTCGGCGCGGACCCGCAGGCCGTGGCCCGTATGGTCGCCGCCGAGGTGAAGGGCTACCAGGGCGCCGGGATCGCCTCCTGCGCCAAGCACTTCCCCGGGCACGGGGACACCGACACCGACAGCCATCTCGGGCTGCCGTACATCCACCACACCGCCGCGGAGTGGGAGCGGCTGGACGCGCCGCCCTTCAAAGCCGCGATCGCCGCCGGCATCGATTCGATCATGACGGCGCATATCGTCGTGCCCGCCTTCGACCCGAGCGAGGACCCGGCCACCCTCTCCCGCCCGATCCTCACCGGCATCCTGCGCGAACGCCTCGGCTACGACGGCGTGGTGGTGACGGACTCCCTCGGCATGGAAGGCGTACGGAAGAAGTACGGCGACGCCCGGGTGCCGGTGCTCGCCCTCAAGGCCGGCGTCGACCAGCTGCTGAACCCTCCGGACCTCTCCGTCGCGCATGCCGCCGTCCTCGAAGCGATCAAGGGGGGCGAGCTGGCCGAGCGGGACATCGACGCCAAGCTGATGCGCATCCTGCTGCTCAAGGAGCGGCGCGGACTGTTCAAGGACCCGTACACCACCCACCGGGCGGTGGACGGGGTGGTCGGCATCCGCAGTCATCTCGCCGCCGCGGACGGCATCGCGGACCGCACCACCACGCTGCTGCGCAATGAGGCCCGGATCCTGCCGCTGTCCCGGCGACGGGAGCGCCGGGTGCTGGTGGCGGGGGTCGATGCGGCCGCGCCGTCCGGGACCGGCGGCCCGCCCACCACGGTCCTGGCGAAGGCCCTCACCGAGCTGGGCTTCACGGCCACCGCGCTCTCCACGGGCATGATGCCCACCCCGCAGCAGATCGACGAGGCGGTGGCGGCGCTCCGCGAGCGGGACGCGGCGGTGGTGGCGACGTACAACGTGGCCACCGACTCGCGCCAGCGCACGCTGGTCGCCGCGCTCCTCGCCACGGGCCGGCCGGTGGTGCAGCTGGCGGTCCGCAACCCCTACGACATCGCCCAGCTGGACGGCGTCAAGGCGGCCCTGGCGAGCTACTCATGGACGGATGTGGAGCTGCGGGCGGCGGCCCGGGTGATCGCCGGCCGACGGAACCCGGCAGGCAGACTGCCCGTCGCGATAATGCGCGCCGACGCCCCGACGCGGGCGCTCTACCGGATCGGACACGGTCTGACGTACTGAGCCGTAGGCCCGTACGGGACGGGCCGGGACGGGCCGGGACAGGCCGGGACGGGCCGGGACAGGCGCACGGATACGGGCACGAGCAGGGATGCGGCGCGCTCCCCATCCCCTCGGGGAACGCGCCCCATCCGGCGCCCGCCACGGCCCGTCATGGCCTGTCATCGGCCTCACGACCTCACGGCATCGGCATCGGCATCCGCCGGACCTCCTGCTTGTCCAGCTGCTTGTCGTGCGGCGCCAGCGGGGTGGCCTTGCCGTCCGGGGCCCGGACACCGGCCCAGTCGAGCAGCTCGGCGGTGGCCTTGGTGCGGTCGGCTTCCTTCAGCTTCGCGATGTTCGAGCCGTGGTTGCCGCCGGGCACGGTGAAGACGTACGAGTCCCGGGCGCCCCTGCCGACCTCGAAGTGTTCCGAACTCCACGGGTCGTACTGGCCGTTGACGAACATCATCCGGTTCGCGTGGTGACGCACCCAGTGATCGATATCGGGCATCGCGCGCTTGTCGAAGTGCATCGGGATGTCCTTCGGCACGAACGACCGGGAGTTGTTGATCCCGGGGTACTTCAGCAGGCCGGCCAGGTTCGGGTAGCCGTAGCCGGGCTCACCGAGCTGGGTGCCCGCCTGGTAGTAGTACGGCGTGTACGGCTCCATGCCCTGGTCGGTGTAGCTGCCGAAGCCGCCGACCGTGTCCATCCACTTCCACAGGTCGTCCGTGGAGACGCTCGGCTTGGGCACCTCGGCGCAGGCGGTCTCGGCCGGCTGGTACTGCCAGAAGCCGAACACCAGGTCCGTGACCATGACTTCATAGGCCCGGTCGGCGTTGCCGACGGTCTTGAAGGTCTGCTTCTCCTTGTCGGCCCAGGTCTGGAAGCGGGCGACCATCTCCTTGCGGCGCACCAGGGCCTCGCGCTCGATGGCGGCGAGGTCGGTGCGGCACTGCGCGGTCCCGACGGTCTTGAAGAACCGGTCGTACGCCGAGTCCTCGTCGTTGCGTACGTCGTTGGGCGCGACGTAGGCGACGGTGCCGTTCATGTCGTGCGGGAAGAAGCGGCGGTAGTACGTGGCCGTCATGCCGCCCTTGCTGCCGCCGGTGTCGATCCAGTTCTTGCCGTAGATCCGGTGCAGCGCCTGGAAGATGCGGTGCTGGTCGGTGGCGGCCTGCCGGATGTCCAGCTTCTTCCAGTCGGTGGGCGTGGGCCGCGACGGGGTGAAGTAGCGGTACTCCAGGGAGACCTGGTTGCCGTCGATGATCTTGGTGGGCTCGCTGCGGGACGGCGTGGTGTTGACGTTGTAGCCGGAGGTGAAGAACACCGTCGGACGGTCCACCGACTTGTGCAGCACGGTCAGCCGCTGCTGGAAGGTCCCCTGCGAGGGGTGCCGGTGGTCGATCGGCTGGGTGTAGTTCAGGACGAAGTAGCGGTAGCCGTCGACCGGCTTTTCTTCGATCAGGCTCATGCCCGGGATCGCCAGGATCCGGTCCTTGATGTCCTCGTTCTTCGGCCCGGCGGCGGTGGCCGCCCCGGCCGGCGCGCTGCCGGCTCCCGCCGTGCCTATGAGCACCGCGAGCGACAGCAGCCATCTGGTGGCCTTGCGCATGCACCCTCCCCTTGGGATAGCAAAGGTCGGGCTGAACCTATCGGCGTGGCGGGGGTGCCACCAGCCCCCGGCGCCGTTCGGTGGATCAGCCGAACGCCACGCCGGCTGCCCCGCCGCAGTGACCGGCGGGCCGGCCCCGGGAACCCACCTCCCGGCGCCCAGGGGTCCGGGCCCCGCCTCAGGCGACGTCCGATGCCCAGGGGTCCGGGCCCCGCCTCAGGCGACGAGTTCCTCCTCCTCGCCCGTGAAGGTGCGCCACAGCTCGGCATAGCGGCCGTCGTGGGCCAGGAGCTGGGCGTGGCTGCCGTCCTCGGCTATCCGGCCGCGGTCGAGCACCACCACCCGGTCGGCACGGGCCGCGGTGGTCAGACGGTGGGCGACGACGAGGGTGGTACGGCGCCCGACGAGGCGGTCGGTGGCCTGGTTGACGACCGCTTCGGTGGCCAGGTCCAGGGCTGCGGTGGCCTCGTCGAGCAACAGCACGTCCGGGTCGACGAGTTCGGCGCGGGCCAGGGCCAGCAGCTGGCGCTGGCCGGCCGAGAGGTTGCGTCCGCGCTCGGCGATCTCGTGGAGATAGCCGCCGTCGAGGGTGGCGATCATCGCATGGGCGCCGACGGCCCGCGCGGCGGCCTCCACCTCGGCATCGGTGGCATCCGGGCGGCCGTAGGCGATGGCGTCGCGGACCGTGCCGGCGAAGAGGTAGGACTCCTGGGGGACCACGCCGAGGCGGCGGCGGTAGCCGGTCAGATCCAGCTCGCGCACATCGGTGCCGTCGATGCGGACGGCGCCCGCTGACGGGTCGTAGAACCGCGCGACCAGCTTGACCAGGGTGGACTTGCCGGCGCCGGTCTCGCCGACGAAGGCCACGGTCTGGCCGGCCGGGATGGTCAGATCGATGCCGGCCAGCGCCGCCTCGCCGTCCTCGCCGTAGTGGAAGTGCACCCCGTCGAAGGTGATGTCGCCCCGCAGCGCGGGCACCTCGCGGGGCCGCTCGGCGGCCGGGGACCGGGGCCTCCCCTGCTCGAACGAAGTGGAGACCTCGGGGAAGGCCGGCTCGCGCAGCAGCTCCTGGATCCGGCCGAGCGAGACGGACGCCTGCTGGTAGCCGTCGAAGACCTGGGAGAGCTGCTGGACGGGGGCGAAGAACAGGTCGATGTAGAGGAGGTAGGCGACCAGCGCGCCGGCGGTGAGGGTGTGGGAGCCGACCCGGTCGGCGCCGACGACCAGCACCAGCGCCGCCGCCACGGACGACAGCAGCTGGACGAACGGGAAGTAGAGGGATATCAGGAACTGGCCGCGGACCCGGGCCCGGCGGTAGGCGTCACTGCGGGCGGCGAACCGCTCCGCGCCGCGCCGCTCACGCCGGAAGGCCTGGACGATGCGCAGTCCGGCCACGTTCTCCTGGAGGTCGCCGTTGACGACGCTGATCCGCTCGCGGGCCAGCTCGTACGCCTTCACGCTCTGCTTGCGGAAGAAGTACGTGGCGATGATCAGCGGCGGGAGGGTGGCGAAGACGACCAGGGCCAGCTGGATGTCGATGGCCAGCAGCGCGACGAGTATGCCGAAGAACGTCAGCATCGAGACCAGGGCGGTGACCAGGCCGGTCTGCAGGAATGTCGACAGGGCGTCCACGTCGGTGGTCATCCTCGTCATGATCTTGCCGGTCAGCTCGCGCTCGTAGTATGCGAGGCCGAGGCGCTGGAGCTGCGCGAAGATCTTGAGACGGAGGGAGTAGAGGACCCGCTCGCCGATGCGTCCGGTCATGCGGTTGCCGCCGATCTGCGCGGCCCACTGTGCCAGGACCACGGCCAGGGCGAGCCCGGCGGCCGTCCAGACACCGGCCAGCGCACCCAGGCGGACGCCCTCGTCGATGCCCTGCCGGATCAGCACCGGCAGCAGCAGCCCGGCCAGCGCGTCCGCGGCGACCAGCGCCAGCGCGACGGCCAGCGGCCCGCCGAAACCGTGCAGCAGCCGGCGCAGGCCGTACGAGCGCTCGGCGCGCACGGCCCGGTCCTCGTCGACGTCCGGGGTGTCCGTCGCGGGCGGCAGCGCGGCCACCTGGGCGAGCAGCTCGGGGGTGGCCGGCAGGCCGGCCATCGCGGCGCCGATGCCGGGCCCGGCGGCGACGGCCGCGCGGGCCGCCATCCCGGCGCCGCCCGCCTCGGCCTCCTGCTCACGGCGGACCCACAGCTCGGGGGTGATGGTGCCGCCCGTCCCGGGCCGGCCCGACGCACCGCCGGCCTCACCCGCCGGCTCGGCGCCGTCCACGGCCGGCGCGCGGTCCGGTGCCGGCCGGCCGTCGGCGGCGAACTCACCGTCGAAGACCCCGGCCGCCTCGCCCGCCGGGTCCCGCTCGACGCCGCCCAGCTCCTCCGGATCGGTCAGCAGCTTGCGGTAGAGCGGACAGCGGACCTCCAGTTCCTCCTGGGTGCCGATGTCGACCAGCCGTCCGTCGTCGAGGACGGCTACCCGGTCGGCGAGCGCCAGGGTGGAGGCGCGGTGGGCGATGAGCAGGGTCGTCCGGCCCGCCATGACGCCGCGCAGCGCCTCGTGGATCTCGTGCTCGACCCGGGCGTCGACCGCCGAGGTCGCATCGTCCAGGACCAGCAGCCGGGGGTCGGTGAGGAGGGCGCGGGCCAGGGCGACGCGCTGCCGCTGGCCGCCGGACAGGGTCAGCCCCTGCTCGCCGACCTTGGTGTCGTAGCCGTCGGGAAGCCCGGAGATGAAGCCGTCGGCCTGGGCGGCGCGGGCCGCGGTGCGCACCTGCTCGTCGGTGGCGCCGGGATGGCCGTAGGCGATGTTGTCGCGTAGGGAGTCGGAGAACAGGAAGCTGGTCTCGGGGACCAGGCCGATGGCGGCCCGCAGCGAGTCCAGGCTCAGATCGCGGATGTCGTGGCCGCCGACCAGGACCCGGCCCGCGGATACGTCGTAGAAGCGGGGCAGCAGCAGCGAGACGGTGGATTTGCCGCTGCCGGACGTGCCGACCACGGCGACCGTCTCACCGGCCTCGATGCGCAGCGAGAACTCGTTGAGCACCGGGCGGACGGGCCGGGCGGGGACATCGCCGTCGTGCTGCGGGGCGTAGCCGAAGGTCACCCGGTCGAAGACGACCGTGACCGGGGCGTCGGCCGGCAGCTCGCGCGCGTCCGCCCGCTCCGTGATCGACGGCTCGGTGTCGATCAGCTCGTAGACCCGCTCCACACCGGCCCGCGCCTGCTGGCCGACGGTCAGCATCACCGCCAGCATCCGGACCGGTCCGACCAGCTGTGCGAGGTAGGTGGAGAAGGCGACGAAGGTGCCGAGGGTGACCTGTCCCTGTGCGGCCATCCAGCCGCCGAGGGCCAGCATCGCGACCTGGCCGAGCGCCGGTACGGCCTGCAGCGCGGGGGTGTAGCGGGCGTTGAGCCGGACCGTGCGCAGCCGTCCGGCGAACAGCCGGCGGCTGACCTCGCGCAGCTTGCCGGTCTCCTGCTCCTCCTGCCCGAAGCCCTTGACGACCCGTACGCCGGAGACCGCGCCGTCCACGACACCGGCCACGGCGGCCGCCTGGCCCTGGGCGTACCAGGTGGCGGGGAAGAGGCGGGCGCGGCTGCGCTGGGCGATGAACCACAGGGCGGGGGCGACGGCCAGCGCGACGACGGTCAGCAGCGGCGACAGCATCGCCATCACGACCAGCGAGATCACGAACAGCAGGACGTTCCCGATCATCATCGGGAGCATGAACAGCAGGCCCTGGATCAGCTGGAGGTCGCTGGTGGCGCGGCCGACGACCTGGCCGGTGCTCAGCTCGTCCTGCCGCCGGCCGTCGAGCCGGGAGATCGCGCCGAACATCCGGGTCCGCAGATCGTGCTGGGCGTCCAGGGCGAGCCGGCCGCCGTAGAAGCGGCGGATGTAGGTGAGGACGTAGACCACGACCGCGGC
The DNA here is from genome assembly GCF_053612065.1 of Streptomyces sp. NPDC054765. Taxonomy (NCBI): domain Bacteria; kingdom Bacillati; phylum Actinomycetota; class Actinomycetes; order Kitasatosporales; family Streptomycetaceae; genus Streptomyces; species Streptomyces sp. NPDC054765. Next base: position 38,309 of record NZ_JBSHBP010000031.1, on the reverse strand, counting down.
GGCGACCAGCACACCGGCCCAGGGGCCGATGGGGCGCTCGTGCTTGACGATGACATCGTCGATGATCAGCTTCGGTACGAGCGGGACCAGGGCCAGCACGGCCATCCCGACGAGCGAGGAGCCGAGAGCGAGCAGCACGTCTTTTCGGTACTGCCAGCAGTCGCGGACCAGCCGCCGTGCCCAGCCCACTCGTTCCCTGTCCGTCCCCGCCACCCGGTGCCTCCCATGCTTCGCCGCCCGTCGCATGGCACCAACACCGCGGAGGGCGGATTTCATCCCGCCGCACCAGTTCTCCGGACGGGGCCCGCGGGGCGCACACGAGGTGACGGCCCCGTCCCGGGTGGTCCGGGACGGGGCCGTCGGCGGCGCGGCCGTCCGCAGCGGGGGCCGGGCGGGCTACTGCACCCGCTGCACCGTCAGCTCCGAGATCCCCGGATGCGGCTTGGGCTTCCCGCCGGCCGCCGGGGACGGGTCACCGTGCACCTCGACCCGTACGTACCGGGCCATGGTCCGGCCCGCGTATCCGGTCCCTGACCAGTGCTTTCCGTCCCGGGAGACCTGGACGTTGAAGGACGTGGGCCGGGTCGCGTTCCAGTGCGGGGTGATCTGCCCGATGCGGGTGATGCGTCCGAGGTCGACGGTGAGGGTGCCGTTGGCGGAGTCCGGCACCCAGGCGGTGGTGGCGTTGCCGTCCACCGCCGCGGCCGCGTACAGACCGGGCTCCTCGGAGGTCGCCGTGGCGGACGTGCAGCGGGCCGCGTTCGAGGTCGCCGTCAGGTCCGGGCGGCGGGTCTTCAAGACGGCCGGCAGCCCCCGGCTGACGATCTTCTCGCCCTCCGGCGACTCGATCCGCATCGGCGCTCCGGCGGTCAGCCGCACGGTGGTCTGGTGCGCGCCGATCGCGACGTCATAGGTCCGGCCCTGCCAGCGCAGCCCGCGCAGGGTGACGCCCTCGGACAGCTGCGGCGGCAGCATCGGGTCGAGGTGCACCCGGTCCTCGCGCAGCCGCAGCCCCGTCAGCCCGTGGGTGAAGGTCTGCAGAAAGCCTCCCTTGCCGGTGAGGAAGTCCTGTGCGGGCTTGCCGGCGTGCGGGTCGTCGGCGCCGGCCTTGTTGCCGCGCGCCTCGGAGAACTCGTGGAACGGGCCGCGGACGAACGGCTGAATGGCCCGCATCAGATAGGTGTACGTCGAGCAGCCGGCCTCGCCGATCCCGGCCGCGTCGATGGCGTGCACCGAGTCCGTCATGGCCGGGCCGTCCGGGTCGGTGTGCCCGGCGTAGAAGTCCAGCGTGCGGGCCGCCTGGGTCTGCGACATCGGCCATTCCAGCGGGTACATCAGCAGCACGGTGTCGGCCTGCTTGATGGTCGTGCCCTGGTACCCGGCGTACTGCTCGAAGATCTTCTTCTTGCTGTCGTAGGGGATCCGCAGCTTGTCGGCGACGGTCTTCCAGGCGGCCGGTGCCTTTTCGCCGAGGATCGCGGCGACCCGGGTGGCGTGCCGCAGCGCGGTGGCGGCACCGGCGTTGGTGAACACCCCGTCGTTGACGCCGTTGCTGTACTCGTCCGGTCCGGCGACGTTCTTGACCGAGTAGCTGCCGTCGGCGTTACGGGTGGCCCGGGAGGCCCAGAATTCGGCGATGCCCTTGAGGACCGGCCAGCCGCGGGACTTCAGCCAGGCGGTGTCCTTGGTGGCGAGGTAGTACTGCCAGGTGGCGAGGGAGATATCGCCCATGAGGTGGTTCTGGGTCCTGCAGTGCGGCGGGTCCCAGCTGTGGCACTCGTTCCACAGATCGCCCTTGCTGCCGCTGGTCCAGGCGTAGAACAGCCCGTCGTAGCCCAGCTTCCTGGCGTTGGCGCGGGCCCCGGCCCGGGTCTTGTAGCGGTAGTCGACGATCGAACGGGCGAGTTCGGGGTGGCTTGCGAGCAGGCTCGGGTACATCCAGGTCTCGGCGTCCCAGAAGATCTCACCGGCGTAGTTGTCGCTGGTCAGGCCGGTGGGGCCGATGCTGTTGTCGCTGCCGGCGCGGGTGGCGGACAGCAGTCCGTACTGCGCCGAGCGCACCCAGGACTGCAGCCGGCGCTGTCCCTTGACCTCGATGTCGCTGCGCCACAGCCGCTGCCAGGCGGCGGTGTGCCGGGCGAAGAGGGCGTCCCAGCCGAGGCCGGCGGCCCGGCGCGAGGCGGCGTCGGCGGCGGCCCGCGGGGAGCGGGAGGTGAGCGCGGTGTCCACGCCGACGTACTTGGTCAGCTCGTAGGAGCGGCCGCTGCGGACCGGGAAGGACACCCGCCGGCGGTTGCTCAGCTTGTCCTTCTGCGGCTCCCGCCGGAGCTGCTGCGCCCGGACGCCGGGTCCGGTGCGCAGGGTGGAGGCCACCGCGCCCTCGGTCTTCGTGCCGTCCGTGCGGAACCCGACGTCCATGGTGCCGCCGGTGCTCCGGCCGGCGGCAGGCGTCATCCGGCGGGCGCCCCGGCCGTCGAGACCGTCGGTGACGGTGGCCGCGCCGCTCCAGTGGGGCGTCATCCGCAGCCGGACCGCGCCGGTGTGCGCGTCGTTGCGGTCGGCGAGCACGTCGTAGACCAGATCGGTGGCGCGCCCGTCGGCGGCCGTCCAGGTCAGTGAGGTACGGACGAAGCCGCAGCGCAGGGACAGGGTCTGGCGGTAGTGCGAGATCCGGCCGGGTGCGGTGGCGGAGGAGAAGGTGTCGGGGCGTGCGCCGCCGGTGGCGACATCGAGGGTGGTCCAGGTGGGGAGGGCGGCGATGGCCTGCCGGCCCGCGACGTTCTCGGGGCCCTTGGCGTAGAGCCCGGAGACGAACGAGCCGTCGTACCCGGGCGTCTTCAGCGGCCAGCCGGTCGTGCCGCCGGGTGCGGCGTAGCCGGTGCCGTTGGGCGGGACCCGTTGCCCGAGGTAGCCGTTGCCGACGTAGGCGTGGTAGTCGTCCTTGGGGTCGATCCGGGTGGAGGTCGCGGTCCAGCCGTCGCCGCCGTCGCCGCGCAGACAGGGTCCCTGTGCGCCGCCGGCCGGTCCGCCCGCGGGCATCCGGACGGGCGCCGAGGCCGAGGCCGATACGGGCGCGAGGACCGCGACCAGGGCTCCCGCGAGCAGCGGGGCGACCAGCCCCCGCGAGCGGCGGGCGGGCCGGGGCTGCCGCTCCGCCTCGTCCCGCGGTGGCCGGTGGACGGGGTGCAGTGCCGAATGTTCCATGGCTCTCCGTTGTACGGGCGCGTCCGTGCCGCGTGGTTGCACGCAGCACGGACCTCACCGTGAACATCATCAGGCCCCCGCCTGCCCCGCACCCTAGGACGACTCCGCCGTCCGGGTCACGGGGTCTGCCGCAAACGGTGCCGAGCTGCTGCCGCCGAGGTGCCCGATTGGTCAACAAGGCCCTTGATGCGGCACACTTTTAGACTGACCAGTCAGATCAAAGGGGAGGGGTGTTCGTGAACACCACCCGCCAGGGGGCGGCGGTCGACGCCAGGGGCATAGGAGTGAAGGGTCCACGTGGCTGGGCCTTCCAGGGGATCGGCATCAGCGCGGAACCGGGTGCGCTGATCGCCGTCCAGGGCTCCTCCGGTTCCGGCCGTACCTGCCTGCTGCTGGCCCTCACCGGCCGGATGCGGATCACCGCGGGCGAGGCGACGGTCGCCGGCTTCCCGCTTCCCCAGCGCATGGGTACGGTGCGCAGCCGTACCGCCATCACCCATGTACCGGGCGTCACCGAACTCGAACCGGCCCTCACGGTCGGCGAACACCTCAAGGAACAGGCCCTGCTGGGCCACCGTTTCCAGGGCCTCGGCGCCTCGCTCCCCTGGGGCAGGCGCCAGAAGGAAGCCACCCGGGCCCGGGTCGACGCCGCCCTCGCGGCCGTCGGGCTCGACCCCGGCACCCTCGTCAAGGGCCTCCGGACGCACGTCCGCGACCTGGAGCGCCTTGAGGCGCTGCGGCTCTCGCTCGCCCTCGGGATCATGCACGGCCCGCAGTTGCTGGCCGTCGACGATGTCGACCTCAAGCTGTCGGCGGACGAACGCACCGCGGCCTGGCAGCTGCTGCGGGACCTGACGCACACCGGCACCACGGTCGTGGCCACCGGCAGCGATGCCCCGGCGGACGCCCTGATCGTGCGCACCACGCCCGCACCGGCCGCCTCGGCCACGTCTGACACGTCTGACACGTCTGACACACCTGACACGTCGACCACGCCTGACGCGTCGGCCATGCCTGACGCACCGGCCACCTCGGACGCCGCACCGCCCGCCGCCGGATCCACCGCGGCGGACACCCGCCCCCACACCGACGAGGAGGAAGCAGCGGATGCGTTCGCCGAAACTGGCCGCGCTTGAGCTCAGGCGTTTCGGCAGGGGGAAGCTGCCCCGGCTGGGCCTGGTGGCCCTGACGCTGATTCCCCTGCTGTACGGAGCGCTGTACCTGTGCTCCTTCTGGGACCCCTACAGCCGCCTGGACAAGATCCCGGTCGCCCTCGTCAACGACGACCGTGGCGCCACCGCCGACGGCAAGAAGATCACCGCGGGCGACGACCTGGCCGACAAGGTCAAGGACAGCAAGACCTTCCACTGGGAGCAGGTCAGCGCCGCGGACGCCGCCAAGGGCGTCGAGAACGGCACGTACTACCTCTCGCTGACCGTCCCGCAGGACTTCAGCAAGCGGATCGCCTCCAGCTCCGGTGACAACCCGCAGACCGGCGCGCTCAAGGTCCGTACCAACGACGCCAACAACTACGTCGTCGGCTCGATCTCCAAGTCGGTCTTCTCCGAGATCCGGGCCAAGACCTCGGCGAGCTCATCGCGCGCCATGCTCGACAAGATATTCGTCTCGTTCTCCGACCTGCACGACCAGACCGCCAAGGCGGCGGACGGGGCCGGGAAGGTCGACAAGGGGGTCGGCAGCGCCAAGAAGGGCTCCGGTGACCTCGCGGACGGCCTCGGCAAGCTCAACGAGGGCGCCGGCAAGGTCAGTCAGGGCGCCGGCGACCTGAGCAAGGGCGCCTCGACCGCCGTCGCCAAGGCCCATCAGCTCAGCCAGGGCGCTGGCCGGGTCGCCGACGGCACCCAGCAGCTCGCCGAGAAGGTCCACGGCCTCGCCAAGAAGGACCTGCCCTTCCTGCGGGAGCACGGCAAGGAGATCGGTCAGGGCGCGCAGTTCGTCGCCCACGCCACCGAGACCATCGACGACGTCCTCGACACCCTGCCGGGCGACTCCGCCAAGGCCGCCACCCAGGCCCGCAAGAACGCCGACAACGCCGCGGAGATCTACCAGGACCGCTGCGGCGGGCTGCTGGACACCGACCCCGACTGCACCAAGCTGAAGGCGCTCGCGGACGGCAGCAAGGTCGCCGCGGACGCGGCGGAGAAGGTCAACGACGCCGTCGCCGGGGCGGACTTCGGGCCGCTGCGCAGCAAGCTGCACGAGGTGCACCAGGGCGCGGTGATGGTCGCCGAGCAGGCACCGGGCATCGGGCAGCGCGCGGACACCGCGATCCGTCAGATCAACGAGCTCAACGCCGGTGCCCACAAGGTCTCCCAGGGCGCGGGCCTGTTCGCCGACGGCATCGGTTCGCTCGCCGACGGCGCGGGCAAGCTCGCCGACGGCGCCGGCAAGGTCCACAGCGGCGTCGGCGACGCCAAGGACGGCGCCGTCAAGCTCACCGGGGGGCTCTTCAAGCTCAAGGACGGCACCAACCAGCTGGCCGACGGCCTGCACAGCGGTGTCGACAAGATCCCGGACTACAACAAGAAGGACCGCGACGCCCGCACCGAGGTGATGGCCGACCCGGTCGCGCTGGCCGCCAAGTCGATGCACAAGGCGCCCAACTACGGCACCGGCCTGGCGCCGTACTTCATCCCGCTCTCCCTCTGGGTCGGCGCGATGGTCGCGTTCATGCTGCTCCCGGCGCTGGGCAAGCGGGCCCTGGCCGCGGGCGCACCGGGCTGGCGGATCACCCTCGGCTCCTGGCTTCCCGCCTACGCCGTCGGTGCCGTACAGGTGCTGGCCCTGATGGCCGTCCTGCACTGGGGGCTGGGACTGGAGATGGCCCGCCCGGCCGCCACCATCGGCTTCCTGCTGCTGGCCACGGCCACGTTCACCGCGATCATCCAGCTGCTGGGCGCATTCTTCGGACCGGCCGGCCGGGTGCTGACCCTGGTCGTCCTGATGCTCCAGCTGACCTCGGCGGGCGGCACCTACCCGGTGCAGACCAGCCCCGGTTTCTTCGGTGCCATCCACCCGTTCCTGCCGATGAGTTACGTGGTCGACGGCCTGCGCCGGCTGATCACCGGCGGTGACCTCGCCATCGTCTGGCAGGGCTGTGGCGTCCTGGTGGCCTTCGCCGTCGGCGCCCTGGCCCTGACCGCCCTGACGGCGCGCTCCGGGCAGGGGGTGCGTAGGACTGACAGGCCCCGGCAAGTTCCCCTGTGCGGGTTCCCCGGGGGACCGGGGGCTGTGCGGTTGCGTGCACCTCCCGGGGGGCCTCCCCCGTCACCGCCCCTGAGGCCTCGCCCGTCACCGCCCCGGGGGCCTCCCCCGTCACCCGCCGCGCCTCGACGCGCCGCCGGCTGTTCGACGCGGCCGTGACCCTCATCGCGGAACAGGGCTTCTCCGCCACCACCGTCGAGGAGATCGCCGACCGCGCCGGTGTCGCCAAGGGCACCGTCTACTACAACTTCGCCAGCAAGAACGTCCTCTACGAGGAGCTGCTGCGGGACGGCATCGACCTGCTCGCCGGCTCACTCCAGCGGGCCGCCGACGCCACGGCGGCCCGCGGCGGCACCCGGATCGACGCCCTGGACGCCATGATCCGCGCGGGACTGGACTTCATCGCCTGCTCCCCCGCCCTCATCCAGCTCTACGTCGCCGAACTGTGGCGCACCAACCGCACCTGGCGCGCCACCCTCACCTCCGTACGCGGCCGCGCCCAGGCCGTCGTCGAGTCCGTCCTGCGGGACGCCGTGCACACCGGCGAACTCTCCGGCGAACTCGACATCCCCCTCACCGCCTCCGCGCTCCTCGGCATGGTCCTGGTCGCCGCCCTCGACTGGCAGTCCTTCCAGCCGGACCGCTCGGTCGAGGAGGTGCACGCGGCCCTGTCGCGGCTGGTGCAGGGGCGGGTGAGCGGGGGCGGGTGAGCCCGGCGGGGCCCAACCGCCGTTGCTTGCCGACCGGTTGAGGCAGGACCCGGCGCTTCGGGTGCCCCCGGCACCTCGGGCGTCCCAGGAACCGCAAACGGCCTCCGGGCCGGTGCGGCCGCACGGCGCCGCGGGCGTTCGGGTCACGGCGTCATCCAGAACCCGGATGTGTGGGCGCGAACATCCGCAGCCGGGCCGGGAGTACGACGACCGAGGGGCCGGGGGCCGACAGCGCCGCCGCCAGGTCCGTGCGGAGCTGTTCCGGGGTCGTCCGGACGGCGGGGACGCCGAACGACTCGGCCAGCGCCACGAAGTCCGGCCGGGCCAGTTCGGTGGCGGTGGCCGCACCGAAGGCGTCGGTCATGTACTCGCGCAGGATGCCGTAGCCGCCGTCGTCCACGATGAGCCAGGTCACCGGCAGGTCGTACTGCCGGGCGGTGGCGAGTTCGGCGATCGAGTACATCGCGCCGCCGTCGCCGGAGACCGCGAGCACCGGCCGCGCCGGATCGGCGACGGCCACGCCCAGGGCCGCCGGGAAGCCGTACCCCAGTCCCCCCGCGCCCTGCGCCGAATGCAGCGCGTTGGTGCGCCGCGGGTCGAAGGCGGACCAGGCCCAGTAGGCGAGGATCGTCATGTCCCAGCAGCTGACCGCGCCGTCGGGCAGCGCGTCCCGCACCGAGGCCAGGATCTGCTGCTCCAGGCCGAGATGCTGTCCGGCGATCCGGTCGCGGACCCGCGCCAGGAGGTCGGCGACGGCGGCCTCGGGGTTGGGCGGCCCGGCGCCCTCGGGGGCGGACGGCCCGGCGCCCTCGGGGGCGGACGGCCCGCCGGCCTCGGGGTTGGGTGCCCCGGCGGCCTCGGTGGGGCCGGCGTCCCGGGGCTCGCGTTCCCCCACCTCCTTGACCAGCGCGGCCAGCGCCGCCCGCGCATCCGCGTGGATGCCCAGCGCGGCATGGTTGGACTCCAGCTTGCCGAGGTCCGCCTCGATCTGTACGACGTGCCCCAGCGGCCGGAACGTGTGGTAGTTCGAGGAGAGTTCACCCAGCCCCGAGCCGACGACCAGGAGGGTGTCCGCGTCCTCCAGGAAGGTCGTGGTGTAGCGGTCCTCCAGCCAGGACTGCAGCGAGAGCGGATGCTCCCACGGGAAGGCGCCCTTGCCGCCGAAGGTGGTGGCCACCGGAGCCCGCAGCTGCTCGGCCAGTGCCAGCAGCTCCGCCTCGGCCCCGGCCCGTACGACTCCGCCGCCGGCCAGGATCACCGGCCGCCGGGCCCGGGTCAGCCGGTCCGCCGCCGCCGTGATCAGCTCGGGCCGCGGCAGCAACTCCCGTGGCCTGGCGTCCAGTTCGACCACCGGAGGAACGTCGGCCGCCGCCAGCAGCACATCCTGCGGGATCTCCAGCCACACCGGTCCGTGCGGGGCGCTCAGCGCCGACTCCCAGGCGGCGGCCACCGCCGAGGGGATCTGCGAGGCGGTACGCGCCGTGTGGACGGACTTGACCACGCCCCGGAACGAGGCGCTCTGGTCGGTGAGTTCATGGAGGTAGCCGTGGCGCCCGCCGCCGATCCCGGCCAGCGGCACCTGGCTGCCGATGGCCAGTACGGCGGCCGAACCGGCCGCCGCCTCCTGCAGGGCGGCCAGCGTCATCAGCGCGCCGGGGCCGGTGGAGACCAGCAGCGGCGCGACCCCGTGCGTGGTCCTGGCGTACGCATCGGCGGCGAAGCCCGCGTTGTTCTCCACCCGCAGCCCCACGTAGCGCAGCGCGGAGCGGCGCAGCGCGTCGAACATCCCGAGCGCATGCTGCCCCGGCAGCCCGAAAACGGTGTCGGCGCCGAGCGCGGCCAGCGACTCGACGACCAGGTCACCGCCGTTGCGCCGGTGCTGCGGGGGCGTGGGGGTGGTGGTGCTCATGGGTGCGAACTGCCTTCCGTGCGGGGCGGACGTGTGGTGAAGCGGACGTGTGGGGGGGGACGGACGTGTGGGGGGCGGTGGAGCGGACGTAGGGCGGACAGGGGTGCCTGTGCCCCGGCCTTGAGGCTGCGCCAGGGGGCCAGGGGCTGATGTCCGGTCAGGTCAGGCCCGGTCAGGCCCGTCCGGGAGCGGCCGGGGGCTTCAGCGCCAGTGCCACCGCCCCGGCCGTATCGCCCTCCGGGTCGCCGCCCGAACCGCCGTCCAAGCCGTCGCCGCCCGTCCGGCCGGCCAGCCGCGCCCGCCAGGCCGCCAGCACCGCCGCGTCCGTGGGCCTGGTGGCCAGGCTGACCGCCACATACGCCACGAGCGAGGCGATCAGCCCGTAGTAGACCGGCTCGTTGGCGAGGACGCCGAGCGAGACCATCAGGCCGATGACGGTCAGCCCGCCGACCGCGACCGAGGCGAGCGCGCCGGCGGCGTTGCCCCGCTTCCACAGCAGCCCGCCGAGGATGGGCACCAGCAGACCACCGACGAGGACGTTGTAGGCGAGGGTGAGCGCCTCGACGACATTGTTCAGCGCGATCGCGATGACGATGACCACGAGGCCCATGAGAAGGATGAACACCCGGTTGCCGCGCACCTCGTCGTGCGCCCCGTCGCCCTCCCTCCCCTCCCCGTCCCCAACCCCATCCCCGGCCTGCTGCGCCCCGGACGCCTGGCCGCCTGCCCCTTCCGCGGCCGGGCGCCGCCGTATTGCGGCGCGGCCCTTCGCCCGGGACCAGATGTCGTGGTTGGCGACCGTGGCACAGGCGATCAGCGCACCCGACGACGTCGACATCACCGCGGACAGCGCCGCCGCCAGCACCAGTCCCCGCACACCCACCGGCAGTGCCGCCTTGACGATCGTCGCGAATGCGTCGTCCGGGCTGCCCAGATGCGGGTAGAGCACCTTGGCGGCGGTGCCGATGACCGCACCGGCCAGCGCGTAGGCGAGACAGTACGTGCCGGCCGCGGTGCCGCCGAGGCGCGCCACCTTGTCGCTGCGCGCGGTGAACACCCGCTGCCAGATGTCCTGCCCGATCAGCATGCCGAAGGAATAGATCAGTACGTAGGTGAAGACGGTCTGGCCGCCGATGCCGAGCGGTGCGAAGTAGTCGTCCGGCAGCTGTGCCTTCATCGCGGCGAAGCCGCCCGCCTTGATGACGGCGATGGGCAGCAGGAGCAGCAGCACACCGATCGTCTTGACGACGAACTGGACCATGTCGGTGAGGGTGATCGACCACATGCCGCCGAGCGTCGAGTACGCGACGACGATCGCCCCGCCGAGGACGATCGAGAGCGTGCGGTCCATGCCGAAGAGCACATCGAAGATGGTCGCGTAGGCGAGGGTCGAGGTCACCGCCAGCATGAGCGTGTACGCCCACATGACGACACCGGAGATGATCCCGGCGGAGCCTCCGTAGCGCAGATCGAGCATCTCGGAGACCGTGTAGACCTTCAGCCGGGCGATCCGGGCCGAGAAGAAGACGCTCAGCGCGAGCAGCCCGAGGCCGATGGTGACCACCATCCAGGCGCCGGACAGGCCGTACCGGTAGCCGAGGCCCACGCCGCCGATGGTGGAGGCGCCGCCGAGCACGATCGCCGCCATGGTTCCCGAGTACATCGCGGGGCCGAGGCGGCGGCCGGCAACCAGGAAGTCGCTCTTGGATGTGGCGCGCCGCATTCCCCACCAGCCCATGGCGAGCATTCCGGCCATGTAGAGCACGATCACCGCATAGTCGACAGCCATGGGCCATCCCTTCCAACTGCGCCGAGGGGAGAGGGGGTGTGAGGGGTGTGGCGTGAGGTGGGGGACGACGGGCGCGCGGCGGGCGGGGGTCCCGCCGCGCGCCTCGTCTCGGGGGTTGACCCTAGGAGGCCGAAAGGCAACGCTGAAGCGTACGTTTCCTCCATTCACCACCCCTTGATGTGGAGGGTTCGCACATGCCGCAGCCCCTGCCCCCGCCGTCCACCCCGCCGGTCCCGCTGGCAGCCCTCCTCGCCCGTACGGATCTGGGTCTGCGCCAGATCGCCGGCCCCCGCGAGGGCGTCGCGATCCACTGGGTGCACACCTCCGAGATGGCCGACCCGGTGCCGTACCTCCTGGGCGGCGAGCTGCTGCTGACGGCGGGGGTGCATCTGGCGGAGGTGATGAGGGGCGACGGCGCCGCCCTCGATGAGTACCTAGACGGCTATGCCGCCCGTACCGTCGCGGCCGGCGCCGCCGCCCTCGGCTTCGGGATCGCGCCGGTGCACGACACCGTCCCCCGCGCCCTGGTGGCGGCCTGCGACCGGCACGGCCTGCCGCTGGTCGAGGTCCCGGCGGGCACCCCGTTCACGGCCGTCGAGAGCGCCGTATGGCAGGCGGTGACCAAGGCCCGGCACCACGAGCTGACCCGGCTCAGCGAGGCACAGCGCGCGCTGGCCGCGGCCGCCGCCCGCCCCGGCCCGGCAGCCGCCGTGCTGCGCGCACTGGCCCGCCATGTGCACGGCTGGACCGCGCTGCTCGCCCCGGACGGCGCGGAACACGGCTCCGCCGGCCCCCGCCCGGCCCCCTCCGTCCGGGCCGCGGCCGGCCGTCTCGCCCAGGTCGTCGGCGCGGGCGGCCCGTCCTCGGCCACCGACACCCTCCCCGGCAGCTCACTGTCCGCCTACGCCCTGACGGGACGCGCGCGTGGCGACCGGGCACTCGCCCTGGTGGTCGCCGCGGATCCGCACGATCCGCCTGCGCACACCATCGCGGGCGTCGCCGCGGTGCTCCTCTCGCTGATCACCAGCCCGGCCACCGACCACGGCCCGGCCGCTGCCGGGCACGGCGCTGCCCTGGTCCGGCTGCTCCTCGGCGCCCGCCCGGCCGAGGTCGCCCCGCTCCTCGGGCCGTCCCACTGGACCGTTGTCCACGCCGAACGCCGCCGTGACACAACGGAGTCGGCGGCCTCGCTGGCCACCGCTCTCGGCACCTCGCTCGTCGCCCCGGACACCGGAACCGGGCCGGCCACGGCCCCTGAGACGCACCCCGGCACCGGCACCGAGGCGGCAGCCGCCCCCGGCGCCGCCCCCACCCTGCGCGCCCTGGTCCCCGCCGACCGTGAGATCACCGCGCAGCCGGGCTGGACCCTCGGCGTCAGCGCACCCGTCCCGGTGGCGGAGCTGCCGGCCGCCGACCGGCATGCCGCGTCCGCCCTGCGCCGCGCCCTCGCCGGCCGCGCCCCTTTGGTACGCCACCGCACCCCCGGCCCCCACAGCATCACCTCGCTCGTCGCCCCCACGGACGCCCAGCAGCACGCCCACGCCCTGCTCGCCCCGCTGGCCGGCTCCCCACCCCTCCTCGCCACCCTCCACAACTGGCTCTCCTTGCACGGCAGTTGGGACCGCACCGCGAATGCCCTCAGCATCCACCGCAACACCGTCCGCCAGCGCATCACCCGTATCGCCGGCCTCCTCGACACCGATCTGGACGACCCCGACGTCCGCATGGAGCTGTGGTTCGCCCTCCGTTCACTCGACCGGGGCACCCCGCCCGCCTGACGCCGACCGCGGCGCATCCCGCCCCGGGGAGAGAACGCCTCCGGCCCCGGGGAGAGAACGCACCCCACCCGGGAAAAGAACGACGCCCGGCCCGCCACGAAAACCGTGGCGGGCCGGGCGTCATCGGCCGGTGCCGTGAGACCGGGCACCGTGAGACCGGGCGCCGTGACCGGCCCCCTGAGGCCGGCGCCGCGACCGCCCCCCTGAGGCCGGCGCCTACGCGCCGCCGTGCCGTGCCGCCGCGATCTGCCGCGACATGATCGTCGTCAGCTCGTACGCCGTGTGGGAGGCGGCCACGCAGGTGATCTCCGCATGGTCGTACGCCGGGGCCACCTCCACGACGTCCGCCGAGACCAGGTTGCACGACGACAGCCCGCGCACGATCTCCAGCAGTTCGCGGGAGGTGAGACCGCCGGCCTCGGGGGTGCCGGTGCCGGGCGCGTGCGCCGGGTCCAGGACGTCGATGTCGATGGAGATGTACAGCGGACGGTCACCGATGCGCTGGCGCAGCTGGTCGGCGACCTCGTCCACCCCGCGGCGCATGACGTCCGCGGAGGTGACGATGCCGAAGCCCATCTTCTCGTCGTCGTCGAGGTCCTTCTTGCCGTAGAGCGGGCCGCGGGTGCCGACGTGGGAGAGCGCGGAGGTGTCGAGGATGCCTTCCTCGACGGCCCGGCGGAACGGGGTGCCGTGGGTGTACTCGGCCCCGAAGTAGGTGTCCCAGGTGTCCAGATGGGCGTCGAAGTGCAGCAGCGCGACCGGGCCGTGCTTCTTGGCGACCGAACGGAGCAGCGGGAGGGCGATGGTGTGGTCGCCGCCGAGGGTCATCATGCGGGCGCCGGAGGCGAGCAGGTCGTCGGCCGCGGCCTCGACCGTCTCCACGGCCTCGTTGATATTGAAGGGGTTGGCCGCGATGTCACCGGCGTCGGCGACCTGCGCCAGCGCGAACGGGGACGCGTCCTGGGCCGGGTTGTAGGGGCGCAGGAGACGGGACGCCTCGCGGATGGCGTTGCCGCCGAAGCGGGCTCCGGGGCGGTAGGAGACGCCGGTGTCGAAGGGGACACCGACGACGGCCACATCGGCCCGGCCGCCGACCTCGTCGAGCCGGGGCAGTCGGGCGAAGGTGGCGGGCCCGGCGTAACGCGGGACGCGGGAGGAGTCGACGGGGCCCACGGGCCCGTTGGATGGGCTGGCTGCGGTGGTCATGAGGGTGAGAGTAGGGAGGGCCGGGCGCCCGGCCCATGGACATTTGCGGAGACGGGGCCGGAGGCATTGGACGTTTTGGCCAGGGCGCCCCGGAACGGGCGGTGGCCAGGGGCTCCCGCCGGACGGGCCGTAGCCAGGGCTTTCCTCAGAACCGGCCGTGGCCAGGGGCCCCGGCATCCGCACCGCGGTGCCGCCGCTCCGGCATCCGCACCGCGGTGCCGCCGCTCCGGCATCCGCACCCCGGTGTCCGGGCTGCGGAACTCTCCGGCCCCGGAACAGGTGTACGGGCACAATGGGCGCTATGCCGATAGCCTCCGCAGCCCCCGCCCCCTCGCGCGCCGCCCTCGTCGATCATCTCGTACGGACCCGGATCGCCGGTGACGTCGCCACCCCCCGCGAGAACAACCTCTCCCACTACCGCAGACTCGCCAACGGCGAGCGCCACTACTGGTTCGGCCTGGAGTTCGGCGACCGCTGGACGGACGAGCAGGATGTGCTGGCCGTGATGGCGGAGCGCTGCGGGGTCGTCGACGATCCGCACCACCGGCAGGGGCAGGACACCATCGACCCCGAGCTGACGGTGGATGCGCTGGACCGGACGGCCGCGGTGCTGCGCAAGGCGGCCGCCGACGGGCAGCGGGTGCTGTTCGCGACCGGCCACCCGGGCGGGCTGCTCGATGTGCACCGCGCGACGGCCGAGGCACTGCGGGCGGCGGGCTGCGAAATCGTCGTCATCCCGGACGGGCTGCGGGCGGACGACGGCATGGTCTTCCAGTTCGGCGACGTGGCGATGCTGGAGCGCGGCGCGACGCTGTGGCACACCCACTCCCCCGAGCCGATGACCGCGATCCTGGACGGGCTGGAGCGCGACGGCCGGCCGCTGCCGGACCTGGTGATGGCCGACCACGGCTGGGCGGGCTGCGCGGGCCAGCGCGGCATCGACGCGGTGGGCTTCGCCGACTCCAACGACCCGGCCCTCTTCCTGGCCGAGGCCGAGGGCACGGTCCAGGTGACCATCCCGCTCGACGACCACGTCCTGAGCCCGCGCCACTACGACCCGCTGACGGCCTATCTGCTGGACGCGGCGGGGCTGGGCTGACAGCCTCCCGGCCGGTGGGCGACACCTGACAGCGCTGCTCTGAGGGCCGATCTGGCGTGGCGATCGCCGTCGCGCCAGGGCACTACCCGCGGACTTGCGGTGCACGCTTGCGCTGAATGATGAAGTACTCCGCGACGAGGACATTTCCCAGCAAGGCCGCCCAAGCGCTCGCGGTATAAATGTCCCGGTACTCCACCGAGGGCATCAGCAGCAGACCGGCCAACTGGTAAAGCCGCAGCGTCACGGCGGCGAACGTGAACGCATAGTTGCGGATCATCCAGATCCGATGCAGCTGCACCTCACCTCGCCGGATGGTCCGGTAAGCCTGAGCCGCCGTGAACAACCACGCCGCGATGAGCATATAGAACGCGACCTGTAGTGGAAATCCACTCGGGGTGACTGCAGCAGCATACGCGGCCGCCAGCGCAGCAAGAACAACGGAAATGAGATACACCCGGCCCGCTATGCGATGCAATCGAGGAAACCGGGTACGCAACCGAGGCACGAACTGCCACGGCCCGATGCTCAACGCCAGCCCGGCGGGCAGTGCGTGCACCACCAGACTTGCGTAATATCCTACGATATGCCGGTCGATGGGTATCGTCGAACTCCCCATCAGATATGGCGGCACAAAGTAAGCCGTGATGCCGAGCGCCAACACGGTCAGAAGACTCCACTGAGACCACCACCAGCGACGGCGGGCATTCCGTGACGCAACTGAACTGGACATATGCAACTCCAATAGCTGAAATGCTTGAAAGGGGCTATAGCTGGACGGGTTTCAGTCAACGGCAGCAGTAAAACGCCGCGATTGATCAGGCATTGCGAGGCGAGCCGACCATGTTCGGCGTTACTCCGGCGAGCCTTTCTCCAATGAACACCCGGGTGGGCGCCCTCGCACACGCCCGCCCAAACCCCCAGCCTCTTACTTTGCGACTTGCAGCACATCCAGAACTGTCAAGATTTCCGAGAATTCCTGGAAAACTCGACACTCTTCGCTTTGCACCGGTTGGGAACTATTCATCGCCGCGAAAAACAACCAACAAGGCCCAACGGACCCGACATCTTCGCAAAATCGGCGGATGAGAAACGTAGCCCGCTCAGGCCTGGCCGGCGGCAGCCGGATCCTTCAGCAACCCTCTCCCACCGCTACGCCCCGTCACCGAGGTTCACTCGTTTGCTTACGGATGTAAGGCTACAAACGTTAGGCCAGTACTGGCAAGCGGATCCGCCAATAAACTTCTCGCTGTAAGGTGACGGGGTGAAGGACACTGGATCAGCAGAGGAGCCGACCACCCCGAAGCGGGTCCGCGCACGTAACCGAAGGGGTGAGGGTGGGCGTCTGCGCGAGGAGATCATCACTGCGGCGGCGGAGTTGCTCGACGAGACCGGCGACCAGCACGCCGTCACTCTGCGGTCGGTCGCCCGGCGGGTCGGGATCGCCGCCCCCTCGATCTACTCGCACTTTCCGGACCCGCCGGCCATCATGCTGGCGGTCGTACAGCGGGAGTTCGCCGAGCTGGAGCGCTGCCTGAGCGCCGCGGTGGAACAGGCCGGCGACGACCCCCGCCGTCGGCTGTTCGCCGTCTGCGACACCTATCTCCACTCCGCCCAGAGCCATCCCGAGCGCTACCGCACCATGTTCGGCGGCCTGTGGACGCCGACGCTGGGCGACAGTTCCCTGACCGAGGAGGACCTCGCCACGCTCGGCGCGTCCTCCATGCGGATACTCGTCGATGCCCTCGGCGCCTGCGCCGCCGCGGGCATCGCCACCAGCACAGACCTGCCCGCTGACGCGACGGCGCTCTGGGTGGGCCTGCACGGACTCGCCCACCAGCGCGCCGTCAGCCCCTCCTTCCCGTGGCCCGCGGACATCGCCGAACGCATCATCACCTCACTCGCCCACCTCACCTCCACCCATGGGCGGCCCTGCCCGGAGTAGGGCGGGCGCTCGGGGGTGGCGTCGGCGACCACGTTCGGGGTCGTCGCTCCGGGAGTCGGGCACGTTCCGGCCGGTCGCCACGTCGTGCGCCCAGACGAGATCCGGCAGGAACAACGATCGTGGAACAGCTCTGAACGTCTCCGCCCAATCGGGCGTCAGTGTTCCCGCTTCGAAGAGGTACCGCGCCGGCCAGTCACTGGCGCGGTACCCCTGCGCAGAGTTGAGCCTCACGCGTGGTGCGTCCCGTCGCCGGGCGGCATGCCACCGTCCGGGGACGACGGCGGAGGCGGCGTCCAGGGCCGGCCAGGGTATCCGTCCCCGCCGTCTCCTCCGCCGTCGCTCACGAGGAAGCAGGTCTTTCCGTCGGGACTCACCCACGGCAGCAGGCGCGTGGTCTGTGACTCGCTCATCGCGCCGCCACCTCCACCCCCAGGACGCGAACACGAGGACATCGACGTTGCCGCGAAAGGCATACGGACACGGGGAACCACCGCCTTGCTCCTTGGATGCACCAACAAGCGAAAAGCAGCAAGTGCCCCAGCTGGCCGCCCGCGGGAGTCGCTTACCGTGTAGGCAAAGGGTTGAGATCACCTGTCGCCAGGAGGACGCGTGGGTACCAGCGAGTGGGTCAGCACCTCGATGCCGTATCTGACGCCCCGCGAGAAAGGGCAGTCCGATGCCTGGGGCGCGGAGACCGCCGCCCGTGGCCGCCGCGGCAGCCAACGCATCGTGCACGCAGGGGAGATCGCGGCACTGCCCGAGATCGCGGAACTTCTGGGAATCGCGGAGGGTGAGAACGTCGTCGTACGCCGTCGCGTGATGTATGTCGACGACGCGCCCTGCGAACTGACCGACACCTACTACCCCGTCCACATCGCACAAGGGACCCGGCTGGCCGGGACCGCCAGGATTCCCGGCGGCGCGATCTCGCTCCTCGCCGGCCTCGGGTACGTCGGCGTCCGGGTCCAGGAGGACGTCGTCGCCCGGATGCCCAGTCGCGAGGAACGCGAGGCGCTGCGGACCGGTGACGACGAACCGGTGCTCCAGCTGACACGGGTCACGCTCGACGCGCACGACCAGCCGATCCAGGTCGACAGGATGGCGATGCCCGGACGCCTTCAGCGGCTGCGCTACGAGATCAAGATCGGATGACTGTGCCGAGAACCGAAGACGACGCGTACGACCGCCGTTCCCTGCACGAACGGATCGCCGCCGACCTACGCGACGAGATCATGAGCGGTGACCTGGAACCGGGCGCGAAACTGCCGTCCACGACGCACCTCAAGGCACGGTTCGATGCTTCCGGCGCGACCGTGCAGAAGGCGCTCCAACTGCTCAAGGACGAACGCCTCGTCGTGGGTCGCGCCGGAGCGGCGGTGACGGTGCGCGAACACCGGCAGCAGACCATGCAGCCCGCTTCCTTCATGACACCTGTCGGCCCCGGCGAGCAGTACCGCTGGCTCACCGAGGCGGCGAAGCGCGGAGGCCGAGCGCGCAGCGATGCCGCGGAGGCCCTGGGTCTCCCGGACGGCGGAACGGCACTGCTCCGACGCCAGATTCTCCTGGTCGACGACGAACCGGCCGAACTGGTCACGTCCTACTACCCGTTGGACATCGCCCGCGGTACCGCGATGACGGAACGCCGCAGGATCAAGGGCGGTACGCCCACTCTCCTGGCCGAGCTGGGTCACCCGCCCCGCCGCAGCGTCGACCGGGTCTCCGCCCGCGTACCCACTCAGGAGCAGTACGAGGCCCTCCGCCTTCCCAGCAGCCTGCCCGTCCTCCCGACCCTGCGAGTGGTCTACACGGACGACGAACGGCCCATCGAGGTCACCATCATGGCCAAGGCGGGCCATCTCCATGAACTCCAATACGAGTTCACGCCGGAGTGAGCGACCTGCTGGCACAGGGGAGAGCCGGCCGGCTTTTCATGCATTGCCGCCGGCTCCGGGGCGCGGTGGAGGCGGACGCTCCGCCGCTCGCCCAGTGGATCGCGTGTTCCGCCGGCGCCGGTGGATTCCGGGTCACGGCCTGGCCTGGGGCTGTTGGCTTTGCCGGTCGGACTCGGCCCATGCCCGCTCGGCTTGCTGCTGGATGTCGGTGAGGGACTTTCCCAGCGTCAGGGCGAACTTGTCGGCCAGACCCACGTAGTTCTTCGAACTCTTCGCATCGCTGAGCGTTTTGATGTAGGGATAGGCGGCGGGGAAGTGAGACTTCATCCAGTTGTCAACAAATTTCACCCGGTTGAAGGCGCCGTTGAACCTTGGACTCCTCAGCCACTTCTCGTGCTTCTTCAGCGCGGCGACGTCGAACTTCTTCAGAAGTGAATCCTTGGCTGCCCGGACCGCCGGAGCCGGGGAAGCAGTCGGCAGCCCGCTATCGGCGCTCTCACGCGCCGAGGACACGGGCAGTTCGCGGACGGGGCCTCCGGTGGGTTCGCGGACGGGGTTCTCCGCAGGTTCACGTGCGGCGCCGGGCCGCCCCGCGGAGGCGGTTTCCCGTGCGGGGGGCGGGTTCAGCTGCCGGTCGAAGTGGAGCCAGTCCCGGAAAACGTCGAAGCCTTGCCCGTCGTCATGCCAGGCGCTACCTGAAGTGACGGAGTGATGTCCGGGCGCCGGCGCGCGGACAACGTCCAGTTCATATCCGGCGGTGCTCCCGTTGGGCCGCGGCGCGGCAGCGCGGCGAACTCCACCGCCGGCTCGGGCGTCGGCCGCCAGTCTGCCGAGGGTGTCGACCAGGGAGTCAAGGCGCTGGCCGGAGCGAGCCGACAGGCCGGCCAGTTGGCTGATCTTCGTCATCATGCGCGTCACCTGGGTGATCGCGAGGGCGACGCAGCGGCTCACACCGACGATGAGCGAGGCGCCGAAGGTCCAGGCAGCGGCGGCCAGCGCAACGAGCATGGTCGCGACGATGTCGCCGAGAACGGAGGTGATCATGTCACGGATCAGGGCGCGAACCGCAGTGATCACCCCCATCGTGGTCTCGACCACGTATCCGGTGGTGTCCACGGCCTGGCCGACGGCGTGCATCCGCTGCGCGTGATCGGTGATGCTGTCACGGAAGCCGTCGGCGTCCAGGCCCTGCCAGTCGGCGGTGTGCGTACGCGCTGACGAGAGCATCCCCTCAGCGGCGTTGCGGAGGTCCTGCGCGTACGTGTGCAGGGACTCCGCCATTCCTGCTACGGCCTGCGGGTAGCCCGCGAGCAGGTCGAGCGGCTTGCGCAGGAAGGCCACGTGCTCGATGAGCCAGCCCAGCCCCACCGCGGTCAATTTGCTCAGCGGATCGAGACCGACCGCCACCACGTCGAGTACCGAGGACACCACGCCGATACCGATTTCCGCCGCCGCGGCCGCCACATCGCCGTCGTGAGCGCTGCGCACACCCTGGATCAACCCGTGGAAGCTGTCGACGATGCCGGCGCCCGAGGACCAGTTGGCCGAGGTGAGATCTAATTGCGACACAGGATCACCACTGGAGCTCGTTACGGATGCGCTGCACGCTGGCCTGTTCGATGTCTTCGTAGACGGACGCGGTGTCCTGTACCGATTTGGCCACGTCGGCCATGGTGTGTGCCAGGTCGTCGAGGTGATCGGCAGCCACTGCCATCGCGATGCGGGCGGGCACGCCGAGGGCCTGTGCCAGGAGCACACCGAAGGCGTCGACGTCCCCGCCGTTGAGGGAGTGAACTCCGTCGGACGCCCTGCTGATCTCGCTGACGGTGTCGTTCTTGAGGTAGTCGGCGAACCGTTTCAAGCCATCGGTGTCGACGCTGATGATGCCGGTCATGTCGTTGTGCGCCCCTCTGCCCTCGCCTCTTGGTGTGCCCGGTGTCACGGACGACGGGGACGCCCGTGCGGACCACCAGATGCCGCCGTTCTCGGCTTCAACCCGGTGGACGGCGCGTCGTCGGTGGTTCCCATGAACGGCGCCAGCACGTCCATCGCCGCCGGGTTCCCGTCGACCAGGTCGGCGAAGGCGGCACGAACGTCACCACTCGCGCGCAGGCTTGCCTCGTTGACGAGTTTCATCACCAGCGTGGCCAGCCGCTGAGGGGGGATGGTCCCGACGTTCCTGCCGAACGCGATGTCGAGAAGGTTGCCGCTCGGGCCCACGGTCACCGTCACCGACCGGTCGGGGGCCGCCTGTGTGACGGAGCATCCAGCCACAGCCTCGGCGGCCCGCTGCGCCTTCGCGTTCAGCTCCGCCACGTTGGTGTCCAGGTGCCGCAGGATGTCGTCATCGGATTCATCGGGCATGCCGTAGAGATCACCGCAGCGAGGCAACGCCTCCTCATTGCGCAAGTGAAATCCAGGCGGCTGTGCCATTAACAGCTCTC
This sequence comes from Streptomyces sp. NPDC054765, assembly GCF_053612065.1. Taxonomy (NCBI): domain Bacteria; kingdom Bacillati; phylum Actinomycetota; class Actinomycetes; order Kitasatosporales; family Streptomycetaceae; genus Streptomyces; species Streptomyces sp. NPDC054765. The sequence continues at coordinate 17,111 of NZ_JBSHBP010000031.1, read as the reverse complement.
CTGCCGTATGTACGGGCGCCGCGATCGAGACCCGGCACTGCCGGATGCGCCGGCCGAGCCGGCGGCGGCGCCGTCGCCCGACACGCCGCCGAACGCGCCCCCGCCGCGCGACGCCGTACGCGAGCCGAACGCGCCCCCGCCGCACGACGCCGTACGTGAAGTCCGCCGTTTGCGGCTGGTGACGGTGACCGCGTTCTTGCCGCCGCTGCTACCCCCGCGGCACCCGGATGACCCCCTCCTGGATCACCGACACCGCCAGCTGTCCGTCCGCCGTGAAGATCCGGCCCTTGCCCAGGCCCCGGCCGCCCACGGCGGTGGGGGACTCCTGGTCGTAGAGGAGCCACTCGTCGGCGCGCGGTGGCCGGTGGAACCACATCGCGTGGTCCAGGCTGGCGCCGACCACGTCGCCGACCGCCCAGCCGCCCCGGCCGTGCGCGAGCAGGACCGAATCCAGCAGGGTCATGTCGGAGACGTAGGTGACCAGGCAGATGTCCAGCAGCGGGCGGGGGATCTCGCCGTCGTCGTCGAGCTTGCCCTGGGTGCGGAACCAGACCTGGGACCGGGGTTCGCGCACCTCGCCGACGGTGACGTAGGGCGGCTCGTCGACGTACCGCAGGTCGATCGCGGCCCGCGCCTCCAGCAGCCGTTCGGCGACGCCCGGCGGGAGGAACCGTCCGGCGTGCCGGGGCAGCATCTCGGCGGCGGTGGGCAGTTCCAGCGGATCCGGCGCCGGCGGCATCGGCTCCTGGTGCTCCAGCCCCTCCTCGTGGACCTGGAAGGAGGCCGAGAGGTGGAAGATCGGCCGGCCGTGCTGGACGGCGACGACCCGGCGGGTGGTGAAGGACCGGCCGTCGCGGATCCGGTCGACGGTGTAGACGATGGAGGCGCCGGGGTCGCCGGGGCGCAGGAAGTACGCGTGCAGGGAGTGCGGAATGGGGTCTCCCCTGCCCGAGCCGAGCCGAGAGCTTGGGGAACGGTCGGCACGGTTGGCGGGGACCGTACGGCCGGCCGCGACCAGCGCCTGGGCGGCGACCTGGCCGCCGAAGACCCGGGGCGCGGCCGAGGGGCGGCTCTCGCCGCGGAAGATGTCCTGCTCGATCCGCTCCAGCGCGAGCAGACCGAGCAGCGACTGCAGTGCGTCGTTCACGTGCGTGCGGCCCTTACGGGCTCAGAGGCCCATGGACTTGGCGATGATCGACTTCATGACCTCGCTGGTGCCACCGTAGATGCGGTTGACGCGGTTGTCGGCGTAGAGGCGGGCGATCGGGTACTCGTTCATGTAGCCGTAGCCGCCGTGCAGCTGGAGGCACTTGTCGATGACGCGGTGCGCGACCTCGGTGCAGAACAGCTTGGCGCTCGCGGCCTCGGCCGGGGACAGCTCGCCCGCGTCGAGGGCCTCCAGGGTCCGGTCGGCGACGGCCTGCGCGGCGTCCACCTCGGCCTGGCAGGCGGCCAGCTCGAACTTGGTGTTCTGGAAGGAGGCGACCGGCTTGCCGAAGACGGTGCGCTCCTGCACGTACTCCTTGGCGAAGCGGACGGCCGCCGCGGCCTGCGCGTACGCGCCGAAGGCGATGCCCCAGCGCTCGGAGGGCAGGTTCCCGCCCAGGTAGGAGAAGCCCTTGTTCTCCTCGCCGAGCAGGTCCTCGGCCGGCACCTGCACGTCGACGAACGCCAGCTCGGCGGTGTCGGAGACCTTCAGGCCGAGCTTGTCCAGCTTGCGGCCGACGGAGTAGCCCCCGGACGTGGTGTCGACGGCGAACAGGGAGATGCCGAAGCGGCGGTCGTCCTCCTTCGGCGCGGCGGTACGGGCGCAGACGATCACGCGGTCGGCGTGCACGCCGCCGGTGATGAAGGTCTTGGCGCCGTTGAGCACGTAATGCGTGCCGTCCTCGGAGAGCTTCGCGGTGGTCTTCATGCCCGCGAGGTCGGAGCCGGTGCCCGGCTCGGTCATCGCGAGGGCCCACATCTCCTCACCGGAGACGAACTTCGGCAGGAAGCGCTTCTTCTGCTCGTCGGTGGCGAGCATCTTGAGGTACGGCAGACCGAGCAGCACATGCACGCCGGAGCCGCCGAAGGAGACACCCGCACGCGCGGTCTCCTCGTACATCACGGCCTCGAACTTGTACGAGTCGATGCCCGCGCCGCCGTACTCCTCGTCGACGCGGATGCCGAATATGCCCAGCTCGGCGAGCTTGTAGTAGAAGTCACGCGGCGTCTGGCCCGCGGCGAACCATTCGTCGTACACCGGTACGACCTCGGCCTCGATGAAGGCCCGCAGGGTCTCCCGGAACGCCTCGTGATCCTCGTTGAACACCGTACGGCGCATGCCATGGCCTCCTTAGACCGCCGCGTCTGGCTAAGCGCTTGCTCAGCTTCTCTCCGGAGCGAAAGCTACCGGCCAGTCACCAAAGCTGTCCAGAGGTGAACAAAACCCGATACAAAGGCGGGTGCCCGGCCCGGCGCGCAACCCGGCGTGCAGCCCGCCGCGCAACCCGGCGTGCAGCCCGGTACGCAGCCCGGTACGGACTAAGCGCCCGGCGCACCCGCCGCGACCGACCCCTCCGCCGCCGGGTCCCCGGCCACCGCGCCGAACGCGCCCAGCGCCAGGCGGTGCAGCAGTTCCGCCATCTCCGTACGGCCCGGGAGGGCGCCCGGACGGCCGAGGTGCGGGGTGGAGTTGAGCAGGCCGAAGACGGCGTGCACCGCGGCACGGGCCTGGGACTCGGAGGGGAGCGGGTGCACCCGGCGGACGACCTCCACCCACAGCTCCACATACTGCCGCTGGAGCCGGCGGACCCGCTTGCGGTCGGCCTCCCGCAGCCGGTCCAGCTCACGGTCGTGCAGGGTGATCAGCGGCCGGTCGTCCAGCGCGAAGTCGATATGGCCGTCGATCAGTGCGCGCAGCACCGCCTCGGGGCTCTCGCCACCCTCCGCGATCCGCATCCGGCCGCCGTCGAGCAGCCGCTCACTGATCCCGACCAGCAGCTCGGCAAGCATCGCGTCCTTGCCGGCGAAGTGCCGGTAGAGGCCGGGGCCGGAGATGCCCACGGCCGCCCCTATCTCGTCCACGCCGACGCCGTGGAAGCCGCGCTCCGCGAAGAGCCGGGCCGCCTCCTTGAGGATCTGCTCGCGGCGGCTGGTCGGGGCGGAGGGCTGCGCATTACTCATGCCGTCGATTGTAGACAGCCGGGTTAGTGCTCGTTAACCTGAAGGAGATGTGGTTAACGCCCATTAACACGGATGGCCCGGCGGCCGCGGACCGCGGCACCGGGACGGCAGACCGAGCAAGGGGGCTCGTAAGAATGGAGCAGGCACCGGTGCTGGGGAGCACCGCCGAGCCGGCGTCCGACTCCTGGCGGGCCAATGAGGCCGCGCACCGCGAGCTGGCCGCCGAGCTGCGCGAGAAGCTCGCGTCGGCGCGGCTGGGGGGCGGCGAGAAGGCCAGGGCGCGGCACACCGCCCGCGGCAAACTACTGCCCCGCGACCGGGTGGACGCCCTGCTGGACCCCGGCTCGCCGTTCCTGGAGCTGGCGCCGCTGGCCGCGGAGGGGATGTACGGCGGGGCCGCGCCGGCCGCCGGGGTGATCGCCGGTATCGGCCGGGTCTCCGGCCGCGAGACGGTGATCGTCGCCAATGACGCCACGGTCAAGGGCGGCACCTACTACCCGATGACGGTCAAGAAGCATCTGCGGGCGCAGGAGATCGCCCTGGAGAACCGTCTCCCCTGTCTGTATCTGGTGGACTCCGGCGGCGCCTTCCTGCCGATGCAGGACGAGGTCTTCCCCGACCGGGAGCACTTCGGGCGGATCTTCTACAACCAGGCCCGGATGTCCGGCGCCGGTATCCCGCAGATCGCCGCCGTCCTCGGTTCCTGCACGGCGGGCGGTGCCTACGTACCCGCCATGAGCGACGAGGCCGTGATCGTCCGCAACCAGGGCACGATCTTCCTGGGCGGACCGCCGCTGGTGAAGGCCGCCACCGGTGAGGTGGTCACCGCCGAGGAGCTGGGCGGCGGCGAGGTGCATTCCAGGACCTCCGGTGTCACCGACCATCTCGCCGAGGACGACGCCCATGCGCTGCGCCTGGTGCGCACCATCGTCTCCACCCTCGGCGAGCGCGAGCCGCTCCCGTGGACCGTACGGCCCGTGGAGGAGCCCAAGGCCGACCCGGCCGGGCTGTACGGCGTGGTGCCCGCGGACTCCCGTACGCCCTATGACGTCCGCGAGGTGATCGCACGCCTCGTGGACGGCTCGCGCTTCGCGGAGTTCAAGGCGGAGTACGGCACGACCCTGGTCACCGGCTTCGCCCACCTCCACGGCCACCCCGTCGGCATCGTCGCCAACAACGGCATCCTGTTTTCCGAATCCGCCCAGAAGGGCGCCCACTTCATCGAGCTGTGCGACCAGCGCGGCATCCCGCTGCTGTTCCTCCAGAACATCTCCGGCTTCATGGTCGGCCGCTCCTACGAGGCCGGCGGCATCGCCAAGCACGGCGCGAAGATGGTCACGGCGGTGGCCTGCACCCGCGTGCCCAAGCTGACGGTCGTCATCGGCGGCTCCTACGGGGCGGGCAACTACTCCATGTGCGGGCGGGCCTACTCCCCCCGCTTCCTGTGGATGTGGCCGAACGCCAAGATCTCGGTGATGGGCGGCGAACAGGCCGCCTCCGTCCTCGCCACCGTCAAACGCGACCAGCTGGAGGCACGCGGCGAGGAGTGGAGCGCCGAGGAGGAGAACGCCTTCAAGGCGCCGGTCCGGGAGCAGTACGAGACCCAGGGCAACGCCTACTACGCCACCGCGCGGCTGTGGGACGACGGCGTCATCGACCCGCTGGAGACCCGGCAGGTGCTGGGGCTGGCGCTGACCGCCTGTGCCAATGCGCCGCTTCCCCAGAAGGACAGCACAGCGCCCGGCTACGGCGTCTTCCGGATGTGAGAGGGATGTCCCCGGCAATGGCCACCAATTTCGACACCGTACTCATCGCCAATCGCGGCGAGATCGCGGTCCGTGTCATCCGTACGCTGCGCGCCCTCGGGATCCGCTCGGTCGCCGTCCACAGCGACGCGGACGCCGATGCCCGGCATGTCCGTGAGGCCGACACGGCCGTACGGATCGGTCCGGCCCCGGCCGCCGAGAGCTATCTGTCCGTGGAGCGGCTGCTGGACGCCGCCGCCCGGACCGGTGCTCAGGCGGTCCACCCCGGCTATGGCTTCCTCGCCGAGAACGCCGCCTTCGCCCGCGCCTGCGCGGACGCCGGGCTGGTCTTCATCGGCCCGTCCGCCGAGGCCATCGAGCTGATGGGCGACAAGATCCGGGCCAAGGAGACGGTGCGCGAGGCCGGTGTCCCGGTCGTCCCCGGCTCCTCGGGCAGCGGTCTCGATGACTCCCAACTGGCCGCCGCGGCACGGGAGATCGGCATGCCGGTGCTGCTCAAGCCGTCCGCGGGCGGCGGCGGCAAGGGCATGCGGCTGGTCCGCGACGAGGCGCTGCTGGCCGACGAGATCGCCGCCGCCCGCCGCGAGGCCCGCTCCTCCTTCGGCGACGACACCCTGCTCGTCGAGCGCTGGATCGACCGGCCCCGGCACATCGAGATCCAGGTCCTGGCCGACGGCCACGGCAATGTCATCCATCTCGGCGAGCGCGAGTGCTCCCTCCAGCGCCGCCACCAGAAGGTCATCGAGGAGGCCCCCTCGGTGCTGCTGGACGAGGCCACCCGCGCCGCGATGGGTGAGGCGGCCGTGCAGGCGGCCCGCTCCTGCGGCTACCGCGGCGCCGGCACCGTCGAGTTCATCGTCCCGGGCAAGGACCCGTCCTCCTACTACTTCATGGAGATGAACACCCGCCTCCAGGTCGAGCACCCGGTCACCGAGCTGGTCACCGGCCTCGACCTGGTGGAGTGGCAGCTGCGGGTCGCGGCCGGCGAGCGTCTGCACCACGCCCAGGAGGACATCACCTTCACCGGGCACGCCGTCGAGGCCCGGATCTGCGCCGAGGACCCGGCCCGCGACTTCCTGCCGACCGGCGGCACGGTGCTGGCGCTGCACGAGGTGCAGGGCGACGGGCTGCGCACGGACTCCGGCCTGTCCCAGGGCGTGGAGGTCGGCAGCCGCTACGACCCGATGCTGTCCAAGGTCATCGCCCATGGCCCGGACCGGGCGAGTGCGCTGCGCCGGCTGCGGGCCGCGCTGGCGGAGACGGTCACCCTCGGGGTGACCACCAACGCCGGTTTCCTGCGGCGGCTGCTGGCCCACCCGGACGTGGTCTCCGGCGAGCTGGACACCGGACTGGTGGAGCGCGAGGCGGCCGGACTGGTCGACGGCGGGGTGCCGGACGAGGTGTATGCGGCGGCAGCCGCGGTACGGCAGGCCGCCCTGGAGCCGCCGGTGGCCGGCGGCGGCTGGCGTGACCCGTTCGCCGCGCCCAGCGGCTTCCGCCTCGGCGGCGAGCCCGCCCCCGTCCGCCACTGGCTGCGCGTCCCGGGCCATGACCCGGTCGCTCATGACGTCCGCCCCGGGGAGCTGGCCGCGCAGCTCGAACCCGGCCGCGTACGGGTCACCGTCGACGGGGTGCTGCACACCTTCCACCACAGCGGCGACTGGCTCGGCCGGGACGGCGACTCCTGGCAGGTGACCACGCACGACCCGGTGGCCGCGGCGCTGCGCGGGGCCGCCGGGGCGCACGGCGCGGACACCCTGGCCGCCCCGATGCCGGGCACCGTCACGGTCGTCAAGGTGGCCGTCGGCGACGAGGTGGCCGCGGGCCAGGGCCTGTTGGTGGTCGAGGCGATGAAGATGGAACACGTCATCTCCGCACCGCACGCCGGGACCGTCACCGAACTCGACGTCACCGCGGGCACCACCGTCGCCATGGACCAGATCCTGGCCGTGATCGCCCCGCACGAGAACCCCGACGAGGCCGCCTCGTCCGCGACGGCACCCGACGACGAGCAGGGGAGCGCATCATGACCGCAGCCGGACTGCCGATGGAGGTCTCCGCCGAGGGGCTGCCCACCCGCGTACGGATCCATGAGGTCGGCGCGCGCGACGGCCTGCAGAACGAGCAGACGGTCGTACCCACCGAGATCAAGGCCGAGTTCATCCGCCGGCTCGCCGATGCGGGCCTGCCGACCGTCGAGGCCACCAGCTTCGTCCACCCCACGTGGGTGCCCCAGCTCGCCGACGCGGAGCAGCTGTTCCCGCTGCTGGACGGCATCGATCCGCACCGGCTCCCCGTCCTCGTGCCCAATGAACGCGGTCTGGACCGTGCGCTCGCCCTGGGCGCCCGCCGGATCGCGGTGTTCGCCAGCGCCACCGAGTCGTTCGCCAGGGCCAATCTCAACCGCACGGTCGACGAGGCGCTGGCGATGTTCGCGCCGGTCGTCGAGCGGGCCAAGGACACCAAGGTGCAGGTCCGCGGCTATCTGTCGATGTGCTTCGGCGACCCGTGGGAGGGCCCGGTGCCGATCGCGCAGACCGTCCGGGTCTGCCGGGCGCTGCTCGACCTGGGCTGCGACGAACTGAGCCTGGGCGACACCATCGGCGTGGCCACCCCCGGCCATGTGCAGACCCTGCTCGCCTCCCTCAACGAAGCCGGCGTGCCCACCTCCCGTATCGGGGTGCACTTCCACGACACCTACGGGCAGGCCCTCGCCAACACCTTCGCCGCGCTGCAGCACGGCATCACCACCATCGACGCCTCGGCGGGCGGCCTCGGCGGCTGCCCGTACGCCAAGAGCGCCACCGGCAACCTCGCCACCGAAGACCTTGTGTGGATGCTGCACGGCCTCGGCATCGAGACCGGGGTCGACCTGGACCGGCTGGCCGCCACCAGCGTGTGGATGGCGGACGTCCTGGGCCGGCCGAGCCCCTCCCGCACCCTTCGCGCTCTCTCCCACAAGGAGTGACCCTCATGTCCCTGGACCACCGTCTCCCCGCCGAACTGGAAGAACTCCGGCGTACGGTCGAGGCCTTCGCGCACGACGTCGTCGCCCCGAAGATCGGCGAGTACTACGAGCAGCATGCGTTCCCGTACGAGATCGTGCGGGAGATGGGCCGGATGGGCCTGTTCGGCCTGCCGTTCCCGGAGGAGTACGGCGGCATGGGCGGCGACTACCTCGCGCTGGGCATCGCCCTGGAGGAGCTGGCCCGGGTCGACTCCTCGGTGGCCATCACCCTGGAGGCCGGCGTCTCCCTGGGCGCCATGCCGGTCTACCAATTCGGCACGGAGGAGCAGAAGCGCGAGTGGCTGCCCAAGCTGTGCAGCGGTGAGGTGCTGGGCGCGTTCGGCCTCACCGAGCCGGACGGCGGCTCGGACGCCGGGGCGACGCGGACGACCGCGGTGCGCGACGGCGGGGACTGGGTGATCAACGGCAGCAAGTGCTTCATCACCAACTCCGGTACGGACATCACCGGTCTGGTCACGGTCACCGCCGTCACCGGCCGCAAGGCTGCATCCGACTCTTCTGGCGGCTCCGCGCTGATCTCCTCGATCATCGTCCCGTCCGGCACCCCGGGCTTCACGGTCGGCGCCCCGTACTCCAAGGTCGGCTGGAGCGCCTCGGACACCCGTGAGCTGTCGTTCTCGGACGTCCGGGTCCCGGCCGCCAACCTGCTGGGCCAGGAGGGCCGGGGCTACGCCCAGTTCCTGCGCATCCTCGACGAGGGCCGGATCGCCATCGCGGCGCTGGCCACCGGGCTCGCACAGGGCTGTGTGGACGAGTCGGTGCGCTACGCCAAGGAGCGGCGGGCCTTCGGCAAGACGATCGGCAGCAACCAGGCGATCCAGTTCAAGCTGGCCGACATGGAGATGCGCGCCCACACCTCCCGGCTGGCCTGGCGCCATGCCGCCTCCCGGCTGGTGCACGGCGAGCCCTTCAAGAAGGAGGCCGCGCTCGCCAAGCTCTACTCCTCGCAGAGCGCGGTGGACAACGCCCGGGAGGCCACCCAGATCCACGGCGGCTACGGCTTCATGAACGAGTACCCGGTCGCCCGGATGTGGCGGGACGCCAAGATCCTGGAGATCGGTGAGGGCACCAGTGAGGTCCAGCGGATGCTGATCGCCCGGGAGCTGGGGTTCTGACCGCCGGCGCCGGCCGGGCGGATCTCACCGCCCGGCCGGCCGGTTCACCTCGCGGGCCAGGGCACTTCCGGTGAGCGGTAGTAGTTGATGCCCAGGGCGTCCCAGCGCGGCCCCTGGGCGGCCAGCCGCACCTTGTAGCCGTCCCAGTCGTGGGTGTCCGCCGGCGACCAGCCCAGCTCGGCGATGCCGGGCAGCCGAGGGAAGGCCATGTACTCGATGTGCGCGGAGGTGGCGAGGGTCTCGGACCACAGGGGCGCCTCGACCCCGAGGACGGAGCCCGCGGGCGCCCCGTCGAGATAGCTGCCCGGGTCCCAGTCGTAGGACCGCTCGACGTCCACATAGCCGGCCCAGGACAGGCCCAGCGGCGTGTTCTTGTCGTACTTCATGTCGAGGTAGGTGCGGTCGGCGGGCGAGAGGATCAGCCGGGTGCCGTTCCTGGCCGCGTCGGCGACCTGTCGGCGCTCGGCCGCGCCCGTCTTGTCGTAGCCCCAGTACTGGGCGAGGGCGCCCTTGGCCGGGTGCGCGCCGGTCAGCTGGTGCCAGCCGATCGCGGTCTTGCCGTACTTGGCAACCACCGGCTGCACCTTGTCCATGAAGGTCACGTAGTCCGCATGGCTGGTGGAGTGCGCCTCGTCGCCGCCGATGTGGAGGTAGCGGCCGGGGGTCAGGGCCGCCAGCTCCCGGATCACGTCGTCCACGAAGTCGTACGTCACCTTCTTCGGCACGCACAGCGAGCTGAAGCCGACGTTGGTGCCGGTGTAGAGCGGCGGGGCCTGGCCGTTGCAGTTGAGCTCGGCGTAGGAGGCGAGCGCGGCGTTGGTGTGGCCCGGCAGGTCGATCTCGGGCACGACGGTCAGATAGCGGGCGGCGGCATAGCGGACGATCTCGCGGTAGTCGTCCTTGGTGTAGTAGCCGCCGCGGCCGCCGCCGACCTGGGTGGAGCCGCCGTAGGTCGCCAGCCGCGGCCACGACGTGAGGGCGATCCGCCAGCCCTGGTCGTCCGAGAGGTGCAGATGCAGCTTGTTGATCTTGTACATGGCGAGCTGGTCGATGTACCGCTTGACCTGCGCGACGGTGAAGAAGTGCCGGGAGACGTCGAGCATCGCGCCGCGGTAGGCGTAGCGCGGGGAATCGACGATGGTGCCGCCGGCGATCCGCCGGGGCCCGCGCCGGGTGCCCTGCTGTCCGTCGACGGGCAGCAGCTGGCGCAGGGTCTGGACGCCGTGGAAGAGGCCGGCCGGGCGCGCGGCGCTGAGGGTGACCCCACGGCCGCCGGAGGTGAGCCGGTAGCCCTCGTCGCCCAGCCCCCCGGTGCCGCTGCCGCCGAGCCGGAGGACGATGCCGTCCCGGCCGTCCCTGGTGGTCACCGGGAGGCCGAAGCCGGTGGCGGGCCGCAGCAGCCCCGCCAGATAGCCGGCGATCCTCTTGGCCTCCCCGGACCCGCCCGGCACGCGGATCCGGGTTCCCTCGCCGAGGGTGTACGCGTCCTTGCCGCTGTGCACGGACGCCGGCGCGGGGATCACGCCGTCCAGCGGAGTGGCGGGCGGGGCGGCCGCGCCGGCGGCGCCCGGCGGCGGTAGGGCGGCGGTTCCCAGCCCCGCCGCCGCGACCAGCAGCAGCGAGAACAGCAGTCTGCGTCGTCTCATCGACGGTCCCTTCGGCGAACCTCGTGCATGACGTCGTGCATGGCATGGAGCGACCGAACGGTGACCATGCGTACCGCGAGCCTCGATTCCGGTCAAGGTTCCGACCACTTTCCGGCCGCCAAATCGGGGACGTGCCCGATACCGGGCAGATTTCTTGCGTATCTCCGCGCCGCCCCTCAGTATCGACGGGTGCTCGAACGCCGTAACCGCAGCGCTGACGCGCCGCACGATGACCTGGTGGACCACCTGGTGCGCAGCACACCGCTGCAGCGCGGTGAGGCCGCCCGGGTGGTGCTCGATGTGCTGGCGTACTTCGACGAGACGACGGAGGAGTTCGTCCGCCGCCGCCATCGGGAGCTGCAGTCCCAGGGACTGCGCAACGAGGAGATCTTCGAACGGATCCGCCACGAGATGCCGCACCGCGCCGTGGCCCCGCCGGATCTCTCGGCCCGCCAGCTGCGCCGCCTCGTCTACGGCTGACGCCCCCGCCACGGGCGCCGGGCACCACTGTTGCCACAACTTTTCTCGGAGGGTCACTGTATGTGCGGGATCGTCGGCTACATCGGCAAGCGTGATGTCGCTCCGCTGCTCCTGGAGGGCCTGCAGCGCCTGGAGTACCGCGGCTACGACTCGGCGGGCATCGCCATCCACGCCAAGGCCACCGGCAAGGCCGCGGGCGGCCTGAAGACGGCCAAGGCCAAGGGCCGGGTCCGCGAGCTGGAGTCCCGGCTGCCGAAGCGCTTCGCGGGCTCCACGGGCATCGCGCACACCCGCTGGGCCACCCATGGCGCGCCCACCGACGAGAACGCCCACCCGCACCTCGACACCGAGGGCAAGGTCGCGGTCGTCCACAACGGCATCATCGACAACGCCGCCGACCTGCGCACCCGGCTGACCGCCGACGGCATCACCTTCGTCTCCGAGACCGACACCGAGGTGCTGGCCCACCTGATCGGCCGCTCGACGGCCGAGAAGCTGGAGGAGCGGGTCCGCGAGGCGCTGCGGCACATCGAGGGCACGTACGGCATCGCCGTGCTGCACGCCGACTTCCCCGACCGGATCGTGGTCGCCCGCAACGGCTCCCCGGTCGTGCTCGGCATCGGCGAGCACGAGATGTTCGTCTCCTCGGACGTCGCCGCGCTGGTCTCGCACACCCGCCAGGTCGTCACCCTCGACGACGGCGAGATGGCCACCCTCAAGGCCGACGACTACCGTACGTACACCACCGAGGGCTCGCGGACCACGTCCGCTCCGGAGACCGTCGAGTACGCAGCCGAGTCGTACGACCTGGGCGGCCACGACACCTACATGCACAAGGAGATCTCCGAGCAGGCGGAGGCGGTGGACCGCGCGCTGCGCGGGCGGATCGACGACCGCTTCTCCACCGTGCACCTCGGCGGCCTGAACCTCGACGCCCGCGAGGCGCGCGGGGTGCGCCGGGTGAAGATCCTGGGCTGCGGCACCTCGTACCACGCGGGCCAGATCGGCGCGCAGATGATCGAGGAGCTGGCCCGGATCCCCTCGGACGCCGAGCCGGCGTCCGAGTTCCGCTACCGCAACCCGGTCGTGGACCCCGACACGCTGTACGTGGCGGTCTCCCAGTCCGGTGAGACCTACGACGTGCTGGCGGCCGTCCAGGAGCTCAAGCGCAAGGGCGCACGGGTGCTGGGCCTGGTGAACGTGGTCGGCTCGGCGATCGCCCGGGAGACCGACGGCGGCATCTATGTGCACGCCGGTCCCGAGGTCTGCGTCGTCTCCACCAAGTGCTTCACCAACATGGTGGTCTCCTTCGCGCTGCTCGCCCTGCACCTGGGCCGGATCCGTGACCTCTCGGTCGCGGACGGCAAGCGGATCATCGAGGGCCTGCGCAAGCTGCCCGCGCAGATCGACGAGATCCTCGAAACCGAGGCGGACATCAAGAAGATGGCCGAGCTGTACGCGGACGCCAAGTCGATGATGTTCATCGGCCGGGTGCGCGGCTACCCGGTGGCGCGCGAGGCCTCCCTGAAGCTCAAGGAGGTCTCCTACATCCACGCCGAGGCCTACCCGGCCTCCGAGCTCAAGCACGGCCCGCTGGCCCTGATCGAGCCCGCGATGCCGACCGTCGCGATCGTCCCCGACGACGACCTGCTGGAAAAGAACCGCGCCGCGCTGGAGGAGATCAAGGCCCGCAGCGGCCGCATCCTGGCCGTCGCGCACCAGGAGCAGGAGAAGGCCGACCACACCATCGTCGTCCCGAAGAACGAGCCCGAGCTGGACCCGATCCTCATGGGCATCCCGCTGCAACTGCTCGCCTACCACACGGCATTGGCCCTCGGCCGGGACATCGACAAGCCCCGCAACCTCGCCAAGTCCGTCACGGTGGAGTAGCCCGCCCAGGGGTTGCGGTGGGGTGGCACCCCCGGGGCACGCGGCAGCCCCGTGGGTCACGGTGGAGCAATCCCACCCACACCACACCCCCCACCGAAGCGACAATTGAGCAACCCCCACGGCGCTCAGCCACCTCCGCGAAAGCGGCGCCGGCTCAGGCGCAAAGGGGGGCGGCGGCTCCGCGCGTGCCACCATCGCGCGAAGCCGCCGCCTCCCCTTTTTGCCGGCGTCGCCCATACGCCGGCAGGATGCCGCCGGCCCGGGAACCGTCACCTCCCGGCCGGCAGCACGCAGTTGCCGTGCGCGCGGCCGCCGGGCCCGTGGAGCGCCGCGCCCACATGACCGTTTTCTACCCTTCACCGGCACACAATCCACCTCTGCGGGCCGGGAGAATGCGGCTGCCCACCCTCCTCATGACGCACCCTCACCAGTGCGCAGTCCACGGACAGGGGCCCGCACGGGAACCGAAGGGGGCGTTCGGCGCGGGGAGTTGAGGCCGGTCCGGCCCCAGGAGGCGTCAGGGAATCACGATCACCGGGCGCTGCGCCCGGCGGGCCAGCCGGCCGGCCACCGAGCCGAAGATCCGGCCGACGATGCCGTGTGTGGAGCCGACCACGATGGCGTCGGCCTCGTACTCCCGGCCGACCTCCTCCAGCTCGTGGCAGATGTCGCCGCCGCGCTCGACGAGGATCCAGGGGACCTCGGTGAGATGGTCGGCGCAGGCCAGCTCCAGGCCGAGCACTTCGGTGCGGTGATCCGGTACGTCCACGAAGACCGGGGGCTCACAGCCTGCCCAGACGGTCGTCGGCAGCCGGTTGGCCACATGGACGATGATCAACCCGGAGCCGAGGCGCCGGGCCATACCGATTGCATACGCCAACGCTCGCTCGCTCGACATGGAGCCGTCGAAGCCGACCACGACGCCGTGCCGGAACACGGGGTCGCACGAGTGGCGTGTCTTTTCCGCCGCTTCGAGGTCCGCCATCGGATCGGCGACCTGCTTGCGGTCCGCGGGTTCGGGGATTTCGTGACCGGCCATGGTGTCTCGGCGAGGACATCCTCTTGCGGAGGGGCGAACGGGGAACGGCGATTGACTTGATCCGGGAGTTGACTGAGCTGGCTCGATCGAGGTGCGGGAGCCATAGTTCAATGAGGAACAATAAGACTGGGAATCATCTTCCCAATCCGATACCCCAAGAGTACGGCGCCACTCCCCCGCTGCCCAGAGCCCGCTACGGACGCGAAGCGCCCGTGCGAGGCGGGTGGGGCCTCGAACGTTCCCCGGAGCATGCCGGAGCATGGCGCGGATGGCAATGCCCCGGCCTGCCCCCGTACGTACCCCCTCGCGGTGACCCATGATCGTCGGCGGCGTTGTAGTAGCAGCCCGTCCGAGGGGAGCACACGGTGCCGTTGCCGTCCGACAGATCACCCGACCCAGTGAGCGATGTCATGCGCTGGGGCCTCTTCAGCTGCGCCCTGGTGCCGTTCGTGCTGATCATCAGCGGCGCCTCCTGGGCCGGTGCGGCCGCCACCGCCGCCGGTCTGGCCGCGGTGACCTGTGTCTGCCGCGCACTGCTGCGGCAATCCGAACGGACCGCGGCGCGGATCCGTGTGCGGGAGACCGGAAGGCACCGGGACATAAGCGCATATATGGGGTCGACGGCGCACGGGGGTGGCCGGCACTCCGAAGGGCGTACGCCGGTCGACTGAGGCGCTTGCAAGTCTGCGCGCGACCGTTTTCAGCCAACTTCCGGCCGAGGTCCATACCTTCCCCTGAGCCCCCCTCAACCCTGGTGTGAGCAGGGAGGAAAGGACCGCTGGGCATGGTTGTGCCCTACTGCGAACGGGCAGAGCCGAGACGCGTACTTCCCATGTAGGCCCGACGAGTGGAACGCTTCGTGATCGAATGCTTCGCGCCAAGTTGCCATATCGACATACCAGCGGGTGGTGAACTTGGCACTCCATCCTCACGGAACACAGTAGATTCGATCTTGGTAGTAACGGCGGGGGAACTGTGCAGGACCGAGAGGGCGAGACGACCGAGGGGGGCTTAAGTGCCATGAGCCAGGACTCCGCTGCCGTACCAGATGCCGCACGCAAGCTCGCCGCCCGACGACGCCGCGAAATAGTCGCGGTGCTCCTCTTCAGCGGCGGCCCCATTTTCGAGAGCTCCATTCCGCTCTCGGTCTTCGGCATCGACCGACAGGACGCAGGCGTTCCGCGGTACCGGCTGCTTGTGTGCGCGGGCGAAGATGCGCCTTTGCGCACGACCGGGGGGCTCGAACTATCCGCCCCCTACGGGCTGGAGGCGATCTCCCGTGCCGGGACGGTCGTCGTACCGGCCTGGCGTTCCATCACCCAGGCCCCGCCGCCCGCGGCGCTCGATGCGCTGCGCCGCGCGCATGAAGAAGGGGCCAGAATCGTCGGGTTGTGTACGGGGGCGTTCGTCCTCGCCGCGGCCGGACTGCTCGACGGCCGTCCGGCCACGACCCATTGGATGTACGCACCGACGCTCGCCAAGCGTTATCCGTCCGTCCATGTGGATCCCCGCGAGCTCTTCGTCGACGACGGCGATGTGCTCACGTCCGCGGGGACGGCGGCCGGCATCGACCTGTGTCTGCACATCGTGCGCACCGACCACGGCGCGGACGCCGCGAACGCGCTGGCCCGCCGGCTCGTCGTGCCGCCCCGGCGCACCGCCTCCGACATGGGACACCAGCGCTACCTCGACAGATCATTACCTGAAGAGATCGGCGCCGACCCGCTCGCCGAGGTCGTCGCCTGGGCGCTGGAGCACCTCCACGAGCAGTTCGACGTGGAGACGCTGGCCGCACGCGCCTACATGAGCCGGCGCACCTTCGACCGGCGTTTCCGCTCCCTGACGGGAAGCGCTCCGCTGCAGTGGCTGATCACCCAGCGGGTACTGCAGGCCCAGCGGCTGCTGGAGACCTCCGACTATTCGGTGGACGAGGTCGCCGGGCGCTGCGGATTCCGCTCGCCGGTCGCCCTGCGCGGCCACTTCCGCAGGCAGCTGGGCGCCTCACCGGCCGCCTACCGCGCGGCCTACCGCGCACGCCGTCCGCAGAACGGGGCGCCCGAACCCGGCCTCAGACCGGAGCGGGCCGAGCGTGCCGAGCGGCCGGAGCGGGAGCGGGCGGCACTGGGGGCGGGCGCGGAGCGGTTCTCCGCCGCCGCGCTGGCCGGCCATGGCCTGGCCTCCGCCGAAGTGGGCGAAGCGGGCAAACCGCAGTCGGACGCCTACGCCTCCCGGCTGCCCGAAACCCCGGTGGGGAGGGGAGCGGCCCGCCCCGTGCTGCCCGGACAGCGCGAGCGACCCGTAGGGTGAGATGTATGAACGATCGCATGGTGTGGATCGACTGCGAGATGACCGGACTCTCGCTGGCGAATGACGCGCTCATCGAGGTGGCCGCTCTGGTCACCGACTCGGAGCTGAATGTACTGGGCGACGGGGTGGATGTGGTGATCCGTCCCCCGGCCGAGGCGCTCGGCACCATGCCGGAGGTGGTGCGCCGGATGCACACCACCTCCGGACTGCTGGAGGAGCTGGACGGCGGGACGACGCTGGAGGCGGCCGAGGCACAGGTGCTTGCCTACATCAAGCAGCATGTGCCGGAGCCGCGGAAGGCACCACTGTGCGGCAATTCCGTCGGCACCGACCGCGGCTTCCTGCTGCGGGACATGCCGACGCTGGAGAACTTTCTCCACTACCGGATCGTCGATGTCTCGTCCGTGAAGGAGCTGGCCCGGCGCTGGTACCCGCGGGCCTACTTCAACAGTCCGGACAAGAACGGCAACCACCGGGCGCTGGCCGACATCCGCGAATCCATCGCGGAACTGCGCTACTACCGCGAGGCGGTCTTCGTGCCGCAGCCCGGCCCCGACTCGGAGACCGCGAAGGCCATCGCCGCCAAGCACGTCCTTCCCGCCGAGCCGCAGTCCACGCCGTAGCGAGGCACCGGGCGCGTGTCGTGCGGGTCCCGGCGGGTCCGCCGTGACC
>NZ_JBSHBP010000030.1:62618-98475 GCF_053612065.1 Streptomyces sp. NPDC054765 | reverse complement strand
CGGGGGCCCGGGGCGAAGAACTCGCTCGGGGCCCGCGGCGTTGGGCGCGTTCCGCTAGGGAAGCTGTGCGGCGCGGGACTCGGCCCGCGACTCGCGGCGGTTGTCGCGGAAGGTGTTGACCCGCCGGGCCGTCGCGAACAACGGGATCATCGCGCCCAGGACCACCTGCAGGGCACAGCCGGTCTGCAGCAGCAGCTGGCCGCCCGGGGCGTCCAGGGCCCAGGCCGTGAGCATGCCCATGCTGAGCACGATCCAGCTGAGCATCGCCACCGCGAGCCGCCCCCGCGGCTTGGGGTACTCGACCCGGCTCACCATCAGCCAGGCCACCCCGATGATCGCCAGCAGCGTCGGCAGGAACGGCAGCTCCAGCAGCACGATGGCGACGACGGTCAGGGCGCCGAACGGGCCGGGCATGCCCTGGAACATGCCGTCGCGCATCGGCACGCAGGAGAACCGCGCAAGCCGGAGCACCACCGCCAGCAGCACCACGACGGCCGCGACCACGGACACCCGCTGGTTGGCGTCCTGGGTGACCATGCCCCAGGTGACGACGAAGTACGCGGGTGCCAGGCCGAAGCTGATCAGGTCGGAGAGGTTGTCGAGCTCGGCCCCCATCGCCGAGGCCCGCAGCTTGCGCGCCACCAGGCCGTCGAAGAGGTCGAAGACCGACGCCAGCAGCATCAGGATGACGGCCATCGCGGCGCTGTGCCGGGCCATCCCGCCGTCGTCCATGCCGGTCAGATGCGGGATCAGGACCCCGGTGGTGGTGAAGTACACGGCCATGAAGCCGCAGATGGCGTTACCGAGGGTGAGGGTGTCCGCTATTGACAGCCGCGTGGACAGCGGCATGTCGTCCTCGTCCTCGTCGGTCTCGGGCGCCCAGCCCGCCTGTGTCTCGGGATCAATCACGGTCAAGACGAGTCACCCCCGCGGTGGTCGCCTGGCCGACCTCGACCGCCACCTCGACGCCCTCCGGGAGGTAGACGTCGACGCGCGAGCCGAAGCGGATCAGTCCGATCCGCTCGCCCTGTTCGACCTTGGTGCCCTCGGGCACGTAAGGGACGATGCGGCGGGCCACCGCGCCGGCGATCTGCACCATCTCGATGTCGCCGAGCTCGGTGTCGAAGTGCCAGACGACCCGCTCGTTGTTTTCGCTCTCCTTGTTGAACGCCGGAACGAATCCGCCGGGGATGTGCTCCACGGACGTCACCGTGCCGGCCAGCGGCGCACGGTTGACGTGGACGTTCAGCGGGCTCATGAAGATCGCGACGCGGGTGCGCCCGTCCTTCCACGGCATGATGCTCTGCACCACGCCGTCGGCCGGTGAGATGACACGGCCCTGAGCGATCTCCCGCTCGGGGTCGCGGAAAAACCACAGCATGCCCGCCGCCAGTGCGGTGGTGGGCACGGCAACGGCGGCCCAGCGACCAGACCGGCGGGACCGGGCGAGGCTGACCGCTGCCGTGGCAACGGTCGGCAGGAGCCACGGCGACGCTCCGCGCGCGAGGCGGACGCGACCGCGTTGTGCAGAGGATTGGCTGTGGGGCATGGATGACCTTCGTAGCGGAGGATGCCGCGTAGGGATACGGGGGACGGCGGCTTTCCGGGGATGCTATCGGTTGCGGGCGGCAACTGGCCAAGAGCCAGAGCCAATCCGTGGCCGAAGAACGATGACGGGGTGTGATCTTCGTCTAGACCAAAGCAACCCAAACGGGACGTTCACCCCTGGATCCGGTACTCCTCGAGTAGCCGTCGCCCAATGATCATTTTCTGGATCTCGGCGGTGCCTTCGCCGATCAGGAGCATCGGGGCCTCGCGGTAGAGCCGCTCGATCTCGTACTCCTTGGAGAAGCCGTAGCCGCCGTGGATACGGAACGCGTCTTCCACTACCTCCTTGCAGTACTCGGAGGCCAGGTACTTGGCCATGCCCGCCTCGAGGTCGTTTCGCTGACCCGAGTCCTTTTTGCGAGCGGCATTCACCATCATCGCATGCGCCGCTTCGACCTTTGTTGCCATTTCGGCCAGTTTGAACTGGATGGCCTGATGCTGCGCGATCGGCTTGCCGAAGGTGTGCCGCTGCTGGGCGTAGGAAACCCCCAGTTCGAAGGCGCGCTGGGCGACACCGCAGCCACGCGCGGCCACGTTGACCCGGCCGACCTCGACGCCGTCCATCATGTGATAGAAGCCACGTCCGGTCTCCCCGCCGAGCACCCGATCGGCCGGAATCCGCAGCCCGTCCATGATCAGCTCGGTGGTGTCGACGCCCTTGTAGCCCATCTTGTCGATCTTGCCCGGAATGGTCAGTCCGGGCCGCACCTCACCGAAGCCGGCCTCCTTCTCGACGAGGAAGGTCGTCATCGACTTGTGCGGAGCGGTGCCCTCCGGGTGGCCCTCGTCCGTCCGGCACAGCACCGCGACCAGCGTCGACGAACCGCCGTTGGTGAGCCACATCTTCTGACCGTTGAGGACATAGTCTTCGCCGTCCCGCACGCCCTTGGAGGTGATGGCTGCCACGTCCGAGCCCAGCGCCGGCTCCGACATCGAGAAGGCGCCGCGGATTTCACCGGCCGCCATCTTCGGCAGGAAGTAGTCCTTCTGCTCCTGTGTCCCGTGCTGCTTGAGCATGTACGCCACGATGAAGTGGGTGTTGATGATGCCCGACACGCTCATCCAGCCGCGGGCGATCTCCTCGACGGTCAGCGCATAGGTGAGAAGGGACTCACCCAGACCGCCGTACTCCTCCGGAATCATCAGGCCGAACACGCCGAGTTCCTTCAGGCCCTCGACGATTTGCGACGGGTACTCGTCGCGGTGCTCCAACTCGGTGGCGACCGGCAGGATCTCCTTGTCCACGAAGTCGCGGACGGTGGAGAGGATTTCCCGCTGGATGTCGGTCAGGCCCTCGGTCTGCGCGAGACGGGTCATGGCTACTTCTCCTTCTTGGCCGGAGGGGCCTGCAGCTCCGGGCGGCCGGGCTGCTCGCCGCCGCGCTCCTTGATGTAGGTGGCCGTGGGGACCATGACCTTGCGCCGGAAGACACAGACCAGGGTGCCGTCCTGCTTGTAGCCCTTGGTCTCGACGTACACGATGCCGCGGTCCGACTTGGAGCGGGACGGCGTCTTGTCGAGGACGGTCGTCTCGCCGTAGAGCGTGTCGCCGTGGAAGGTGGGCGCCACATGCTTCAGCGACTCGATCTCCAGATTGGCGATGGCCTTTCCGGAGACGTCGGGCACCGACATGCCCAGCAGCAGCGAGTAGATGTAGTTGCCGACGACGACGTTCTTGCCGAAATCGGTCGTCCGCTCCGCGTAATTGCTGTCCATGTGCAGCGGATGGTGGTTCATCGTGAGCAGACAGAAGAGGTGGTCGTCGTATTCGGTGACGGTTTTTCCGGGCCAGTGCTTGTACACGTCGCCGACGGTGAACTCTTCGTAGGTACGGCCGAACTGCATGGTGCTTATGCCTCCGGGGCCTCGAATGTGGACGTGCGGGTCATGCCGGCGGCCCGGCCCTTGCCGGCGACGACCAGTGCCATCTTCCGGCTCGCCTCGTCGATCATCTCGTCGCCGAGCATCGCGGAACCCCTGGCCCCGCCCGCCTCCGAGGTGTGCCACTCGTAGGCGTCCAGGATCAGCTCGGCGTGGTCGTAGTCCTCCTGGGAGGGGGAGAACACCTCGTTGGCGGCCTCGACCTGACCGGGGTGCAGCACCCATTTGCCGTCGAACCCGAGGGCGGCGGCGCGGCCGGCGACCTCGCGATAGCCGTCAACATTCTTGATCTGAAGGTAAGGGCCATCGATCGCCTGCAGATCGTAGGTGCGAGCCGCCATCAGAATGCGCATCAGAATGTAGTGATAGGCATCCGCCCCATAACCGGGCGGCTGCTCGCCGACCACCAGGGACTTCATGTTGAGGGACGCCATGAAGTCGGCCGGACCGAAGATGATGGTTTCCAGACGCGGCGAGGCACCGGCGATCTCGTCGACGTTCACCAGGCCCTTGGCGTTCTCGATCTGCGCCTCGATGCCGATCCTGCCGACCTCGAAGCCCATGGTCTTCTCGATCTGCGTCAGCAGCAGGTCCAGCGCCACGATCTGCTGGGCGTCCTGGACCTTCGGCAGCATGAGGCAGTCGAGGTTCGGGCCCGCGCCCTCGACGACCGTGATGACGTCCCGGTACGTCCAGTGCGTCGTCCAGTCGTTGACCCGTACGACCCGGGTCTTGCCACTCCAGTCGCCTTCGTTCAGCGCCTCGACGATGTGGTGCCGGGCGCCTTCCTTGGCGAGCGGCGCGCAGGCGTCCTCCAGATCCAGGAATACCTGGTCGGCCGGGAGGCCCTGGGCCTTCTCCAGAAAGCGCGGGTTGCTGCCGGGAACCGCGAGACAGGAACGCCGGGGGCGCAGGCGGTTCACCGCGGGGTGGGCCTGGGTCATGCGGGGACCTCCAGGGGGTCGAGCTGGTTCGCTTTCCGGATCTCGTCGACGATACGGCCGATGATCTCCGTAATACCGAAGTCCTTGGGGGTGAACACGGCCGCCACTCCGGCTTCCCGGAGCGCGGTCGCATCGGCGGAGGGAATGATGCCGCCGACGATGACGGGTATGGGAGGGCTGCCGGGTCCGGGAGTGGTGTCCATGCCGGTGCGGCGCAGCCGGGCGAGGACGTCCGGCACCAGCTCGGCGTGCGAGCCGGACAGGATCGACAGGCCCACGCAGTGCACGTCCTCGGCGACCGCGGCCGAGACGATCTGCTCCGGGGTGAGCCGGATGCCCTGGTAGATCACCTCGAAACCGGCGTCCCGGGCCCGTACGGCGATCTGCTCGGCACCGTTGCTGTGCCCGTCCAGGCCGGGCTTGCCGACCAGCAGCCGCAGCTTGCCGCTGCCGAGCTCGGCCGCCGTCTTGGCGACCTTTTCGCGGACCGCGGCGAGCGGGGTGCCCTCCTCGGCGGCGACCGCCAGGGGGGCGTTGGAGACGCCCGTGGGGGCCCGGAACTCGCCGAAGACGTCCCGCAGTGCCCAGGCCCACTCGCCGGTCGTCACCCCGGCGCGGGCGCACTCCACGGTGGCCGCGAAGAGGTTGCCGTCGCCCGCGGCGGTCTTCTTCAAGGCTGACAGTGCCTCCTGGGCGCGCGTCTCGTCGCGGTTGTCCCGCCAGTCGTGCAGCGCCTTGACCACCCGTGCCTCGTTGGCCGGGTCGACGGTCATGATGGCCGTGTCGAGATCCGCGGTGAGCGGGTTGGGTTCGGTGCCCTCGAAGCAGTTGACGCCGACGATCTTCTCCTCGCCGGCCTCGATCCGGGCCCGCCGCTCGGCGTGCGCGGAGACCAGCTGCGACTTGAGGTAGCCGGACTCCACGGCGGCCATCGCGCCGCCCATCTCCTGGATCCGCTCGATCTCGGCGAGGCATTCGGTGACCAGGGCGTCCACCTTGGCCTCGATGACATGCGAGCCGGCGAAGATGTCCTCGTACTCCAGCAGGTCGCTCTCGTGCGCCAGGACCTGCTGGATGCGCAGCGACCACTGCTGGTCCCACGGGCGCGGCAGCCCCAACGCCTCGTTCCAGGCGGGGAGTTGCACGGCGCGGGCACGGGCATCCTTGGAGAGCGTGACGGCCAGCATCTCCAGGACGATCCGCTGGACGTTGTTCTCCGGCTGCGCCTCGGTCAGTCCGAGCGAGTTGACCTGGACGCCGTAGCGGAACCGGCGCTGCTTCTCGTTCTCGATGCCGTAGCGCTCGCGGGTGATCTTTTCCCAGATGCGGCCGAAGGCGCGCATCTTGCACATCTCCTCGACGAACCGGACACCGGCGTTCACGAAGAACGAGATACGGGCCACGACATCGCCGAACTTCTCCGCCGGTACCTGCCCGGAGTCCCGCACCGCGTCCAGCACCGCGATGGCTGTGGACATGGCGTAGGCGATCTCCTGGACCGGGGTGGCGCCCGCCTCCTGCAGGTGGTAGCTGCAGATGTTGATCGGGTTCCACTTGGGGATGTGCGCCACCGTGTACGTGATCATGTCGGTGGTCAGCCGCAGCGAAGGCCCCGGCGGGAAGACATGTGTCCCGCGCGAGAGGTATTCCTTCACGATGTCGTTCTGCGTCGTCCCCGCCAGCTTGGAGAGGTCGGCGCCCTGTTCCTCGGCGACCACCTCGTACAGCGCCAGCAGCCACATGGCCGTCGCGTTGATGGTCATCGAGGTGTTCATCTGGTCCAGCGGAATGTCCTGGAACAGCCGGCGCATGTCGCCGAGGTGGGACACCGGGACCCCGACCCGGCCGACCTCGCCGCGGGCGAGGATGTGGTCGGGGTCGTATCCGGTCTGCGTCGGGAGGTCGAACGCGACCGACAGACCGGTCTGGCCCTTGGCGAGATTGCGCCGGTACAGCTCGTTGGAGGCCTCGGCGGTGGAGTGGCCGGCGTAGGTCCGCATCAGCCACGGACGATCCTTCTGACGCTCAGTCATATCAGGCTCGTATCTTCGTGGTCCGGGAGTCCGAGTTGCCTCAGACGTTCCGGAACCGGTTGATGGCGTCGAGGTGCTTGGCGCGCATTTCTTCGTCGCGCACGCCCATGCCCTCCTCGGGGGCCAGCGCCAGCACGCCGACCTTGCCCTGGTGGAGGTTGCGGTGCACGTCGTACGCCGCCTGCCCGGTCTCCTCGAGGGTGTACGTCTTCGAGAGGGTCGGGTGGATCTTGCCCTTGGCGATCAGCCGGTTGGCCTCCCACGCCTCGCGGTAGTTGGCGAAGTGCGAGCCGACGATCCGCTTCAGCGACATCCACAGGTAGCGGTTGTCGTACTCGTGGTGATAGCCCGAGGTCGAGGCGCAGGTGACGATGGTGCCGCCCTTGCGCGTGACGTACACGGACGCGCCGAAGGTCTCCCGGCCGGGGTGCTCGAAGACGATGTCCACGTCCTCGCCGCCGGTCAGCTCGCGGATGCGCTTGCCGAAGCGCTTCCACTCCTTGGGGTCCTGGTGGTGCTCGTCCTTCCAGAACTTGTAGCCCTCGGCGTTGCGGTCGATGATCGCCTCGGCGCCCATCTTCCGGCAGATCTCCGCCTTCTGGTCCGAGGAGACCACACAGATCGGGTTGGCGCCGCCCGCCAGCGCGAACTGGGTGGCGTAACTGCCGAGCCCGCCGCTCGCGCCCCAGATCAGGACGTTGTCGCCCTGCTTCATCCCGGCGCCGTTGCGGGAGACCAGCTGGCGGTACGCGGTCGAGTTGACCAGACCGGGCGACGCCGCCTCCTCCCAGCTCAGATGCTTCGGCTTGGGCATCAGCTGGTTGGACTTGACCAGCGCGATCTCGGCCAGGCCGCCGAAGTTGGTCTCGAAGCCCCAGATCCGCTGCTCGGGGTCGAGCATGGTGTCGTTGTGGCCGTCGGAGGACTCCAGCTCGACGGACAGACAGTGGGCGACGACCTCGTCGCCGGGGCCCCAGGCGTTGACGCCGGGCCCGGTGCGCAGCACCACACCGGCCAGGTCGGAGCCGATGACGTGGTACGGCAGGTCGTGCCGCTTGGTGAGCGGGGAGAGCTTGCCGTAGCGCTCCAGGAAGCCGAAGGTCGACATCGGCTCGAAGATCGAGGTCCAGACCGAGTTGTAGTTCACGGAGGAGGCCATCACGGCCACCAGCGCCTCGCCCGGTCCCAGCTCGGGCACCGGCACGTCATCGACGTGCAGCGACTTGCGGGGGTCCTTCTCCTTGGTCTCCAGGCCGGCGAACATGTCGGCCTCGTCCTTGTGCACGGTCACCGCGCGGTAGGACTCGGGGAGGGCCAGCGCGGCGAAGTCGGCGCTGGTGGTGTCAGGCGTGAGGATTGCGTCCAGGATTTCGTTCACGGGGTGCCTCCGGCGGTTGGGGCCTCCCCTGCTCGACCGAAGTGGAGAGCTTGGGGAACCGTTGAGGGGAAACGGCTTGAGGGAACGTCGGGGGTGGTGCGGGAGGTGGTGCCGTCGGTTCGGCCGGGGTGGCACCGTTGCCGTCGCCTCTGCGGGGGTTGCAGAGCCGTCGGCCGCGGAGCCTGGCAGCGCCGGCTCCGCTTCGCCTTTGCTTGTGACAAGGGCCTTGGAAGCAAAGCGGCGCGATGCCCAGCGGCAGCTGGGAAGTGCCTGTGACGCAGGCATCCGGGCGGACAGCCACGTAGGGCTGGTGGGACAGCCGGCGCGCGTTGGTTCTCAGCACGCCGGCCGCCCGGACACTCTCAACGTATGACACCGCGTGCCAGTCGACAAGACACTGAGTGCCAAGAATTTCTCTCAGATGTCATCCGGGCGGCACGCATGAGCAAAAGATGGCCGATGGGAGGCGTGGTAATGACGCAAAGAAACGGGGTGTGCGCGCAGCGTGCGCGGGGAGGGCGTTACGCCATTCGTGTCGCGGCCCGGCCCGCTCAGGGGTGCCGGGCCGCGATCATGTCCGGTTGCGGCCGGATGACCGTTACTTGTGTTCTTTGATCGCCTTGCGGATGGTGCGCATGACCTCGTCCAGCGGTGCGTCCGTGCGGGCCACCGCGACCAGCACCTCGCCCTCCCGCGAGACGGCCGCCGGGGGGTTCTCCCCGCTGCCGGTGCGGCCGGCGCCGATGCCGGCGCCGAAGGTCTCCCGGACGATCTCGAAGGCATGGTCGAGCTGCGCCTCGACATCGCCCTGGGCGCCGGCCCGCAGCCAGCGCCGCAGCACATGGTTGTGCGCGGTGACCACGGCGGACGCCGCGACCTCGGCGAGCAGCGGATCGTCGTCGCCCTCGCGGTGTGCGCCCTCGTCGAAGTGGCCCAGCAGATAGCGGGTGAACAGCCGCTCGTAGCGGGCCACCGAAGCGATCTCGGCCTCCCGCAGGGTGGGCACCTCGCGGGTCAGGCGGTAGCGGGCCACCGACACGGCCGGGGAGGCCGCGTACATCCGCATGACTTCCTTGATGCCGCGGCAGACCGTGTCCAGCGGATTCTCGTGCGGCGGGGCGGCGTCCAGGACGGCTTCCGCGCGGACGAGGGTGTCGTCGTGGTCGGGGAAGATCGCCTCTTCCTTGGAGCGGAAGTGGCGGAAGAAGGTACGCCGGGCGACGCCCGCGGCGGCTGCGATCTCATCGACCGTCGTCGCCTCATAGCCCTTGGTCGCGAACAGCTCCATCGCCGCCGCCGACAATTCGCGGCGCATTTTGAGCCGTTGCGCCGCCGCCCGGCGGGTACCGGGAGTGACGGTGTCGGCGTCGGTGAGCTGGTTACGAGCGGGCTGGGACATGTGGGGACGGTACTGCATATTTACGCGGCCTGCGGCATGAGGTGCAGCCTGTGCCCCTGTGAGCGGGGGTGGACCGCCGTCGGGTTCCAGCAGTCCACCCCACCCTCCCCCGGCCGGGCCGGAGTGCCGCCACGCGTCAGCGCCGGGCGTACTCACGGAAGCCGCGGCCGGTCTTACGGCCGAGGCAGCCCGCGGCGACGAGGTGCTCCAGCAGCGGCGCCGGGGCCAGCCCGGGGTCGCGGAACTCGGCGTGCAGCACCTTCTCGATGGCCAGGGACACGTCCAGGCCGACCACGTCGAGGAGTTCGAACGGGCCCATCGGGTAGCCGCCGCCGAGCTTCATGGCGGCGTCGATGTCGTCCAGGGTCGCGTAGTGCTCCTCGACCATCTTGATCGCGTTGTTCAGATACGGGAACAGCAGCGCGTTCACGATGAATCCGGCCCGGTCCCCGCAGTCCACCGGGTGCTTGCGGACCTTGGTGCAGACGGCCCGCACGGTGGCGTGGACGTCGTCGGCCGTCAGGACCGTACGGACCACCTCCACCAGCTTCATGGCGGGCGCCGGGTTGAAGAAGTGCATCCCGATGACGTCCTGCGGGCGCGAGGTGACGCGGGCGCAGGCCACGACGGGCAGGGACGAGGTGGTGGTCGCCAGGACGGCGCCCGGCTTGCAGACCTTGTCCAGCGTCTTGAACAGCTCCTGCTTGACCGCCAGGTCCTCGGCCACCGCCTCGACCGCCAGATCGACATCGGCGAACGCGTCGAGCGATCCGGCCGGGGTGATCGCCGCGAGCGCGGTGTCCCGGGCCCCGGCGGTCAGCCGGCCCTTGTCCACCGAGCGGCCCAGCGACTTGGCGATCCTGGCCTTCGCCTGCTCGGCCTTCTCCAGGCTGCGGGCGGCCAGCACGACCTTGTAGCCCGCCTTGGCGAAGACCTCGGCGATACCGCTGGCCATCGTCCCGGAACCGGCCACCCCGACGCCGGTGACCGTCCGCCCGCCCGCGAGCTCATCGGCGGCCGCCGGGCTCTCCGCGTCCGGCACGACCGTGGCTCCACCGGCTACCGCTGGGAGGTGCCCCCAGCCGGGGGCGTCGTACGTGTAGAAGCCGCGGCCCGCCTTGCGGCCGGTCAGCCCGGCCTCGGTCAGCTGGCCGAGGATCGGCGCGGGGGCGTGCAGCCGGTCCTGGGACTCGGCGTACATCGCCTCCAGGACCGTACGGGCGGTGTCCACGCCGATCAGGTCGAGCAGTGCCAGCGGGCCCATGGGCAGACCGCAGCCCAGCCGCATCGCGGCGTCGATGTCCTCGCGGGTGGCGTACTTGGCCTCGTACATCGCCGCGGCCTGGTTCAGATAGCCGAACAGCAGGCCGTCGGCGACGAATCCGGGGCGGTCGCCCACCGCGATCGGGTCCTTGCCCAGGTCGCGGGCGAGTTCCGTGACGGCGGCGACCGCGGTGGGCGCGGTGAGCACCGAAGAGACCACCTCGACCAGCTTCATGGCGGGCGCGGGATTGAAGAAGTGCACCCCGAGCACCCGCTCGGGGTGCTGTGAGTCGGCGGCCAGCCGGGTCACGGACAGCGCATTGGTGCCGGTGGCCACAATGGTGTCGGGACGCACCACGGCGTCCAGCCCGGCGAAGACCTGCCGCTTCAGCTCGTAGTCCTCGGGCACCACCTCGATGACGAGGTCGGCGTCCGCGGCGGCCTGCAGATCGGTGAAGGTACGGAACCGGGCCAGGATGTCCTGCCGCTCCCGCTCCGTGATGCGCTCGCGCCGCACCGCACGGGCGGTGGCGGATTCGAGGGCCGCGACAGCGTGCCGGGCGGCGGCCTCGTCGGTGTCGATACCGATCACCTCGCGGCCGGCCCGGGTCAGCACCTCGGCAATGCCGGTGCCCATGGTGCCCAGGCCGACGACGGCGACGGTGGAAAGGGACAGGGGGGAGGCTTCAGTTGAGAGATCAGGGGTGGACTGAGGGCCCATCGCGAGACTCCTGAGGGTGTTCCCCTGAGGGCAGGGGAGAAGTGACGACTGAGGGGTGTCCGCGCGGCGCGAGAGCTGTCGTACGCGCAGCGGCCGGACAGCGGCGGTGAGCCGCGGGGGCCGCGGCGCTGCGGGAGCGCCGGCGGTGTGGGAGACGCGGCGGCCCTGTCCCGGGGCCGTGCCGTGTTCTCCGTACTGCTGTTGTGCTGTGCGGTGCCGAACCGACTTCACTTTGTGGCGGCTGCGTCACCAGGCCGCCCGAACAGTGGTGCTGCTCGTTCCAGCAGGTTAACCCGTGAGTAACCGGAGCGCCAGGGGTGGCGCGGGTCATTAGGCTGTGGTGCGGGCCACGTCGCGGGAACCGGGGCGGCCCGGCGGGAGGGGAGCGGCAAATGGAAGAGGAATTCCACGAGTTGACGGACCGGGTGCGGGCCGAGCTCCGCTCCCCACAGGATCTGGTCGCCTACGAACGGTTGCTGGGGCTGGCCCGCAAGAACACCCCGGCCGGGCGGGAGGAACTGGCCCGGATGCTGGTCGCCGTCGAACGTCCGCTGTGGGCCAGGGAGATCGCCGCCTTCATCCTGGGCTGCGCCGGCGACAAGCGGGCCTTCGAGACGCTCGTACTGCTGCTGAACTACCGCGAACCGGTGCGCTGCGCCACCGCCGCGCACGCCCTGGGCCGTCTCGGCGACCCCCGCACCGCCCGCGCCGCCGCCGCGCTCGCCACCAACCCGCTGCGCACCGCCTACGCCCTGCATCCGGTCCGGCTGCTGGCCGAACTCCGCGCACCGCAGTCCGTACCCGCCCTGATCGCGACCCTGGAGCGGCTGCTGACCCCGCACAACCCCTACTGGCGGGTATCGCTCGCCTGTGTCGAGGGCCTGGGCGCGCTGGGCGACCGGCGCGCGGTTCCCGCGCTCACCGCCGCCGTCGGACATCCCCGGCTGGCGGCCGCCGCGGCGGCGTCACTGGCGCGGCTGGGGGTGCACGAGGAGGTGGCGGCGGGCGTCGGTTCCCAGGAGAAGGGCGACGGGCCGGACGGCGCGGGAGACGGCGGGCGGACTCAGGCCCCCGTGCGGGGCGAGGGCCCCGGTGGCGGTGGTTCCGGCGTCAGCGGGCGCCGGTAGCGCACTCCGGAACGCTGCGGCCGCCGGCCTCGTACGCGTCCTCGGCCCCGTCCGGCACAAAACCGGTGATCCCACGGCATTCGGGGGTGTCGATCGTCCGGCTGACGATGTCCGTACCGAACGGCGCGGACCGGCTTTCGCCGAGGTGGTCCCAGCGCACCGGGCCTCCTTCCGGACCCTGCAGAGCCCCCGTACGCCACAATGGAACCTGTGTTCCCTTGTGGTTCGGTGGCCCTGAATTTGGGCGCGCCGCCGTGGGGTGGTTGGCTTGGCGGCGGATCGCAGGACCGGCAGCCGAGTACTGGAGGAAGACACACATGGGTCAGGTCGAGGCCACCACGCAGCGCGAGATCGCGGCAGACCCGGAGGACGTGTTCGACGCGCTCGCCGACTACTCCGGCACGCGCCGGCAGCTGCTGCCCGAGCACTTCAGCGAGTACGAGGTCCGCGAGGGCGGCGACGGCAAGGGCACCCTCGTCCACTGGAAGCTCCAGGCCACGAGCAAGCGGGTGCGTGACTGTCTGCTGGAGGTCGACGAGCCGACCGACGGCCAGCTCGTGGAGAAGGACCGCAACTCCTCGATGGTGACCACCTGGGTCGTCACCCCGGCCGGCGAGAAGCGCGCCAAGGTCGTCGTCACCACCACCTGGCAGGGCGCCTCAGGCGTCGGCGGATTCTTCGAGCGCACCTTCGCGCCCAAGGGGCTCGCCCGGATCTACGACGCCCTGCTCGACAATCTCGCCGCGCAGGTGACGAAGTGATCGGCGGTCACACCCCGTCACCCTGAGCACATGCCGTCACACTCACCGGTTCGGGTGGTTTCCGGTGAGACGAAGCGTGCGGCCCGCCGGAACGCCTCCGTACGGAAAGCCCTGATGGGAGCCCAATAGGCGTCCCGGGCAACGTACTTGGCGCCCCTTCCCGCCCCGCACGCACCCTTTCGCCGCGGTTGATCGGTGTTGTCGCCCAATGCGAGAAATTGGGCGGCAGCAGGCGTGACGAGGGGAGCAGTGCGTGGGCGGGACCACCCTGAGCGAGCGGGGCGAGCGGGCCGACCCGCCCGTCTTCGGCGCGACAGCGGCTCCGGCCGCGAACGGCAGACCCAGGGACCCCGGCCCCGGCGCACCGCTGCCGCTCGGCCCCCGCCGGGTCCGTACGGTCTTCCTCGGTATGCTGCCGGCGCTGCTGCTCGCGGTCCTCGACCAGACCATCGTCGCCACCGCGCTCCCCAAGATCGTCGGCGAGCTGCACGGACTGGACAAGGTCTCCTGGGCCGTGACGTCCTACCTCCTCGCCTCGACCATCGGACTGCCGCTCCACGGCAAGCTCGGCGACCTCTTCGGCCGCAAGCCCGTCTTCCTCTTCGCCCTCCTCGTCTTCACCCTCGGCTCGGCGCTGGCCGGTTGGTCGCGGACCATGGACGAACTGATCATCTTCCGGGCCGTCCAGGGCGTCGGCGGCGGCGGGCTCGTCATCGGCGTCCAGGCGATCATCGCCGATGTCGTACCGCCACGGGCCCGCGGCCGCTACCTGGGCCTGATCGGTGCCGCTTTCGGCCTCGCCTCCGTGGCCGGCCCGCTGATCGGCGGCTTCTGCGCCGACCACGCCTCCTGGCGCTGGTGCTTCTACCTCAACGTCCCCTTCGGCGCGCTCACACTGCTGCTCACCGCCTTCGTGCTGAAGCTGCCCCGGCCGGCGCGCCGCGCCCGGCTGGATGTCGCCGGAGCGCTGCTGCTCGCCGCGTTCACCACCTGCCTGATCCTGCTGACCAGTTGGGGCGGCACCGAGTACGCCTGGAACTCACGGGTCATCCTCGGCCTCGGCGCCGGTGCGCTCGGCTGCGCCCTGCTGTTCCTCGCCGTCGAGCACCTCGCCGCCGAACCGCTCATCCCGCTGCGGCTGTTCCGCGACCCGGTCTTCAACATCACCGGTCTGATCGGCGCCGTCGTCGGCATCGCGCTCTGCGGCGCCGCCGGCTACCTGCCGGTCTACCTGCAGAGGGCCGACGGCGCCACGGCCACCGAGTCCGGGCTGCTGATGCTGCCCATGACGGGCGGCATCGTCATCGCCTCCCTCGTCACCGGCCGGCTCATCAGCCGCACCGGGCACTACAAGGCGTTCCCCGTCCTGGGCTGTGCGCTGGCCGCGGCCGGGATGTGGCTGCTGTCGCGGATCCAGCAGGACACCCCGCGCGAGGTCTACAGCCTCTGGACGGTCATCCTCGGGCTCGGTATCGGCCTGGTCGTGCCGGTGCTGGTGCTCGCCGTGCAGAACTCCGTACGCACCGCCGACCTCGGCGCCGCGACCGGCGCCACCCTCTACTTCCGGCAGATCGGCGGCAGCGTCGGGGCGGCCCTCTTCGGCACCCTCCTCGCCGACCGGTTGGCCCGCAGGCTCGGCGGCCGGCTGCCGAAGCCGGCGCGGCTGCCCGGCCCGGACTCGATCACCCCGCAACTGGTGCGCGCACTTCCCGCCCCGCTGCGCGACGGCTATATCGCCGCGTATGCGCACACCATGCCGGGGATCCTCTGCTCTTTCGTGCCGGTGCTCGTCCTGGGCCTTGTGCTCGCCTTCTTCCTGAAAGAGAAACCCCTGGTGTCCCACGCCTCTCACGCTCCGCAGGCCTCCCCGACCCCGCAGGCGCCGTACGGTGATCCGGCCGGCCCCGCCGCCGTACCCCCGGCCCGCTCCACGACGGACGGGCCCGCCGCCCCCGCCTCCGGTGATCCCCAGCCGCCACACCCCCGTACGCACGGTTACGCCACCGCCGGACAGCCCGCCGTCGTCGCCGGTGTCCCGGTGTGCGGCACCGTGCAGCACCACGACGGCAGCATCGTGCCGCGCGCCGCGCTCACCCTTATCGACGTCGCCGGCCGCCAGGTCGGCCGCGGCGCCACCGGCGACGACGGGCGGTATGCGCTGAGCACTCCGGGCGCCGGTGCGTATGTGCTGATCGCGGCGGCGGGCGGGCACCAGCCGCAGGCCGTCAGCGTCACCGTCGGCGAGCGGCCGGTCGAGCTGGACGTCGTGCTCGGCGGCGCCGGGCGCCTCGCGGGCACCGTCACCACCGCCGACGGCACGCCCGTCCGCGATGCCATGGTCACCCTCACCGATGTCCGCGGCGAGGTTGTCGCCACCACCCGCAGCGGACGCGAAGGCGGCTATGTGATCGGGGAGTTGGTGGCAGGCGAGTACACCCTTGCCTCCAGCGCCCCCGCGTTCCGCCCCGCCGCGCTGCCGGTGACCGTCCAGGCCTCGCGGGAGACCCGCCAGGACATCGAGCTCGCCGGCGGCGCGGTGCTGCGCGGGACCGTACGGGCCGGCGGCGGCCGTCCCGTCGAGGACGCCAGGGTCACCCTCCTGGACGCCGCCGGCAATGTCGTCGACACCGCGACCACCGGACCCGACGGGCTGTTCCGGTTCGTGGATCTGTCGGCCGGTGAGTACACCGTCATCGCCGCCGGCTACCCGCCGGTCGCCACCGTCCTGCGGATGGCAGGCGGCGGCCGCACCGAGCGCGATCTCCAGCTGGGACACGAGGACTGAGCACTGCGCGACGGCTGCGCCGGACGGTGCGCACGGGGTGGCGGGCGGCACTCCCTCTTCGGGGAATGCGCCCGCCGCACCGGGCCGCCGCCGTACCGTGGTGGGGGTGGTACCCGGTCGGTGTACGAAGGAGCAACCACCCATGGAGCGTGGCCCGTCGAACGGCGACGATCTGACCCTCGCTGCGCCCCGGTCGCCCGCGCCCCGGGCTCCGGTGCCCGGACGGATTCCGCTCGCGGTCGTGGTGGTGGGTGCGGACGGCCGGATCTCCCACTGGAGCAGCGGTGCCCAGCACCTCTTCGGGTCCACCCGTGAGGAAGCGGTGGGCGCCCCCGCCGTCGATCTGATGCCGGTCACCGGTGCGCTCGGCGACAAGGAGTGGGGCGCGCGCACGAACGGGTCCCGGAAGAGCAACGCCTGCGAGGTGGGCAACGGCTTCGATGACGGGCTGCCGGTGAGCAGTGGCTTCGAGGTGAGCAACGGCTTTGACCGGGGCAACAGCCTTGACCAAGAAGCCTCGTGGGGCGACGCTGCGTTCCACCCCACCTCCGGCCGGGCGCGGATGGCCATCGCCGGGCGCGGTCCGGTGGACCTGCTGTGGTGGGCGTACCCCCTGCCAGACCACGGCGCCGGCCGGGTCCTCGTCCTCGCGGTGGACGCCGACCGGCTGCACGGCGGGGACAGCAAGGAGAGCGGCGCGGGGCACGAACGGTTCGCGCCCTCCTTCGGCCTGCACACCGACTTCCCCGGCGCCGGGGACCTGGCCCGCAGGCTGCCCGAACTCCTGCCGGGCATAAGCCCCCAGGAGAGCGCCCGGATCGTCTCCCAGGTCCTGGAACTGGGCTGTCCGGTGCTGGAGGTCAGCCTTCAGGAGCGGTTCCCGGTGACCTTGGACTGAGGTGCGACCGCGGCCGCCTCCCCGGAGCCGCAGGCGGCGGAGGTGGCAAGCAGGTGACCGCGGGGGTGCCGGAAGGGCTGCGCATCCAACTGCTGGGCTGGATCCCGGGCGGTGTCGACAACGCCGACTCACCCTCATCCGGTCAGTCGATGACTGCGGTGGCTTCGACCTCGACCAGGAGGTCGGGCCCGGCCAGGGCTGCGACGCCCACGCCGGTGAGCGGCGGGGCCGGGGTGACCCCCAGCTTCGCGGCCGCCCGGCGAGCAGATCTGACGCGTGCGGGCTCTCCGGCGGCGCAAGGCTGTGAGCCTGTCTTCACCGTCCCGTCGGCGCCGTGCCGAACCGCAGCCGGGTGATGAGCGGTCGGTCCCCACGGAGCAGGGGCAGGGCCGCGGCGCGGGGGGCAAGGTAGCCGAGGAAGCCGCGGCCCGCCGGGAGCGGAACGTCGGTCACTTCGGTGACGGCCGGATGGGCGGTGCGCAGCCGGTCCCGGTCGGCCGCATCCATGCCCCAGGGCATCGGGGGCAGCCGATGGCCGCCGGGGCCCTGGGCGCCGGTGCGGGTGCGGGCACTGAAGCGCCGCGACACGGTGTCGAACACCATCGAGCCACCGGGGAACGCGTCGGCACAGCCGGCGATCAGATGGGTCACCTGCGCGGGTTGCAGATACATCAGCAGACCCTGCGCGGTCACCAGGACCCCGCGGGAGGTGTCGATGTCCGCCCGCCACTCACCGTCGCGGGCATCGCAGGCGACGAGCCGTTGGCGCGCTCCGTGCGGCAGTAGGTTCTCGCGCAGCGCCAACGGCTCGCCGAGGTCGACGGTGACCCAGCGCGCCCGGCCGTTGTCGACCCGCCAGAACTGGGTTTCCAGGCCCTCGCCGAGAGCGACCACGGTGCCGTCCGGGTGGTCGGCGAGGAAGGCGCGCACCACACCGTCGAAGCCGAGGGCACGAAGGGCGAGGGCCTGCGCCAGCCATGGCCGGGTGCCACCCAGCCGTTCCAGGAAGGGGAAGTCGACCTCGTCGATGAGTTGTACGGCGCGTGGATCGGGCAGCACCGTGTCCGGGCGGGCGGCCTCGGCGGCGCGGTGGTAGAGCGTCCACAACGCCGTTTCGGGAACTCCCCTGAGGTCTGCCTTGACGCGGCCTGGCACCGAGTTCCTCCCGGAGTGCGGTGTGGCGGTGGGCCGGCGGCGGGACACTTCTCGGTCCACCGGATGCACTGCCTCGATGCGGCGTTGATACCGCCGCTCGCGCACCGCAGGGGGCCGATCGGGAGGCCGGTCACCCCGGGGAGTGCAAAGTCGTACCGCAGAAGCCGGCCGCGGTGTCCCGTCGGCATCGGGCAACTGCGGGCGCCGCCACGGAGGATGCGGAGTTGCGCGCACGGCCGGACGCAGTGCGGTGCGGCCACGCGCTGACGCTGTGCCAGGTTGCGGGGTTGCGCGGCCTGGTCTCCAACGGGCCTTCAGGGAGGCGGAGTTGAGGGGCGAGCGCACCATGGTGACGGCGACGGCGACGGCGACGGCGACGGCGACGGGCGACAGCGGCGGCGACGGGGCCGGGGCGCCGGGTGCGTCAGCGCGCCGGTGCGTCAGTGCGTCAGATCGCGGTGGACGACCCGGGCGGTGGCCTCGACCGTGGCCACGCCGTAGTCCATGGAGTCGCTTCCGGTGGAGAGCACGGCCATGCCGTAGTCGTGGCCGCTGCCGGTGAAGGTGCCGACGCTGTTCACCCGCCAGCCGCCGGTGTCCCGCGGGAGCCAGCCGTTCTTGACGTGGACGGAGGCCGTGGCGGGGGCGCCGGCGGGAACTCCCCAGCGCTGCTCGGGGGCGACCCGGTGCATCAGGTCGAGTGCGTAGCCGCGGGAGACCGCGGTGAGCACCGCGTTGTCCGTGGTGAGCAGCTGCATCAGCTTGAGCTGGTCGGCGGCGGTGACCTGGGTGAGGCCCCAGGACCCGCCCTCGCCGGGGACGGTGTCCCGCATGGCCGCCAGGGACAGGAAGCGCTTGATGCCGGCGGAGCCGGTCCGGTGCCACAGGGCGGTGGTCGAGTCGTTGTCCGACTTCGTGATCATGGCGGTGGTCAGCTTCACCTCGTGCGGGGTCAGCTTGCGGTGCGCCTCCTGGGTCTGCCGTAGCAGGGCTCCGAGCACGGTGACCTTCACCACACTCGCCGAGTCGAAGTGGGTGCCGGCCTTGAACTCGCAGTGGGTCCCGGTGTGCCGGTCGTAGATCGCCAGCGCCGAGGCGCCCTTGCGTCCGTGGAGTGCGCCGGCGATGTCCTGGGACAGGGCGGGTGCCAGGCCCGGCTTGTTCGAGGTGCACACGACCTTGGAGTCGCCCACCTGTGTGCCGGCGGTGCCGACCGGGGCGGCCGAGGCCGAGGTCGCCGTGGTGAGCGCCGTGAGCAGCGTTCCGGCAGCCACGGCCGCGGCCAGTCCACGGCGCGTGCGGGTCGGTATGCGTGATCGGTACATGAAGGTGGTGTCCTGTCCCGCTGTGAATCGGAGGCCCGCGGTCGGGCGGCCGGCCTCGGGCGACCGACGGGGCACCGGGTCTCTACGGCCGCGATGCGGCCGGGGGCCCGGTGGGGAGGTCACGGCGACGATACGGGCAGGCGGGTGGGGACACCTCGGTCAAGTGGGGTGGATTGTCCGCATTTGGGCGATGTATCGGGATGTGACTTTCGCCAAACCGGAGAGCGGGCGGGGCGGGGGTTGTGGGGTGGGGGCGGACGGGGTGGGTTTTCTAGGGGCGCGGCAGGGCTCTGCGGGGTTTGGCGGCGGTGCGTGGGCGGCGGTTGGTGGCCGCCCTGCGCCGTCGCGCGCCCGCCATCAGCTGGCGGCTGCGGAGTGCCATCTCGATCTCGAAGCGGGTCCGCGGGTCGCGGAGCCGGGCCCCGAAGAGCTTTTCGAGCTGACGCATCCGGTAGCGGACCGTCTGTGGATGGATGCTGAGCGCCTTGGCCACCTCCGGGGCCCCCATGCCGCCGAGCCAGGCCAGCAGAGTGGCTTCCAGGCGCTCGCACCGCTCCGGCGTCAGTCCCGCGAGCGGGCTCAGGTGCCGGGCGATGAGGGTGCGGGACAGCGACTCGTCCTGGAGGAGCAGGAGGGAGGAGAGGTGGTCGTCGACGAACACCACGCCGGCCTCGGGGCCGTCGTGCGGGGACGCCAGATCCAGCAGCCGGGACGCGGAGCGCACGGAGGCGGTGGCCTCGTGCGCGGGAACCGCATGGCCGACCACGGCCGCGCGATGACGCAGTACGCCCTTCAGCCGGGCCCGTCCGCTCTTGCCGTCGGCGAGCTGGGCGGGGATCAGCAGCCCCGGAGCTTCGCCCGGAGTGCTGACCAGGCAGTCGCCCAGCGCGGACGCCACGAGGTGGATGTCGGTGTCGGTGCGCAGCATGACCGCGCGCACCTTGTCGGGCAGCGGCCGGCTGCCCCGTAGTACTTCCTCGATCAGGCGGGTGACCTGCTGGTGACCGCCGCGCTCGATGACTTCCCGGAAGTCTGGATTGCGATCGCAAAGTGTTTGCGTGATCAGTTCTGTCAGGATCGCGAGTTGATCGTCTTCGCTCTCGGCCCGGATGCCGCGTTGCGGTAAGGCGTCGTTGAGGGCTTCGCTCACCATTCTGCCTCTGTTTCATCGCGTGGGAAGCTGGTCCGGCCTGTTCTACCTCACCTGGCACGTGCCGTCGGCAGCTGACAGAACTCGTTCGGAAGTCCTTACGGATTCCGTCAGAAGTCCTTCCGCTTTGCGACAGAAACTGTGTGAGATACGGCGCCACAAGAGCGTACCCCCAGGTTCCGGTTGGAAGGAATCGTGGTGCTGTGACGAAGAAGTTGTGATGCTGTCGCCAACGGAGGCGTCCCGGAAGGTTCTGGACGGGGCGTCAGACAGAAGGCCCTGGATAGGCTGGGTGTGCTGTTCGGCCCCTCCGGGCGCGAGGTGAACACGTGATGTCGGGAATCGTGCGTACCGCCTCCTAGCTGCGACAGGACTGGTGAATGTGAAGATCCTCATCTCCGCGGACATGGAGGGTGCCACCGGCGTGACCTGGCCCGCCGATGTGCTGCCCGGTACCCCTCAATGGGAGCGCTGCCGCGCTATGTTCACGTCCGACGTCAATGCGGCGATTGCCGGATTCTTCGACGCCGGGGCCGACGACGTCCTGGTCAACGAGGCGCACTGGACAATGCGCAATCTGCTGCTGGAACAGCTCGATGAGCGGGCGCAGATGCTCACCGGGCGGCACAAATCGCTCAGCATGGTCGAAGGCGTGCAGCACGGCGATGTCGACGGGATCGCGTTCGTCGGCTATCACACCGGGGCGGGCACCGAGGGCGTCCTCGCCCACACCTACCTCGCCAACACCCTCACCGGCGTCTGGGTCGACGGCACGCGCGCGAGCGAGGGCTATCTCAACTCCCTCGTGGTCGCCGAGTACGGCGTACCCGTGGTCCTGGTCACCGGCGACGACCGCACCTGCCAGGACGCACTGGGCTACGCACCGCAGGCACCCGGTGTAGCGGTCAAGGACTATGTGTCGCGCTATGCGGCGGTATGCCGGCCGCCGGCCCGTACGGCGGCCGAGATCCGGGACGCGGCCCGCAAGGGGGCGGCGCTGGCGGTGCGTCACGAACCGGCCCGGCGCGGGCCGTTCCGTTTTGAGCTGGAGTTCGACGCCGAGCATTTGGTGGGCGCGACGACCTGCGTACCCGGCGTGGAGCGCTCCGGCGAACGCCGCGTCGCGTATACCGGTCAGGACATGTACGAAGCCATCCGGTGTTTCAAGGCGGTCACCACCGTCGTGTCGTCCGCAGTGGAGGAACAATATGGCTGAGCGGGAGCGGGCCGGTGAACCGGCCGCCGAACGGGCCGGCGGTGTGGACCGGCAGGCGCTCGACGAGGTGGTGCAGTTCACGTCCGAGCTGATCCGGATCGATACCAGCAACGCCGGCGACGGTGCCTGCCAGGAACGGCCGGCCGCCGAGTACGTCGCGGAGCGGCTGGCCGAGGCCGGGCTGACGCCGACACTGCTGGAGCGCAGCAAGGGCCGTACGAATGTGGTCGCCCGTATCGACGGCACCGACCCCGGGGCCGATGCCCTGCTGGTGCACGGCCATCTGGACGTGGTGCCCGCCGAGCCCGCCGACTGGAGCGTGCACCCCTTCTCCGGGGAGGTCCGCGACGGAGTGGTCTGGGGGCGGGGCGCCGTCGACATGAAGAACATGGACGCGATGGTGCTCGCCGCCGTACGGCAGTGGGCCCGCAGCGGGGTGCGGCCGCGGCGGGACATCGTGCTGGCCTTCACCGCCGACGAGGAGGCCAGTGCCGAGGACGGCTCGGGCTTCCTCGCCGACCGGCATGCCGGGCTCTTCGAGGGCTGCACCGAAGGCATCAGCGAGTCCGGAGCCTTCACCTTCCATGCGGGCAGTGGGATGCGGCTGTACCCGGTCGCGGTGGGGGAGCGCGGCACGGCCTGGCTGAAACTGACCGCCCAGGGCCGGGCGGGGCACGGCTCGAAGGTCAACCACGACAACGCCGTCAGCCGGCTGGCCGCGGCCGTGGCCCGGATCGGCGAGCACCGGTGGCCGGTCCGGCTCACCCCGACGGTGCGGGCCGCACTGAGCGAACTTGCCGCGCTGCACGCCATCGAGGTGGATGTCGCCTCGCCGCGCTTCGATGCCGACGCGCTGCTGGGCAAGCTCGGCCCGTCCGCCAAGCTGGTCGAGCCGACCGTCCGCAACAGCGCCAACCCGACGATGCTGTCGGCCGGTTACAAGGTCAATGTGATCCCGGGATCCGCCGTCGCGCAGGTGGACGGCCGGGTGGTACCGGGGGGTGAGGCGGAGTTCCGCGCCACCCTGGACGAACTCACGGGACCCGATGTGAGCTGGGAGTACGTCCATCGCGAGGTCGCACTGCAGGCCCCGGTCGACTCCCCGACGTTCGCCGCGATGCGGGCCGCGATCGAGCGCTTCGATCCGGACGGTCATGTCGTGCCGTACTGCATGTCCGGCGGCTCGGACGCCAAACAGTTCTCCCGGCTGGGCATCACCGGCTATGGTTTCTCGCCGCTCAAACTGCCCGAGGGGTTCGACTACCAGGCGCTCTTCCACGGCGTGGACGAGTGCGTACCGGTCGAGGGGCTGCACTTCGGGGTGCGGGTGCTCGATCACTTCCTGCGCACGGTCTGACCGGCCGGCGCTTCGCCCGACCGGTGGAGAAAGGAACGGCACATGGTGACCACGGTTCCGTACGGCGGCTGGACGTCCCCGGTGGACGCCCGGACGGTTGCCGCGCACGACGGCCGGCCGGCCTTTGTCGGGGTGGTCGGCGACGAGGTGTGGTGGACGGAGCCGCGGCCCGCCGAGGGCGGCCGGCGGGCGCTGGTCCGCCTGCGGCCGGACGGCACCGAGGAGACGGTGCTGCCCGCTCCCTGGAACGTCCGCAGCCGGGTGCTGGAGTACGGCGGCCAGCCCTGGGCCGGTACGGTCACCGCGCGCGGACCGCTGGTCGTCTTCAGCAACTTCGCCGACCAGCGGCTGTACGCCTGCGCACCGGACAGCGGCGACGCCCCGCGCCCGCTCACCCCGTGCTCCGGCGTCGGGGGCGGACTGCGCTGGGTCGATCCGGTGCTGCGCCCGGAACTGGGTGAGGTGTGGTGCGTCCTGGAGGAGTTCACGGGCGACCGGCCGACCGATGTGCGCCGAGTGATCGCCGCCGTGCCGCTCGATGGCTCGGCGGCCGAAAATCGTTCCCTGGTCAGGGAGTTGAGCGATGACCGGCACCGTTTCGTGACCGGTCCGCGGATCTCCGCCGACGGGCGGCGGGCCGCATGGATCGCCTGGGACCACCCCGGGATGCCCTGGGACGGCACGCTGGCGATGGTCGCGCGGATCACCGGCACGGGCGGGTTCGAGGACATCCGGCCGCTCGTCGGCGACCTCGGCACCGGCGCACCGGACGGCGGGGCGACCGGCGAGTCCGTCGCCCAGGTCGAGTGGGCGGCCGATGGCTCGCTGCTCTTCGTCTCGGACCTCAGCGGCTGGTGGGAGGTGCAGCGCATCGACCCCGACGGCGCGCGAGCGCGGCCGGGCGTGGGGGAGCGGCCGGGCACGGGGGAGCTGCCGAGCGCGGGGGAGGACGACGGCGCGTTGGCGCGCCGGGGCCTGTGCCCGGCCCGGGAGGAGGAGTTCGGCGGACCGCTGTGGAACGTCGGGCAGCGCTGGTTCCTGCCCCTGGAGAACGGCACCCTTGCGGTGATCCACGGCCGCGGTTCCGCGACCCTGGGCATCCTCGACCCGGTGAGCGGTGAACTCGTCGACTCCGCGGGCCCGTGGACCCAGTGGGCACCCACCCTCGCCGTGCACGGCAGCCGCGTCCTCGGCATCGCCGCCGGCCCGCACCGCTCGTACGAACTCGTCGAGCTGGACACCTGCACCGGACGCACCCGGGTGCTCGCCTGCCGGCATGCCGACGTCCTGGACCCGGCCTACTACCCCCGGGCACAGAGCCGTACCTTCACCGGTCCCGACGGGCGGGACATCCACGCCCACATCTATCCGCCGCACAGCCCCGACCACCGGGCACCCGACGGCGAACTGCCGCCCTTCGTGGTGTGGGCACACGGCGGCCCCACCGTCCACGCACCGCTGGTGCTCGACCTGGAGATCGCCTACTTCACTTCCCGGGGCATCGGCATCGCCGAGGTCAACTACGGGGGCTCGACGGGCTACGGCCGGGAGTACCGCGAGCGGCTGCGCGGCCAGTGGGGTGTGGTGGACGTCGAGGACTGTGCGGCCGTCGCCAGGGCGCTGGCCGACGAGGGCACCGCCGACCGCGCGCGGCTGGCCATCCGCGGCGGGAGCGCCGGCGGCTGGACCGCGGCCGCCTCACTGACCGCCACCGACCTCTACGCCTGCGGCACCATCAGCTATCCGATCCTGGACCTGACCGGCTGGGCCACCGGCGAGACCCATGACTTCGAGTCGCAGTATCTGGAATCGCTGGTCGGGCCGCTCGCGGAGGTGCCCGACCGCTATCGCGAGCGCTCGCCGCTGTACCGCGCCGACCGGATCGCCGCGCCGTTCCTGCTGCTCCAGGGCCTGGACGATGTGATCTGCCCGCCCTCGCAGTGCGAACGGTTCCTCGCCGAAGTCGCCGGGCGCGCCCTACCGCACGCCTATCTGGCCTTCGCCGGAGAGGGCCACGGCTTCCGCCGGCACGACACCATCGTGCGCGCCGTGGAGGCCGAACTCTCCCTCTACGCCCAGACCTTCGGCCTCACCCGTGACGATGTCCCGCCGCTGGAGCTGCGCGGATGACGGTCGAGCAGGCGCTGCGGCCGCCGCGGCTGCGGCCCGGCGACCGGGTGGCCGTGGTGGCGCCCAGCGGCCCCCTCGTGGCGGAGCGGCTGGACCGCGGGCTGGACGTGCTCCGTGGCTGGGGCCTCGATCCGGTCGCGGCGCCCCATGCCAGGGGCACCCACCCCACCCTGGGCTATCTCGCCGCCTCGGACGAGGAGCGGGGAACCGCCGTACCGCATCGACCGGGCGCTCACCCAACTCCTGCGCGCCGGCCGGCTCGACGGTGTCGCCGGGATCGTCCTCGGCTCCTGGGCCCGCTGTGGTCCCTACGACCGGGTGCGGGAGGTGCTGGCGGACCGGCTGGGCGGGCTCGGGGTGCCGGTGGCCGAGGAGTTCGGCTTCGGCCACGGTGACTTTGCGCTGACCCTGCCGCTGGGCGTCCCCGCGGAGCTGGACGCGACGGCAGGCACACTGACCTTCGAGGTGCCGGCGACGGTCTGAACTGCGCGTGACAGGCCTGACGCTGCGTCATGACCGGTACGGGTAGGGGCTCGTGAGCACTCGTGGGGGGACTGCGGGGACCCGGGCTTGTGGGTGCATCGCCGCTGTCCGGTCCGCCCGGCCGACCCGTACCGCCTCCGGGACAGTGCTGAACTGACATCCTAAAAGGGACGCGCGCAACGAGCTTTGACACGTCCGTCACGCGTGTCACAGCATGAGCGCGCCGCCACCGACTGGTCGGTACGACGTGTGTGGAGGTCTTCGTGCCCAGCGTGTCCCGAGCCGTGCCCCGCCCCGTACTCCGCAGGTTCCTCGCCCTGCTGGCCGGCTCCGCCCTCGCCGCTCCGCTCGTCCTGACCGCCCCCGCGGGCGCCGCCGCCGACCCGTACACCGTCACCGCGTTGAAGGTC
Source organism: Streptomyces sp. NPDC054765 (assembly GCF_053612065.1). Lineage (NCBI taxonomy): Bacteria > Bacillati > Actinomycetota > Actinomycetes > Kitasatosporales > Streptomycetaceae > Streptomyces > Streptomyces sp. NPDC054765. The sequence goes on along the minus strand of NZ_JBSHBP010000030.1, from coordinate 72,452 downwards.
ACGGTCCGGGCCGGTGACCGCACCTGCACCCTCGACACGGATGTCTACCGCCCGGCCGGCGCCGACGCCGCCCATCCGGCGCCCGCCGTGCTGACCACCAACGGCTTCGGCGGCAACAAGGCGGACGGCCCGACCGACACCCTCGCCAAGGCCTTCGCCGCCCGCGGCTATGTGGCAGTGGCCTACTCCGGGCTCGGCTTCGGCAAGACCGGCTGTCCGATCTCCCTCGACGACCCCGGGACCGACGGCCGGGCGGCAAGCGGGCTGGTCGACCTGCTGGCCGGTACCCGTAGGGCCGACAACGGGACGCGGATCGACTACGTCACCAAGGACGGGGCGGGCGATCCGCGGGTCGGCATGATCGGCGGGTCCTACGGCGGGGCGGTCCAGCTGGCCACCGCCGCCGTCGACCACCGTCTCGACGCGCTGGTCCCGCTCATCACCTGGAACGACCTGTCCTACTCCCTCGACCCCGGTAACGCCGGCCGTACACACGGCGTCACCGGAGTGCTGCCCGGCGCGTACAAGTGGCAGTGGACCAACGGGTTCTTTCTGATCGGCGAGGCGCAGGGGCTGCTGCACCCGGAACTCGACCCGTCGCGGACCGGTGGCGCCGGCTGTCTGCACTTCGTCGCGCAGGCCTGTGACACCAAGCGGCTGCTGGATTCCGGCACGTACCCGGCCGGGCGGACCGACGCGGTGCTCAGCTATGTACGCAGCGTCTCCCCGGTGTCGTATCTGGCGTCGGTCAAGGCGCCGACACTGCTCGTCCAGGGCCAGGACGACACGCTGTTCAACCTCAACGAGGCCGCCGCCAGCTACCGGACCCTGGCCGCGCAGGGCACCCCGGCCAAGATGATCTGGCAGGCCTGGGGCCACAGCGGCGGAATGAAGAAACCGGCGAAGGGCGAACTCGACCTGGCGCAGGGCAATCTGGACACCAGCTATGTGGGCCGGCGGATCCTCGCGTGGTTCGACCGGTATCTGCGCCACCGGACGGCGGCCGCCACCGGCCCGGCCTTCGCCTACTACCGTGACTGGGTGACGGACGGGCCCGCCTATGCCACCTCGCCCGCCTTTCCGGCGGGCGCCGGCCGGCGGCTCTATCTCTCGGGGGACGGCAAGCTCGTCGCCCGGCGCAGCGAGGTGGCGCGCGGCAGCCGGACGTACCGCAATCTGCAGATGGCCACCAGCCACTCGGAGAGTTCACTGGCCGGGCTGCTCGGCCTGCCGGACGTGGCGCCGTACGACGCCAGGGGCACCTACCTGGGCTGGACGTCGGAGCCGGTGGCGGGCGGGCCGGTGGATGTGGTCGGTGCGCCCGAGGTGACGCTGAAGGTTTCCTCACCGCAGACCGAGCAGGTTCAGCACTCCTCGGACGCGGCCGACCGGCTGGTGCTCTTCGCCAAGCTCTACGACGTCGCGCCGGACGGGAAGAAGACGCTGGTGCACCGGTTGGTGGCCCCGGCCCGGGTACCCGATGTGACCCGGAGGTTCACCGTGGAACTTCCGGCCATCGTGCACCGTTACGAGCCGGGGCACCGGCTGCGCTTCGTCATCGCGGCGAGCGACGAGGCGTATGCGGGCAACCGGGGGGTGAAGCCGGTGACGGTCACCAGTACGCCCGAGGACACCGGGGTCCTCGAACTGCCCGTCACACGAGGGGTGTTGCGGTAGCGGATGGGGTGGATGGCGTAGGGACAAGGAGGAGGGCGGCACGTGCCGGGCACGCCCCGGCGCCGGGCGTCAGCCGGGCTCCGCGCGCGTCAGCCGGGTCGTCCGCGAGGGTGGTGGCTCAGTCGTCCGTGACCGTGATGGCCTGCACGGGGCAGGCGCGGGCGGCCTCCCGTACCAGCGGGTCGCCCGCACCGTCCTCACGGCCGGGCAACAGGGCACTGAAACCGTCGTCGTCCTGGGTGAACACTCCCGGCGCGGTCAGGGCACACTGCCCGGCGCCGATACAGATGTCAGTGTCGATCGTGATCCGCATGCCGGACCCCTTTCGTTCGTCTGCCGTCATGGCTGCTACCAGGCCAGTGGCAGTTCGATCATTCCTTGCAGTGTGTCGCCCGGCTTGAAGGGGATCTCGGCAGCCGGCACGGCGAGCCGCAGCTCCGGGATCCTGGTGAACAGCGAGCGCAGCGCGATCTCCATCTCCGCGCGGGCGAGGTTCTGCCCCAGGCACTGGTGGATGCCGAAGCCGAACGCCACGTGGTGGCGGGCGGAACGGCCGAGGTCCAGCTCGTCCGGCGAGGGATAGGTGTCCTCGTCCCGGTTGATCAGCGACGTGGGGAACAGGACACCGTCGTCGGCGCGGATGAGCTGCCCGCCGATCTCGATGTCCTCCTTCGCCACCCGCAGCATGCCGTCCGCGATGGACAGGAACCGCAGCAGCTCCTCGACGGCAGCCGGCATCAGGCTCTCCTCGGCCTTGAGCTGCGCCAGCTGCCCGGGGTGTTCGAGCAGTGTGAAGGTGCCGAGCGAGATCATGTTGGCGGTGGTCTCATGGCCCGCCACCAGCAGGATCATGGCGAGCCGGACCAGGTCGTCATGGGCGAGGGCGCCGGTCCGCAGACGGTCCTCGATCAGTTCGTCCAGCAGCCCGTCGCCCGGGTGCTTGTCCTTGTGGGCGATCAGCTCGGTGAAGTACTCCTCCAGCTTGAGCCGGGCGTCCTCCGCCTCCGCGGACGTACGGCTGCGCAGCAGGCGGCGGGACTCCTCCTCGAAGAACTCGTGGTCGGAGTACGGGACGCCGAGCAGGGAGCAGATGACCATCGAGGGGACCGGCAGCGCGAAGGCGGAGACCAGCTCGGCGGGCGGGCCCTCGGCCAGCATCCGGTCGAGGAGCCCGTCGACGACCCGGTGGATCTCCGGCCGGAGGGCGGCGACCCGCTTCACGCTGAAGCTGGGGATCAGCATCCGGCGCTGAGTGTTGTGCTCCGGGTCGTCGACCCCGAGCAGTGGTGTCCTGACCTGGCGGATCGCCGCGAAGCGCTCGACCGGCATCGGGAAGGCCGGGTTCTGCCGGTCGGAGGAGAGCCGCTGGTCGCTCAGCAGCGCCCGCGCCTCGCTGTGGCCGGTTATCGCCCATATCTTGCGGCCGTCATAGAGCGTGACATGCGTCAGCGGTCCGGTCTCCCGCAGCGGCTGGTGGCCGGCGGGCGGATGGTAGGGGCAGGTGCGGTCCTGAAAGTAGGAGATGGCTTCGGTCACGGAATTCCTCCGGTACGAGAAGCTCTGGTGCATCGAGCTGCTCGGATGTGAGATGTCAATGATGAAGCGCGCCGAGTCCGCCGCGCCGATCTCACCTCATGCCTCGGATGCCGGGCACGTCTACGCTCGGTTCGGCCATTTTCTCTCAGTCTCGCTCATTTTCGGAACTATCACCTCTGTTCAGCGGCCGTACGAGGGGCTCGGCCCCCCGTCCGGACAGCGGGCGGGGGCGCGGACCCGGGCAGGCCCGGGGCGGCCCCGGCGGGCAGGACAAACCGCTGGCCCGCCGCCGCCCCCCTCCGTACGATCCTCCGGTGACGACCAACGACTGCTACCTTGCGCACGGCCCGCGGGTGGGTATCCGGCACTTCACCGCCGCCGACCGCGAAGAGTTCACCGCCCTGGCACGGGAGAGCGTGGAGCTGCACCGCCCCTGGCTCTTCCCGCCGGCCGGGGACGACGCCTACGACGCCTATCTGCACCGGCTCCAGGAGCCGGTGCGCGAAGGCTTCCTGATCTGCGAGCCCGCCGACGGCCGCATCGCCGGCTACCTCACGATCAACAACATCGTGCACGGTGCGTTTTGCTGCGGAGCGATCGGCTACGGCGCCTTTGCGCACGCCGCCGGCCGCGGACTGATGAGCGAGGGGCTGCGGCTCGTCCTGCACCACGCCTTCGAGGAGAGGGGGCTGCACCGCCTGGAGGCCAATGTCCAGCCGGCCAACGAGGCGTCGGTCGCCCTGGTCAAGCGGGCCGGGTTCCGGCTGGAGGGGTTCTCCCCGGACTTCCTCTTCATCGACGGCGCCTGGCGCGACCACGAGCGCTGGGCGATCACCGCCGAGATGGTCGCCGGGAAAACCGTGTGATTGCCTGTCCGGCATGGACATCGTCTTCCACCACCCCGTACCGGTCTTCCGGATCTTCGACGTGGCCAAGGCCCATGAGTTCTACGTCGGCTACCTGGGCTGCACGGTCGACTGGGAGCACCGCTTCGAGCCCGGAATGCCGCTCTACACCCAGGTATCGCGCGGTGACCTCGTACTGCATCTGTCGGAACACCACGGCGACGGGACCCCCGGCTCCACGCTCTACACGGAGCTGGTCGGGGTGCGCGCGCTGCATGCCGAGCTGGCCGGCAAGGGCTATCCGTATCTGCGGCCCGGTCTGGAGCAGGACGAGACCGGGACCTCGCTCACGCTGACCGACCCCTTCGGCAACCAGCTGCGCTTCACCGAGCGGGGCGCCGGCCAGCCGTCCGACGGGGCCTGCGCTAGCGGGACTTGCGGTTGATCTTCGTGACTCCTCCCCCTCGTTCACGAGGGGGAGGAGTCACGTCGGTGACCGTGGAGCGCAGCTCCCGGTAGCCCACTTCGCGAGCCTGCCGCTCGACGGCTTCTGGATCCCTCTCGACGCGGCTGTCCTCGACCCGTCCGTCATGCCGGCCGTCGACAGCCCGACCCGGGCGGCCTGCTCACCGGTGAACTCCGGTCGCTGCCAGCCTCGTTGGCCTCCTCGCCGCGCTGTGTCGGTATCAACGTCACCCGCTACGACCCGGACCGGGATCCCGAAGCCGCCGGCGCGGTGCTGCTCACCGGTCTCCTCGAGGACCTTTTTGCGCAACCCTGACCGCACCGGGCCGCAAGAAGCCCTGTGCAGACCGGCGGTCACGCGGTTCCATGGTCAACAGGAGGCCGCCGCAGCCGAGGTGGCCCGGTCCAGCATTGCGAGGCAGCCGTGGCCACGAGAGTGCGAAGCACCACCCTGACCCTCCCCGCCGCCCCCCTCGGCCCCGACAACCCCCTCCCCGCCCTGCACGGCGGCCGGGACCTGCACCGCATCGAGATCCCCCAGGAAACCCACCTGCCCGCCGACATGGCGCGGCAGATCGGCTGTGCGCCGCTGCGCTCGATCCTGCCGGCCCGGATGCGCGACGGCTACGGCCGCACCCGCCGCGCCACCGGTCTCGATGCGCTGGTCATCGAGAACGACCGGCTGCGCGCTACCGTCCTGCCCGGCCTCGGCGGCCGGGTCCACTCCCTGTACCACAAGCCCACCGACCGCGAACTCCTCTACCGCAACCCGGTGTTGCAGCCCGCGGCCTTCGCCCTCAACGGCGCCTGGTTCTCCGGCGGCATCGAATGGAACATCGGCGCCACCGGCCACACCACCCTGGCCTGCGCCCCGCTGCACGCGGCCCGCGTCGCGGCGCCGGACGGCGGGGAGATGCTCCGGCTGTGGGAGTGGGAGCGGCTGAGCGATCTCCCCTTCCAGGTGGACCTGTGGCTGCCCGACGGCTCCGACTTCCTCCATGTGGGCGTACGGATCCGTAATCCGCACCACCACACCGTGCCGGTCTACTGGTGGTCCAACACCGCCGTTCCCGAAGGCGAGCACACCCGTGTCCTGGCCCCCGCCGACGAGGCCTGGCACTTCGGCTATGAACGGACCCTGCGCCGCGTCCCGGTACCCCACTCCGACGGCGCCGACAGGACCTATCCGCTGCGCAGCGAGTTCCCCGCCGACTACTTCTACGAGGTGCCCGACGGCGCCCGCCGCTGGATCGCCTCCCTCGACGCGGACGGCCGCGGCCTGGTGCAGACCTCCACCGACACCCTGCGCGGCCGCAAGCTCTTCCTGTGGGGCGCGGGGCGGGCCGGGCGGCGCTGGCAGGAGTGGCTCACCGAGCCGGGCACCGGCGGCTACGCCGAGATCCAGGCAGGCCTGGCCCGTACGCAGCTGGAGCAGGTACCGCTCGACGCCGGTGGCGAGTTCACCTGGCTGGAGGCTTACGGGCCGCTGGCCACCGACCCGGCGACGGTGCACGGCGCGGACTGGGGCGCGGCCCGGGAAGAGGCCGCGGCCCGCCTGGAGGCCGCCCTGCCGCGCGCGGACGTCGTTGCCGCCCACGCCGCCTGGCTGCCCTACGCCGGCCACGAGCCGAAGGAGTCGCTGGCCACCGGCTCCGGCTGGGGTGCGCTGGAGGTCGCCCGCGGGGGCCTCGAACTGCCCGGGACGCCGTTCGCCGCGGCCACCCTGGGTGCGGAGCAGGAGCCCTGGCTGACGCTGCTGCGCACCGGGGAGCTGTCGGCCGTCCGCCCCGTACCCGGACCGGTGCTGGTCGCGCCGGCCTGGCGCGATCTGCTGGAGTCCGCCCGGCCCGGCCCGGCCACCGACTACCACCTGGGGCTCGCCCAGTGGCATGCCGGTGACCGCGCCCAGGCCGTCCGCAGCTGGGAGCGGGCGCTCGGGCACGGCGGCGGCCCGCTGCCGCTGTACTGCCTGGCTGTTGCGGAATCGATGGCGGGCGAGACCGAGCGTGCCGCCGACCGTTACGCGCAGGCCTGCGCCGAAGCGGCACGGGCGGCATCGGCAGCGGACCCCGCGGCCCGTGACTGGCGCGCGGTGCTGCCGGCGCTCGCCCGGGAGGCGGTACCCGCGCTGCTCGCGGCCGGCCGTACCGACGAGGCGGCGCAGCTGCTGGCGGGCCTGCGGCAGGCCGACCGCACCGACGGCCGCCTCCGGTTGCTGACCGCGCAGGTGCTGCTCGCCCAGGGACAGCCGGCCGCAGCCCGGGAGATCTTCGACGCCGGCTTCGAGATCGCCGGTCTGCGGGAGGGCGACGAGGTGCTCGGCGACACCTGGTACGCCATCGCCGAGCGGCTGGTCGCGGGCGGCGGACCGGTCACCGAACAGGTCCGCGCCGAGGCCCGGTCGGCGCATCCGCTCCCGGAGCGGTACGACTACCGGATGCGGCCGGTGTAGCGGACCGGGCCTGCGGGCGGCCCCGGCCGCAGGCCCGGTGCGCCGTCACCCGAGCGGCTGGTCGGGCACCGCCTTGGCGTGGCGGAAGGTGTCGGGGGAGTACGCGCCGTGGTTGCGCCCCATTCCGCTCTCGCCGGCCCCGCCGAACGGCAGGCCGGGTGCGGTGGGACGGGCGATGGGCAGCCCGAAGGTGAGCGCGCCCGAGGAGGTCTCGGCCGGCCGTCGCGCGCCCGTACGCGGATGCGGCGACCGCTCCGCGAGCGTGGAATGAACCCCGGCTGTCACACGTTGCCACGGATCATGAAGGCCATCACCGCACACAGCTTCGGCGGACCCGAGGTCCTCGCCTACACCGACCACCCCGATCCGAAGGTGGGCCCGGACTCGTTCCTGATCCGGGTCAAGGCAGCCGGGGTCAACCCGGTGGACTGGAAGATCGTCGCGGGGTATCTGGATCCGATCATGGATGCGCACTTCCCGCTCATTCCCGGCTGGGATGTGGCGGGCGTGGTCGAGGCGGCGGGCGCGGACGCCACCGAGTACGCGGTCGGTGACGAGGTCATCGGCTATGTCCGCAAGGACGAGGTGCAGCACGGCACCTACGCCGAGCTGGTCGCCGCACCGGTCAGGAGCCTGGCCCGCAAGCCCGCCTCGCTCAGCTGGCAGCAGGCCGCCGGGCTGCCGCTCGCCGGACTGACGGCCCATCAGTCGCTGAAGCGGGTCGGCACGCAGGCCGGTGAAACGGTCCTGGTGCATGCCGCCGCCGGGGGTGTCGGCTCGCTCGCCGTCCAGATCGCCGTGGCCCAGGGCGCCCGCGTCATCGGCACGGCCGGCGAGCGCAACCACGACTTCCTGCGGTCCCTGGGCGCCGAGCCGGTCACCTACGGTGACGGGCTCGGCGACCGGGTGCGGGCCCTGGCGCCCGAAGGCGTCGACGCGGCCGTGGACTTCGTCGGCGGTGACGTCGTGGACGTCTCGCAGGCGCTGCTCAAGGACCGCAGCCGGGTGGCCTCCGTCGTCGACGGCGAGGTCACGGGCAAGGGCGGCCACCTCGTGTGGGTGCGCCCGGACACCGCCGACCTGACCGCGCTCGGCGCGCTCGCGGACGCCAGGAAACTGACCGTGCCGGTCGACGTGACCCTCCCGCTGCCCGAGGCCGCCGAGGCGTTCCGTCGGAGCATGGCCGGGCGGACCCGCGGCAAGATCGTCCTTGAGGTGTCCTGACGGCGAGCCGGTCGGCAACGGCCGAGGAGCGGGACGGGAGGCTCAGGCCTCCCCGTCCTGCTTCCGGTCGACGTACTCGAAGATCGAACCGTCCGGGTGGCGGGCCACCAGATTGCGGCCGATGGGCGTCGGCAGCGGACCGGCGATGAGGTCCGCGCCGACCGCCGTCAGATCGGCCAGCGCCTCGTCCACGTCCTTGACGGCAAGGGTCGCCGTGATCTTCCGCAGCACTGACAATTCCGCCTCGGGGCCGCTCATCAGGAAGAAGCACCCGACGGCCGCGACCGCCACTGAGCCGCGCTGGAAGCGGATCGCCTCGGCGCCGGTCAGCCGTTCGTAGACGCCGATCGCCGCATCGAGATCGCCGACGCACACCCGCAATGAGGTCCCCAGAATGTCCATACGGACAACCCTAGTTGGGCGTCCTGCCGGTGCGCGATCACTTGGCCATGATCAGACCGCTCTGTGCCGCGCCGCGGGACAGCACGATGTCCCGGATGCTGTCCCGGGCCCTCGCATAGTCGCCGCGTCCGGGCTGTTCGGCGAGCGCCGCATTGAGGCTGACGACCCTGAACCCGTCGTTCACATCCGTCAGCTGGGGGAGGAACTCCGCCTTGCGGACCGTCCAGCGCCCGCCGGGAGCGGTCGGTCCCGCGAAGGTGAAGCGGGCCATCGAGCTGAGGTTGCCGCGGCCGTCCGGCTGGTCGCTGTGGTTGAACATACGGCCCGCGAGCTGGTCGCCCAACCCGTAGACGACCCAGGTGCCGTTGACCTTCTCGTAGGCCTGAGGGACATGGGCGTGGGTGCCCAGGATCAGATCGATGTCGGGCCGTCCGGCGGTGCGGGCGGCGGTCAACGCGCGTGCCAGGGTGCGCTGTTGCTCGTCGGGCGGCTGCTGCCACTCCGTGCCCCAGTGAATGCTGACGACCACCACATCCGCACCGGCCGCACGAGCCGCGCGGGCATCGGCAAGGATCTTCTTCCCGTCGATCAGATTGACCGTCCAGGGCGCCTTGCCGGGCAGCGGGATGCCATTGGTGCCGTAGGTGTACGAGAGCTGGGCGACCTTCGCGGAACCGGCCTTGAGCAGGGTGGGCCGGGCGGCCTCGGCGGCGGAGCGGGCCGAGCCGGCGTGGCGCAGGCCGACCGTGTCCATGGCGCCGAGGGTGCGGTGCACTCCGTCGGCGCCGTCGTCGAGGGTGTGGTTGGACGCGGTGGAGCAGGAGTCGTAGCCCGCGTCCTTGAGGGCGGCGGCGACCTCCGGCGGGGACTTGAAGCTGGGATAGCCGGTGAACGGCCCGCCGTCCCTGCCGTAGATCGTCTCCATATGGCAGATCGCCAGGTCGGCGGCGGAGACCACCGGTTTCACCCCGGCGAACATCGCGCGGAAGTCATGGCCGTGGCCGTGTGCGTTGCCGCCGGACTGCCGGATGATCTCGCTGTGCGGCAGCACATCGCCGGTGGCCAGGAGGGTGAAGCCGGCCGGGGCGGCGGCCTGGGCGGCGTTCGGGGGTGAGGGGCGTGCCGGGCCGGGGGGGGGGGGGGGGCCCCCCCCCCCCCCCCGGGGGGGGGGCGCGGGTGTGGGGGGGTGGGGGTTGTTTGGGGGGGCGCCCCCTGACCATTGGGGTTTTTATG
>NZ_JBSHBP010000030.1:0-62608 GCF_053612065.1 Streptomyces sp. NPDC054765 | reverse complement strand
CCCACGGGTCCCCCCCCCCCCCCCCCGGCCCGGCCCTCCCCCCCCCATCCCCTTTGGGGTTGGGGGGGGGGGGGGTTGGGGGGGGGGGGGCCGGCCGGGGCGGGGGGGGGGGGGGGCCCCCCCCCCCCCCGCCAGGAGGGTCAGCGCGGCTATCGCGGTGAGGCGTTGTTGTCGGGTCACGCCCCATCCATATCGGGATTAATAGGATTTATCTGCCGGAAGGGGGGTGTGACTGGGCCGTCAGGGGGAGAGAAGGGCGGCCGTCCGCCTCCGGGGGCCGGCGGGACGGCGCCCCGGCCGTCACACGCGGCACAGGATCTCGCCGTGCAGGATGCCGAACCAGCCGTCCTCCTCGGCGCCCCACGCCCGCCAGGCCTCGGCGATCCGGTCCAGCTCCGCCGTCGTGGCGTGCCCGCCCTCCACCGCGATCCGGGCGTAGGAGGAGCTGACCGTACGGTCCGCCCACAGTCCGCTCCACCAGGCGCGCTCCTGCGGGGTGCGATAGCACCAGGTGCCGGCGGTGGCGGTGATCGCCTCCGGGGCGAAACCGGCCTGCCGCGCCCAGGCGTGCAGCCGGCGCCCGGCGTCCGGCTCGCCCCCGTTGGCGCGTGCCACCCGCAGATACAGCCGCAGCCAGTCGGCCATCCCGTCGACCTCCGGATACCAGGTCATGGCCGAGTAGTCCGAATCCCGGACGGCGACGATCCCGCCGGGCCTGGTGACCCGGCGCATCTCGCGCAGTGCCTGGACGGGATCGCCCACGTGCTGCAGCACCTGATGGGCGTGCACCACGCAGAAGGTGTCATCGGGGTAGTCCAGCGCGTGGACGTCTCCGACCGCGAAGCGGACGTTCTCCAGGCCCCGCCCGGCGGCGGTGGCACGCGCCTGCCGCAGGACGTCCGGGGCGTGCTCCAGGCCGGTGACCTGCCCGTCGGGCACCAGCGCGGCCAGGTCGGCGGTGATGGTGCCGGGGCCGCAGCCGACATCCAGGATCTGCATGTGCGGCCGCAGTGAACCCAGCAGATAGCCGGCCGAGTTGGCAGCGGTGCGCCAGGTGTGAGAGCGCAGTACGGACTCGTGGTGGCCGTGGGTGTAGACGGCGGATTCCTGCGGCACGGTCGGCTCCTTCGCAAGCTTCGGAGCGGTGGCCGGGGCGTGCGACGGCGTCCCGGCCACCACTCGGGCGGCCGCACCAGCCGTGGTGCGGCCGCCCTTCGGCGTGGTGACCACACCGTACGCCGCTATCTCGCATCATGAGAGAGGGGTCTCATCATTTGGGCAGCAGGCGGTAGACCGTCAGCGCCTCGTTCTGCTTGTCCAGCGTCAACTCGGCCGGGGCCGGGACCACTTCACCGTCGAACGCCAGTGTCGTCCCCTCCGGGAGCCCCCCGATCCGCAGCCGGGACAAACGCGCCTCACCGAGCACCGGAGAGCTGCGCGGGGTACCCATCAGGGCCGCGGCGAGCAGCCGGGTACGGGCCAGCCGGCCGCCGTGCACCACCCGCACATCGAGCACCCCGTCCGCGAGGTCGTGCCGGCGCACCGGCGCGAACCCGAGCCCCCGGTACTGGCAGTTGCCGACGAACAGCAGCCACACGGCGCGCCGCTCGCCATTGACCGTGAGGGTCAGCGGCTCGGCGGTGCGCAGCACCTGCCAGGCCGCGAGCACCCCGGCGGGCCAGGCGCCGATCTTCCCCGCCCACCGCTCGCGGATCCGCACCAGCTCCGGGTACGCGCCGATCGAGAAGGTGTTGAGGAAGTGCCGTGCCTCCGGATGCGGCCCGGCCCGGAAGCGCGCCATATCCACCGAGACGGCCTCACCGGTCTCCACGGCGCGCGCCGCCGCTCCGTAGGTCTCGATCCCCAGGTCGTACGCGAAGTGGTTCAGGGTGCCGCCGGGCAGCACCGCGAGCGGCAGCCCGTGCCGCAGCGCGACCTGTGCCGCGGCATTGACGGTGCCGTCCCCGCCGAGCACCCCCAGCGCACCGCCCAGTGTTCTGGCCCGCTCGGCGGCATCTTCGAGGGCCTTGTCCAGCGGCTCCCCGTCCGGCCCGCCGCACACCGTCACCTCGGCCTGCGGCAGCACCCCGTGCACCTCCCCGGCCCGGTCCGGGAGCGGGCCCGTGCGCTGCCCCGAGCCCTGGTTCGCCACCACGACCAGACCCTGGCCGCCCGGCAGCGCCGGCGCCTCGGCGCGCGGTCTGGCGGGCGGCGCCAGCTGGGCGCGGGTCGGCGCGAAACCCCGGACCGCGTACGCCGCACCCGCCCCCAGCACGGCACCCGCCAGCACATCACCCGGATAGTGCACCCCCGTATAGACGCGCGAGAACGCCACCGACGCGGCGACCGGCGCCAGCGCCAGACCCCACCACTTGTTCTCGAAGGCCACACCGGTCGCGAAGGCCACCGCCGAGGCCGCATGCCCGGACGGGAAGGACGAGGTGACGGGCTGACGCCGTAGCTGCCGTATGACCGGCACCGCGTCCAGCAGGGGCCGCTCGCGTCGCACCGAGCGCTTGCCGAGCGTATTCACCGTCGCCGAGGCCACGGCCAGCGAAGCCACCCCGCGCAGCGCGGCCCGGCGCACCGGCCGGCCGCCCAGCGCGGCCGCGCCGGCCGCGAGGCCGAACCACAGCAGCCCGTGGTTGGCGCTACGGGTCAGCCGGGGCAGCACCCGTTGCGCGCCCGGCCATTCGCGCGAGGCGATCAGATGGAAGGTCCGCCGGTCGAGATGGGTCAGTAGCGATCGCATGCGCCACCTTGTACCCCACCGGGGCCGTAACAGGCAGGAACGAGCCGGGACGGGCCTCCGCGCCGAAGGGACGGCCCGCCGGACGGATACCGGGCTGCCGGACCCCGGCCGTCCGTGCTTCGCTGTCCGGATGATCAGGAAACGGCGCGACACCGACCTCAACGCCTGCGTGGCACTGCTGGCGGAGGTACACACGCACAGCGGCTATCCGCACCACTGGCCGGACGATCCGGCGCGCTGGCTGACCCCCGACGGACTGACCGCCGCCTGGGTCGCCGAGGCCCACGGCACGGTCGTCGGCCATGCGGCACTGTGCGGACCGGAGGTCAGCCGGCTGTGTGTCGCCCCCGCCGCACGCGGCGCCGGCCTCGGCGGACAGCTGCTGCACACGGCCGAGGCGGAGGCGGCGGTCCGCGGACTGCGTCCCGTACTGGAGGTGAAGGCCACCGACACCGCGGCCCTCGCCCTCTACGAGCGGCTCGGCTGGACCCGCCGCGCCACCGAGCGGCAGGAGTGGGGCGCCGGCGAGGTGGTGACGGTGCATCGCTACGAGGCCCCCGTAGCCCCGGCCCGGCGCCCGTGATACCGGCCCCACCCTCCGCTGACGTGTCGCCCCGCCGCCACCCCCGCCGTCTGCCAAGGTGGACGGGGCCGACCGTGAGGTGCGGGGCCCACGATCGACCCGCCGTCTGGAGTGGAGGTACGGATGCAGCGGACCGCCCCGGATCCGCAGCGGGAGCCGGACCCGGATCCGCCGGTGGGCCTGCCGGTCCTCCCGGAACTGGCCGCGCACCTCGCCGCGGCCGCCGACCGCACCGAGGCCGAGCCCCCCGGCGGCGGCGCACCGCTGCGCACCGCCGCCTGCGGCTACTGGGAACGCCGTGGCCTGGTCACCACCCCCGACCGGGTCCTCGCCGCCCCCGGGGCGCCGGCCCTGCTCCTCGCGCTGTACGCCGCCGCCGACGGGGCGGTGGTGCTCCCGCGGCCCTGCTCCGCGTGGTACGCACCCCCTGCCCGGCTGCTCGGGCGGCCGGTGCATCTCGCGCCCGTACCGGCGGAATCGGGAGGGGTGCCCGACCCGTTCGCCCTGCTGGAGACCGTCCGCCGGGCCCGGATGCACGGCGAGCGCCCGCGCGCTTTGGTGCTGTCCGTCGCCGACGATCCGACCGGCACCTGCCCCGCGCCGGAACAGCTCCACGAGGTCTGCGAGGCAGCGGCGGAAGCAGGGCTGTGGATCATCAGCGACGAGACGCGCCGCGATCTGCTGCACGATCCGCATGACACCGTGGTGCTCAGCCCCGCCGAGATGCTGCCCGGCGAGGTCGTGGTGCTCACCGATCTGCGGGCCACGCTGGTGCCGGCCGCCTGGCCGGCCGCGCTGGCCCGCTTCCCCGGCACCGGCCGCGGAGCCGCCCTGAGGGCCGCCGCGCTCGACATGCTCACCGCGGTCCCCGCACCGCTCCCCGGGCCGGTCGGCTGCGCCGTCACCCATGCGCTCGGCGAGCCCGCGGAGGTCCGCGCCAGGACGGCCGCCGCCGCCCACCTGTACGGCACGCTCGCCGCGGCGCTCCACCACACCGTCACCGAGACCGGCGCCGTCTGCCGCCCGCCGCACTCCGGCAGTCATCTCTACGCCGACCTCGAACCGCTGCGCCGGCCGCTGGCGGCCCGCGGGATCATGGACTCCCGCGCGCTGGAGCGGAAGCTGGCGCCCTGGGGGGCACGCGGCGGACACCGCTTCGGCGACGCGCCGGGCGCCCTGCGGGTACGCCTCGGTGCCGAAGCGCTGCTCGGCGCCGGCCGCGAGCTGTGGCAACGCGCCCTGGCCGCGCCGGACCCGCTGGAACTCCCGCACCTCACCGAGGCGTTGACCGCCCTGTCGCGTGCGCTGGCCGGACTCACGACGTCCGCGGACGGCTGACGGTCCGCCGCCCGCGCCCGCCGCCTCCCCCGAAGCCGCCGCGCCCCGGGTACGGCGGAACACCGCCCCCGACGACGAGCCGCTGACCGGCGCCGGGACAGTGCCGCCCGGGGCAGTGCCGTCGGCCGGGGAGTCCGACGGCCCGCAGCCGCCGTCGGGCAGGATGCGGACGAACTCCGGCGCGAGGAGTCCCCGGCCGGAGGTTTTCCCTCCCCCCACCCCGCTCCACAGGACAAAACCCGCTGATTTTGGCGGACGCCGCCGATCGCCGACCATGTGCAGTGCTCGGTAACCCCGGGTGCACAGCGCACGACGAGAGGCCCACCACGCCATGAACGACCGGCACACCCGCCGCTTCGGACTGGGAACCGCCACCTGCCTGGTGATGGGCAACATCATCGGTGGCGGCATCTTTCTGCTGCCGGCCTCGGTGGCCCCGTTCGGCACCGTCAGCCTGGTCGCCTTCGGCGTACTGACCATCGGCGCGGTCGCCCTCGCCCTGGTCTTCGGACGGCTCGCCGAGCGCCACCCGGACACCGGCGGCCCCTACGTCTACGCGCGCGAGGCGTTCGGCGACTTCGCCGGTTTCCTCTCCGCCTGGTCGTACTGGACCATGACCTGGGTCAGCAACGCGGCGCTCGCGGTCGCCATCGTCGGCTACGTCCATGTCCTGCTCCCCGGCCACCCCTCCGCCGGCACCGACCTCGCGATCGCCCTCGGTGCGCTCTGGCTGCCGGCCCTCGCCAACTTCGCCGGCACCCGCTACATCGGCCTGGTCCAGACGGTCTCCACCGTCCTCAAGTTCATCCCGCTCCTCTTCATCGCCGTCGTCGGCCTGTTCTTCTTCGACCCGGCCAACCTCGGCTCGTTCCACGAAGGCGGCGGCAGCGCGCTCGGCGGGATGTCCGCGGCCGCCGCGATCCTCCTCTACTCCTACGTCGGTGTGGAGTCCGCCGCGATGAGCGCGGGCGAGGTCCGCGACCCGGAGCGGAACGTCGGCCGGGCCACCGTCCTCGGCACCATCGGCTCGGCCGTGGTCTACCTTCTGGGCACCGTCGCCGTCTTCGGCACCGTCGCCCACGACAAGCTGGTGAAGTCCCAGGCGCCGTTCTCCGACGCGGTGAACGCGATGTTCGGCGGGCACTGGGGCGGCACGGTCGTCGCTCTCGCCGCCGTCGTCTCGATCATCGGCGCCCTCAACGGCTGGACCCTGATGAGCGCCCAGTCCCCGTACGCCGCCGCCAAGGACGGGCTGTTCCCCGCGCCCTTCCTGACCAAGCGGCGCGGCGTACCGACCTTCGGCGTCCTGGCCGCCAGTGTGCTGGCCAGCGCCCTGACGGTGATCAACTACCTCACCGGTGCCGGCGGCGTCTTCCAGATCCTGGTACTGATCACCACCTTCTCGGCGACCGTTCCCTACCTCCTCGCCGCCGGCGCCCAGGTCTACTTCCTGCTCTCCGGCCGCCGCGACAAGGTCCGCCCCGCCCGCTTCGCCCGCGATCTGACCCTCGCCCTGACCGCCTTCGGCTTCACCTTCTGGCTCGTCGCGGGCGCCGGCTACGCCGCGATCTACCAGGGCGTGCTGTTCCTGTTCGCCGGCATCCTCGTCTACGCCTTCATGGCGGCCCGGCGTACGGCGCGGCAGGCGGAGCCGGCGGCTGCCACGGACCTGCCTACGCCTGCGGACCTGCCTACGCCCGCGGGCCTGCCTACGCCTGCGGACCACGAAGCGGTTCTCCCACCCGCCGCAAGTGCCGCAGCGCCTCCGCGTACGACCTGATCAGCCCCGTCTCGTGATACGGGACACCGATCTCGGCGCAGTACCCCCGCACGATCACCTGCGCACGGCGCAGATGCGGCGTCGGCATGCTGGGGAAAAGGTGGTGCTCGATCTGGTAGTTCAGCCCGCCGAGCAGGAAGTCGGTCACCGCGCCACCCCGGACATTGCGCGAGGTCAGCACCTGACGGCGCAGGAAGTCCGGCCGCGCGTCGCCGGTCAGCGTTGGCATCCCCTTGTGGTTGGGCGCAAAGGTGCACCCCAAGTAGACGCCGAAGACGGCCTGGTGGACGAGGAGGAAGGCCAGCGCCTTACCGGGTGACAGCACCAGGAACAGCGCGGCGAGATACAGGCCGATATGCGTCAGCAGCAGCGCCGCCTCGCTGCCCCAGTGCTTCATGGTGGGCGACCGCAGCGCCCGGATGCCCGACACCCGCAGATTGAACCCCTCCAGCGTCAGCAACGGGAAGAACAACTGCG
The DNA here is from genome assembly GCF_053612065.1 of Streptomyces sp. NPDC054765. NCBI lineage: Bacteria > Bacillati > Actinomycetota > Actinomycetes > Kitasatosporales > Streptomycetaceae > Streptomyces > Streptomyces sp. NPDC054765. Next base: position 55,678 of record NZ_JBSHBP010000030.1, on the reverse strand, counting down.
CCTGATAACGGCCGATGAAGCGGGGCAGCCCCGTGGCGGCCCGTGCCTGGTCCTGCGACCACACCAGGATGTCCGGCGCGACATCCGGGTCCAGTTCCTCGTGGTTGGGGTTGGCGTGATGCCGGGTGTGCTTGTCCATCCACCAGCCGTACGACATCCCCACCCCCAGGTTGCCGAACAGCCGCCCACCGACCCCACTGGGCCGACGCCGGCGGAACACCTGCAGATGCGCCACATCGTGGGTGACCAGCGCCACCTGCCCGAAGACAAAGGCCAGGAACACGGCCACGGCCAGCTGCCACCAACTGTCGCCCAGGGCAAAGAACATCACCCAGCCCCCGGCGAACGCCGCACTCACGGCCGACAGCCGCACCACGTAGTACCCGGGCCGCCGTTTCATCAGCCCGGCCGCCGCGATGCGTCGCGACAACCGCGCAAAGTCACTGCCGGAGGCCGCCGCCGGACCGGCGGGCGGGCAAGAAGTCTCAAGACTCGTCGTCATACCGCGAGTCTTCTGGCCCGGCGCACGCCCCGACAGCCGGTCCACCCCCGGACCGGGCGGGGGGTTACCGCTACCTGGGCGGGGGGTTACCGCTACCTGAGCCGGGTGCCGGGCCCCCGTGCCGGCTGAAGGCGGGCAGCGCCCGCACGAGGTCGGGAGGCAGCGCGAGGCCTGCCTCGCTGGACGGGTTGACCGCCAGCCACAGGTCGTCCGCCGGCCAGTTCGCGGCCAGGTCGACGACGGGGATGCGGAACACGGTCGCCAGGTCGCCCCCGGCCGCCAGCAGCGCATCCTCGGTCGTGAAGACGGGGACGTACCGGTTGCCGTCCTGTTCGATCACCGGCAGGGAGATGGCACCCTCGGGACGCTCCTCCTCGCCCTCGGCCGGCGGAGCCTGCGGCAGCAGAGCCATGCCGGCCGCGAGCTCGATCAGGGCGGCCTGGGTATCCGCCGCCTCCGCTGCGGACCGGCTCGGCTCGCCGGCAGCCTCCTCGGTCGGGGGCGAGTTTTCGTCGGGGGTCGAGGTGCTCATGGCTGTCCTCTCGTCGGCGTTGCTCCTGGCCACCCGCTCGACACGGGCCGGCGCGGGTTGCCGCAGTCGCCGCCGGATGCCGCCCAGCGGCATGGTGCCGGGGCAAGCGTGGCAATACCTCCAAGGCTAGGCCGCCCCGCGTTCTCCGCAACGTTCCCGATCAGCGGACCGGCAATGACCACGATCGGCCTGGTCCGGCGACACCTCTCGCGTACGGACGGACCGCCGAGTCGTCCGGTACGGCGCGTCGGAAACCCGGGCAGACCGCCCCAGGGCGGACGATCGGTGAGCCGACGTCATCGGTACGCAGGGCGTCATCCGCACACAGGGCGTCATCGGTGCGCAGGACGTCATCGGCGGACAAGAACGTCATCCCGGCACAGGACGTCATCCGTACACAGGAAGGATTCACCGTGGCCACTACACGCAACGCTCACACCGAATGGGAAGGCGAACTGATCAAGGGCCTGGGGGAGGTCACGCTCGACTCCTCGGGAGTCGGCCACTTCCCCGTGACCTGGGCTTCCCGCGCCGAGGACCCCAACGGAAAGACCAGCCCCGAGGAGCTGATCGCCGCCGCCCACTCCAGCTGCTTCTCCATGGCCCTGGCACACACCCTCACCGGGGCAGGCAACCCGCCCACACTCCTCACGACAAAGGCCGCGGTCACCTTCCAGCCCGGCACCGGCATCACCGGAATCCATCTCACGGTGGAGGGCAAGGTGCCCGGCATCGACGAGGCCGCCTTCCGGTCCGCAGCCGAGGACGCCAAGGTCAACTGCCCCGTGAGCCAAGCCCTCGCAGGCACCACCATCTCCCTCACCGCTGCCTTGTCCTGACCCCACCAGGGGCACGACACCACGCCCACACCGTCCACACCACGCCCCCTCTCCATTTCGGCACGAGGGGGCATCGGTCCACCCAGGGGACTTCGGTGCGTGGCACACGGGGCCGCGTACGGTCCCGGCCAACTAGGCCCGGTATGCGAGGAGTTCGCCCGGCTGCCGGCAAGGCTCGGCCCTCGGGGCCTCGTCGGCCCGTCAACAACTGTGATGCTGCCGGCGCCGGGATGGCGATACGGCCATGACGGCCGATCAGGCGGAGCTGCCGGGCGGCGACAAGGGTACTGCGGCGGGTGAGTGCGCCGTCGAGCTCGGGGCGCAGCTGAGCGGATACTCCATCCATTACCTCGCGCGTAATCGACCCCCACCCCACTCCCCGGCAAGGTGAAGCCCTCGGTTCACGGGCCGGCGCACTCCGGCCCGTGAACCGGTACCGGCACACGGCCCGGCGGCGGCCGCCCGCTACCGCCCCACCTCCCGCAGATACGCGACCGTCTCCGGGTCGGCCGGCAGGAAGGTCTCCACCGCCAGCTCGGAGACGGTCACGTCCATCGGGGTGTTGAACGTGGCGATGGTCGAGATGAAGGAGAGCACGGTGTTGCGGTGTTCGATCATCATGGGCAGGGCAAAGGGAGCGTGTTCGCCGAAGGCTGCCGTCTCGCGGCCGCCCGGGGGCAGGGGGTAGGCGCTCACCTCGTCGTAGAGCGCCCGCAGTGGCGAGGAGCGCATCAGGGCCAACTGGCGTTCCATCTGGGCGAGAAGGTGGCCGCGCCATTCGAGGTAGTTGCGGATGCGGGGGGCGAGTCCGTTGGGGTGCATGGTGAGGCGCATGGCGTTCAGCGGGGGCCGCAGGAGGGCGGGGTCGATGCCTTCCAGGAGCATGGTGATGCCGCGGTTCGCCGCCTGTACGTGATAGGTCCCGTCGACCACCAGGGCGGGGAAGGGCTCGTAGCCGGTCAGGAGGCGTTCCATGCCGGAGCGCAGGGCGGCCATCGACGGGTCGTCGAGCGGTGTCTCCGGGAAGGTCGGGGCGTAGCCCGCCGCGATCAGCAGGGCGTTGCGCTCCCGTACGGGGACGTCCAGGTGCTCGGCGAGGCGGAGCACCATCTCCTGGCTGGGGCGGGAGCGGCCGGTCTCGATGAAGCTGATGTGCCGGGCGGAGGAGTCGGCGCGCAGGGCCAGTTCCAGCTGGCTGATCCGGCGCCGGTCGCGCCATTCGCGCAGCAGGGAGCCCACGCCCGTGGTCGTCTCCGGCGAGGACGCCGCAGCAGTTGTCATGGGAGGGACGGTAGTCGAGGGCCGGTGCCGGTGGGGCGTACGGGAGGGGCGTGTGCCGTGAGTGCGCGAAAGTGCCGTCGGCGTGCCACGCTGGAATTGTTGCGGCCGTCGCGGCAGTGGGCGACCGGCCGGATGGCCCTGCACATCCATGCGTATCGGGAACCGGCTCTTCGGCAGCCGGCACACGGGGATGAGGCGAACGCCATGAATGCTCAGCTGGAACCGCTCAGCTTCAAGGAGATCGAGGACCGCCTCGCGGAGCTGCCCGGCTGGTCCGTCGAGGGCGGGCTGCTGTGCCGTGGCTACGCCTTCCACGGGCACTTCCCGGCCGCCGCCATGGTCATCCATATTGCGCAGATCCAGGAGGAGTTGGGCCATCACGCCGATCTGACGCTGGGGTACAACCGGCTTGCGGTCTCGGTCAACACCCACAGCATCGGCGGCCGGATCACCCATCTCGACTTCGGCCTCGCCCACCGGATCGAGGAGATCGCGCCGGGGCACGGAGCCCGCTGATCCAGGGAACCTGCGGCTGTCGGAGCGTGGCTGCCCCCTGCCCCGCAGGGTTCCTCGCTGCCGGGGCGTGCAGGCCTGCTCCGTGCCGACGTCGGCTGCCGGGACCCGAAGGCCCGCCCCGGGCCGGTCTCAGTTCCCCGAGCGCGGCCGTACCACCCGCCCCGCGCGTGCCAGCTCCACATTGAACTGGGCGCCGGACAGCAGCGACAGATGGGAGAACCACAGCCAGATCAGGAACACCACCGGTCCCGCGAGCGACCCGTAGAGCCGGTTGAAAGTGCCGACGTACGAGGCGTAGAGGGCGAAGCCGGCGGACGAGACCAGCCAGAGGAGCACGGCGACCACTCCGCCGGGCGCCGCTCTTCGCACGCCGCGGGAACTGGGCGGCCCGGAGCGGAACAGCACCATCGCCAGCACCGTGGCCAGGAGCAGCAGCAGCGGCCACTTCAGCAGATTCCAGGTCGCCTCGCCCGCCTCGCCGAGCCCGACGGCCCGGCCCAGCGCGGTCGCGATCGGCCCGCTCACCAGCAGCGCCACCGCACTGCTGATCAGCAGCGCCATCAGCAGCAGCGCCGTCATGAGGATGCGCGGTGCCTTGCGCCACGGGGGCCGGTCGTCCTTGGTGCGGTTCATGGCGTGCAGCGCGCGGCGGAACACCGCCAGATAGCTGCAGGACGACCACAGCGCGCTGACCAGGGCACCGCCCAGCACCACCCACGCGGCGGTGCGCTGATGCGCCATGCTGACCAGCGCGCGGTGGACAGTCGGGCCCGACTGGGCCGGAGCGATCGAACTGATCTGGTCGATGAACTGCTCGGTGGCCGCCGGATCGGCGAGACCGATCAGCGACACCGTGACGATCAGCGACGGCAGCAGCGCCAGCACCGAGTAGTACGTCAGGCTCGCGGCCCAGTCCGTCACATCGTCGTGCCACACCGACAGTGGTGTACGGCGCAGTGCGGTACGGCACTGGGCCCACGTCGGCAGCGTGGCCGGCTGCCCCGGCCCCGCCGCCCCGAGTGCACGGTCCAGCAGCGTCCGGTCCAGCCCGCGGCGCATACCGCTCCCGGCCATGTCGTATCCGTCCTCTCCGTCGCATCCGTCGTATCCGTCCTGCATCATCTCCCGGCACGGATGCCGCCCACGACACGGCAGCCGTCCGCGGACCCCGGCTACGTCTGCCCGCGGACCCCGGCTACTCCCGTCCGCGGACCCCGGCCACGCCTGCCCGGGGACCCCGGCTGATCCAGCCCGCGCGCCCGCTTGAACCGCACCAGCCCGTCCGCCAGGTCCACCTCGGGATCCGGATAGTCGTACGCCGCACGCTCCGGCCCGGTCAGCTGCCACGGCCGGTGCACCGCCGCGCCCGTGAGGCCGGCCAGCTCCGGGACCCAGCGCCGTACGTAGTCGCCCTGCGGGTCGAACCGCCTGGCCTGGACGAGCGGATTCAGCACCCGGTTGGGGCGGGTGTCGGTGCCGGTCCCGGCCATCCACTGCCAGTTGAGCTGGTTGTTCGCCATATCGCCGTCCACCAGCAGATCCAGGAAGTGCCGCGCGCCCACCCGCCAGTCCACATACAGCGTCTTGGTCAGAAAGCTCGCCACCAGCATCCGGGCCCGGTTGTGCAGCCACCCCTCGTGCAGCAACTGCCGCATCCCCGCATCGACCACCGGATAGCCGGTGCGGCCCTCCTTCCACGCCATCACCTCGGCGTCGTCGTACCGCCAGCGGTCGTCCTTCGTGCGGTAGTCGGCGCTCGCCGCGCCGGGACGGGCCGCCAGCACCTGGTGATGAAAGTCCCGCCAGGCCAGCTGCCGTACGAATGCCGCGGCGCCGCTGTCCGGCCGGCCGGACGCGGTGTGCACCAGCTCCACCGGCGAGAGGCACCCGAAGTGCAGATACGGCGAGAGCCGTGAGGTGGCGTCGCCCGGCAGATCGTCCTGCCGGTCCTGGTAGTCGGCCATACCGGAGCGCTGCCACGCCCCGAACCGGCGGCGCCCGGCCCGCTCGCCGCCCGCCGGCAGCGCGGGCGACGGCTTCCCGCCCGGACACAGGACTTCCGCCGACGGCAGGTCCTCGGACCGCACCCCGGCCGGGACCCGTACGGACCGCGGCGCGGGCAGTACCGACCGCAGCCCCGCGGCCTGCCAGCGCCGGAAGTACGGGGTGAAGACCGCGAAATGGTCCTTGTCCGGCCCGGAGGGCAGTACCGCGGCGGGCGGCAGCGCCGTGATCACCGCGTCGTGTACCACCAGCGCACGCCCCGCCGCCGCCAGTTCGGCGCCCAGCCGCCGTTCCCTGCGCAGCGCATAGCCGCTGACCCCGGCCGCGAGATGTACCTCCCCGGCCCCGGTCTCCGCCGCCACCCGGCAGGTCTCGGCGACCACATCCCCCGTACGGATGACCAGCCGACCGCCACGACCGCGCAGCCCCGCATCGAGATCCGCCAGCGCACCGGCCAGGAACGCCGCCCGGTTGGGCACCATGAACCGGGCGCCGGCGACCCCCGTATCGACGACGAACAGCGGTACCACCTGCGCCGCGGAGTGCAGCGCGGCATGCAGCACCGGCTGATCGTGCAGCCGGAGGTCGGAGCTGAACAGGCAGATCGCTACGTCCATGCCCTACGTCTACACCGAACCCGCGCCCCGCGAGCCGCCCGTGCAGGGCGGGCAGCCGTCATACGAAGCGCAGACCGCGCCACGGCGAGGACGGGTCCTGGGTGAGGACGCGGTGGAGATGCGTGGCCTTCGCGTACTGCGGCCCGAACCAGCCGTTGTCGAACGCCAGCATCCGGCCCAGCGCATAGCCCGCGGCGAACTCCTCCCATGAGCCGTACACCTCCCGGGCCTTCGCGCCTGCCTGTGCCACGGCCTGCTCGGCCTGCTGGGGTGCGCACAGCCGGGCGCCCAGGCCCCAGCGGACGAGACTGACGGCATGCGCGTGGTCCAGCGCGACGAGGGACACGACCTGGCCGTCCGCCGGCAGCAGCCCGTCGGCACGGAACCGCTCCTCGTACCGGGTCACGAGCTCGGGGACGGCCGGCCCGTCCGCGGCGTCCGGAGAGACCGCGGCCTCCTCGGGACGCTTTGTGTCCGCCGGGTCCGACGTGTCCGCCGTTCCCGTGGTGTCCACGGTGGCGGCTGTGTCCCCGGTGCCCGCTGTGCCCTCGGCGGCCCCGGCGTTGCGGGCACGGGCCCGCGCGCGCAGTGCCTGCTCCGTCTCCGCCGGTACGAACTGCCCGCCGAGCAGCTGGTCCAGACGCTGCTGCCAGCTTGCGGGGTCGGTCACCGACCACTGTTCGCGCAGCGTCTGCGCGTCCTCGGCATGGTCGAGGAAGGCCGTACCCAGCTCGTTCCACGGCACGCTGTGGTGCACCGCGATCGGCGCACCGCACGCCAGCCCCTGGGCTACGGGTCCGTGCAGCGGGCCGCCGAAGTGGGTGACGAGCAACCCGCCGGGCCGCACCCCGACCTGGGCGCGCCACTGCATCCAGGCGGCGCGGTGCGCGGGGGACGCGGCCAGGTATGCGGCGCACGGCGTCCCGGGATTGACCGCGAGCCGCCAGGTGTCCTGCGGCCAGTCCTGCGCCAGCTCCTCCAGGGAGACCCGGTCGAAGAACTGGTGTGACTGCCACGGCGGCAGCATGCCGCGGGTCAGGACGGGAATGCATTTACCACCCGTCGCCGGGTCGTCGTAGACGGGCAGCGGGTCCTGGCCCTGCTGCGGTACCGCCAAATACAGATCCTCGCCGGCGATCGCCGCGATCTGACCGTCCTGGTCACCACGCGCCGTCGCTTCGCACAGCCGCCGCTCGGTATCCGTCGGCGGCATCCATCCCGGAGTAACCACGTGCCCGACCTTATGGTGACGCCTTCTTCCGCCGGAATCCGGGTTGCCGGGACGGCAAGGACGATTGCACCGGCACGACCCGTCACGGAGGCTCGATGTCATGAGCAACGACGAACGGCCCGGACCCGGGCACGGCCCCTACGACGGGGCCCACATCGACTGGGAGGTGCTCGGCCCGCTCCTCGAACGGGGCGCCGAGCTGTACACACCGCTCCACGAACAGGCCGCGGCCTGGCTGCGTGAGCTGCTCACCGGCTACGCCGCTGCCGGTGACGCGGGTGTGCACCGGGTCCTCGACATCGGCAGCGGACCGGGCGTCGTCAGCTGTCTGCTGGCCCGCGCCTTCCCCGCCGCCGAAGTGGTCGCGGTGGACGCGGCCGAGGCGCTCCTGGAGCGGGCCAGGGACCGGGCCGGCCGCCTCGGCCTCGGCGACCGGATCCATACCCATCCCGCCGAACTCCCCGACGGGCTCGACGCCCTCGGCGGCGCCGATCTCATCTGGTCGAGCAAGACCCTGCATCACATCGGTGACCAGCGTGCCGCGGTCGCCGCCCTCGCCGGTCATCTGCGCCCCGGCGGACTGCTCGCCGTCTCCGAGGGCGGCCTCGCCCCCCGCTACCTGCCGCGGGACATCGGTATCGGCCGCCCGGGGCTGCAGTCCCGGCTCGACGCGGCCGGTGAGGAGTGGTTCACGGAGATGCGGACGGCGCTGCCTGACGCCGCCGACGCCATCGAGGACTGGCCAGCCTTTCTCGCCGACGCCGGTCTGCGCACCCCGTGCACCCGCAGTTTCCTGCTGGACCTGCCGGCCCCGTTGCCGGCCGAGGCGCGGGAGTACATCCAGGACACCCTGACCCACGGCCTCGGCATCTACGGAGACCGCCTCGACGAGGACGACCTCACCACCCTCGCCCGTCTCACCGACCCCGATGACGCCGCCGGAATCACGCGTCGCCCCGATGTCTTTCTGCTGTCGGTGCAGACCGTCCATACGGCCCGCGCGCAGTAGCGCAGTAGCCCACGGCCCGCCGCCGTCGGACGGCGGGCCGCGGTCGCTACCTGGCGCTGCGTCAGACCGCGACGTCCCGGGTCAGCCCTGATCCATCGGCTTCGGGTTGATCACGGCGAAGGTCGCACCCTGCGGGTCGGTCACCACCGCCATCCGGCCGGCGACCATGTCGAAGGGCCGCTGAAGCGCCGCGCCACCGGCCGTGGTGATCTTGTCGACGGTGGCGTCGGTGTCCGCCACCGCGAAGTACACCAGCCAGTGCGAGGGAGTGTCGGCCGGCATCTGTTCGGACATCGGCTGCATACCGCCCACCGGCCGGTCGTTCACCGTGAGGGCGTAGTAGTTCTCGGCGCCTTCCATGGGGGCGCTCTCGATACCGAACGCCGCCTTGTAGAACGCCGCGCCGGCGGACGGGCCGGTGGTGTTGAGCTCGTTCCAGATCAGTGCGCCGGGCTCGTTCACGATGCCGGCGCCGGGGAAGTCCACGGGCTGCCAGATACCGAACACCGCTCCGGTGGGGTCGGCCGCGATACCCATCCGGCCGAGCGTCATCACGTCCATGGCGGGCATCAGGAGCGTGCCCCCGGCCTTGCTCACCCCCTCGGAGGTGGCCTCCGCGTCGGCGGCCGTCAGATAGGTGGTCCATACGGTCGGCGGCGCGGGCTGACCGCCCATCGGGACCGCGGCCATGATGCCGGCCACCGGCTTGCCGTTCAGCGTGCAGACGGCGTAGCCGCCGTTCTCCGGGGGCCCGATCTCCCCGGTCCACCCGAAGACGTCGGAGTAGAAGTCGATGGCGGCTTGCTGGTCAGGGGCCGCGAGATCGATCCAGCAGGGCGTCCCGGGCTGGTAGGGAGAGGTGACTTCAGGCATCGTGGCCTCCTCGATGGGGGCACCTCCCATGCCCTGGGCATGGGGAAGGAGCAGGGCGGAGCGCAGGGGCTGCGGCTCTTGCCGGCATGCTGCCGGAGCCACCCCGCGCTCACCCTCCAGACTTCCTGCCGTCCGCCGGGCCCGCCACTCGGGTACGTCACGGCGCCACTCGGGTACGTCACGGCGCCGCCCGGACGAGCCGGGCGGCGCCGATACCGGGCGTGGGCCGTCAGGCCACGTCGAAGGTGGCCGGGTCCGAGCCGAGACGGTTGCCGGTTTCCAGGCCGGCGAGCGCGGCGAGGTCGTCGTCGTCCAGATCGAAGTCGAAGACGTCGATGTTCTCGGCGATGCGCGAGGGGGTGACGGACTTCGGGATGACGACATTGCCGAGCTGGAGGTGCCAGCGCAGGACCACCTGGGCGGGGGTCTTGCCGTGCTTGGCGGCGAGCGTGGCGATCGTCGGGTCCTGAAGGAGGCCCTTGCCCTGGCCGAGCGGCGACCAGGCCTCGGTCACGATGGTGTGCCCGGCGTGGAAGGCGCGTGACTCGGCCTGCTGGAACTGAGGGTGCAGCTCGATCTGGTTGACGGCCGGGACGACGGACGTCTCGCCGAGCAGCCGCTCCAGGTGTCCGGGGAGGAAGTTCGAGACGCCGATGGCCTTCGCGCGGCCCTCCGCGTAGATCTTCTCGAAGGCCTTGTACGTCTCGGCGTACAGACCCTTCGACGGGAGCGGCCAGTGGATCAGGTAGAGATCCACGTACTCCAGGCCGAGCTTGGTGAGGGAGGTGTCGAAGGCGCGCAGCGTGGACTCGTAGCCCTGGTCGGCATTCCAGAGCTTGGTCGTGACGAACAGCTCGTCACGGGGGATTCCGGATGCGGCGAGCGCCTTGCCCGTGCCCTCTTCGTTGCCGTAGATCGCCGCGGTGTCGATGCTGCGGTACCCGGCGTCCAGGGCGTGGCCGACGGCAGTGAACGCCTGGTCGTCCGGTATCTGCCAGACGCCGAAGCCGAGCTGCGGCATCGTGACGCCGTTGTTGAGCTTGATGGACAAAACCTTGCTCACGGGGGGATCGGTCCTTACGTCGGCTTTCTCGTTCATGGATGTCAACGGTCATCCGGAATCGCTCATTCCCTTTGATGCCGAGGTGATGCCGACGTGATGCGGAAAAAGCGGAGCGTTCCTGTGTGCCCGCCGGGGGCGGGGCCGGCCGGGCCCGCTCTTCCGCGGTCGCGGGGCGGGTCGCGACGGTGAGTTCGCCGAGGGTGAACGCACCGGCGCAGAGCACCACGAGAGGACCGGACGGGGAGCGCCGGGCGCCGGTGACGCCGGGCGCGGGGGCGGCCGCACCGAGGCCGCCCCCGCCCCTCACGCCTGGTACAGCGCGTCCACCTCGACCTCGTACGCCGTCTCGATCGCCTTGCGCTTGAGCTTCAGCGACGGCGTCAGCAGCCCGTGCTCCTCGCTGAACTGGTTGGCCAGTATCCGGAACGTACGGATCGACTCGGCCTGCGAGACCAGCGTGTTGGCGGCGACCACGGCACGGCGGATCTCGGTCTCCAGATCCGGGTCGCGCACCAGGTCGGTCGGCGGCATCTCCGGCTTCTCCCGCATGGCCAGCCAGTGGGCGACCGCCTCCGGGTCCAGGGTCACCAGCGCGGCGATGAACGGCCGGTCGTTGCCGACGACGATGCACTGGGCGACCAGCGGATGCGCCCGCACCCGCTCCTCCAGACCCACCGGCGAGACCGTCTTGCCACCGGAGGTGACCAGGACTTCCTTCTTGCGGCCGGTGATCGTCAGATAGCCGTCCTCGTCCAGCGCGCCCAGGTCGCCGGTGGAGAACCAACCGTCGTGCAGCACGGCGTCCGTCGCCTTGGGGTCGTTGTGGTAGCCGTGGAAGACCTGCCCGCCGTACAGCCAGATCTCGCCGTCCTCCGCGATGTGCACGGTGGTGCCCGGGACGGGGGTGCCGACGGTGCCGAAGCGGGTCCGCTCGGGCGGGTTGGCGGTGGCCGCCGCGGTGCTCTCCGTCAGTCCGTAGCCCTCGAAGATCCGTACACCGGCGCCGGCGAAGAACAGTCCGAGCCGGCGCTCCATCGCCGAGCCGCCCGACATCGCATGCCGCACCCGGCCGCCCATCGCCGCCCGGACCTTGCTGTAGACCAGCTTGTCGAAGAGCTGATGCTGCATCCGCAGCGAGGCGCCGGGGCCGGCCCCCGTGCCGAAGGCCTTGTTCTCCTGCGCCTCGGCATAGCGGACCGCGATCTCGACGGCCTTGTCGAACGGCCCGACCTTGCCGTCGGCCTCCGCCCGGCGCCGGGCCGCGGCGAAGACCTTCTCGAAGATGTACGGCACCGCGAGGATGAAGGTCGGCTGGAAGGTCTGCAGGTCGGGCAGGAGCGCACGGGCCGCGAGCTCGGGCTGGTGGGCCAGCTTGACCCGGCCGCGGAGCGCGGCGACCTGGACCATCCGCCCGAAGACATGCGCCAGCGGCAGGAACAGCAGTGTGGCGGCCTCGTCGCCGGGCTTGGAGTGGAAGACCCGCTCGTAGCGCAGCAGGATGTTGTCGGACTCGGCCATGAAGTTGGCGTGCGTGATCAGGCAGCCCTTGGGGCGGCCGGTGGTGCCGGAGGTGTAGACGATCGTCGCGGTGGCGTCCGGAGTGACGGCCATCCGGTGGCGGTGCACGACATCGTCGTCGAGATGCGCACCCGCCGCGGTCAGTTCGGCCACCGGATCGGCGTCCAGCTGCCACAGCTTGCGCAGCTGCGGCAGCCGGTCGATGACCGAGCCGACGGTCATCGCATGGTCCTCGTGCTCGACCAGGCATGCCGAGACGCCCGCGTTGTGCAGCATCCAGAAGACCTGATCCGCCGACGACGTCGGATACAGCGGCACGGACTGGACGCCGATCGACCACAGCGCGAAATCGAACAGGGTCCACTCATAACGCGTCCGGGACATGATGCCGACGCGGTCGCCGAACCGGACGCCCTGTGCGAGCAGGCCCTTGGCCAGCGCGATGACCTCGTCCCGGAATTGTCCGGCGGTGACGTTCTGCCAGTTGCCCGCGTCGTCCTTACGGGCGATGGCGACGCGTTCGGGATCCGCTTCGGCGTGCTCGTAGATGACATCTGCCAGCCCGCCGACCCGGGGCGCGGTCGCCAAAGGCGGGACGGTGAACTCGCGCAATGACCCAGCTCCTCGTGGTGTTGCTCACAAGGCCGCGACCGTACCCCAACGTGATGGCATCCGGCAGAGCCGTACCACGTCGCGGATCCGGCTGCACGGGATTCAGCCAACTGTCGAAATCGGGTTACTTCGGAGAAGCCTGGACACGACCCGGCAGGTTCAACGCCGGACGGTCACGACGCCGGGACCATATCTGCACCAAATCTCTGCACCTGACGGCGGGCCGGCCGGGCGGCCCGCCGCGAAGCCCGTGGTCAGGGCTTGTTGGCGGGTCAGGGCGGGATACGCACTAGGGAAGCTGCAGGCGGTCGCCGCCCGCCAGGATCGCTTCCGCGAGGGCCTCCGCGGGGCCCCGCGCCGCGCGGTTGGGCGGTCCGTACAGAAGAACGAAGTCCACTCCGCCGAGTTCCGGAAGCCCGGTACGTGGCTGAATCTGTACCAGTCCTGATGGAATCATGCCTCTCGTATGTGCCATTACGCCCAGGCCTGCCCGAGTTGCGGCGATCAGCCCGTTCAGGCTTCCGCTGGTGCAGGCGATCCGCCATTCCCGGCCCGCGCGCTCCAGTGCCTCCAGAGCGCGGGCACGGGTCAGGGCGGGCGGCGGGTAGACGACCAACGGCACCGGGCGCCGCGGATCGAGGCGCAGCCGCTCGGCGCCCACCCACACCAGCCGGTCGCGCCACACCAGCCGTCCGCGGGACTCATCCGGGCGCCGTTTGGCAAGGACGAGATCGAGCCGCCCGGCCGCCAGCAGCTCGTGCAGGGTTCCCGACAGCTCGACAGTCAGCTCCAGATCGACTTCGGGGTGATCCCGCCGGAACCCTTCGAGGACCTCCGGCATCCGGGTCAGCACGAAGTCCTCGGAGGCACCGAAGCGGAGCCTGCCGCGCAGCCGGGTCCCGGCGAAGAAGCTCGCGGCCCGCTCGTTCGCCTCCAGGATCGTGCGGGCGAAGCCGAGCATCGCCTCGCCGTCCTCGGTCAGCTCCACGCCATGGGTGTCCCGGGCGAACAGCCGGCGCCCGGCGGCCTCCTCCAGCTTGCGTACGTGCTGGCTCACGGTCGACTGCCGCAGCCCGAGCCGGTGCGCGGCCTGGGTGAAACTCAGCGTCTGCGCCACGGCGAGAAAGGTGCGCAACTGTGCGGGATCGAACACGGGCCCTCCATGGCTGCGGTCCACCGCTGTCTCTGCCGTCCGTCCTGGCGTCCTCTGGCGTCTCCTGGCGTCCCCTGGCGACCGCCCCTGGCGACCGCCCCTGGCGTCCACCCCTGGCATCCACCCCTGGAGTCGCCTCCGGCGTCCGCCTCCGCCGTGCGCCGCCGGCATCCGCCGCTGCGGCTCCGCACGACGCGTGACTCTCATCGTGCCCGGTGGGTCATCGCGAAACGTCATCACAGTGACCACGGTAAGAGGGGTTCCTGATCGCCGCAGGTCCCGGCACCCTGGAGTGGCCGTGGCCATGCCACTGCCCGCGAGCCGCCGAACGACCGAAGAGAGACCATGCGCCGCCCTTTGCCGAAGCTCCCCTCCTGGCTGCCCGTGGACGGATACCTCCTGGCGCTGGTGGGCACGGTCGCCCTGGCGGCGCTGCTGCCCGCCCGCGGACCGGCCGCCACCGTCGCCGAGGGCTCCTCCACCGGAGCCGTCGCGCTGCTCTTCTTCCTCTACGGGGCCCGGCTCTCCACCCGCGAGGCGATGGCCGGACTGCGCCACTGGCGGCTCCATCTCACCGTCCTGGCCTGCACCTTCATCCTCTTCCCGGTGCTCGGCCTGGCCGCGCGCGCCCTGGTCCCCTACGTCCTGACGCCCGCGCTCCACACCGGGCTGCTGTTCCTGTGCCTGGTGCCGTCGACGGTCCAGTCCTCGATCGCTTTCACCTCCATCGCCCGCGGCAATGTCGCCGCGGCGATCTGCGCCGGCTCGTTCTCCAGCCTCGTCGGCATCGTCGTCACGCCGCTGCTGGCGGGGCTCGTCCTGCACGGGGACGGCGGTGGCTTCTCGGCCGGCTCACTGCTGTCGATCGTCTGCCAACTGCTGCTCCCGTTCGTGGCCGGGCAGCTGCTGCGACGCTGGATCAGCGGCGTCCTCCTCCGCCACAAGAAGGTCCTCGGCCATGTGGACCGCGGCTCGATCCTGCTCGTCGTCTACACCGCCTTCAGCGCCGGCATGGTCCAGGGCATCTGGCACCAGGTCTCGACCCTGCGGCTGCTGTGCCTGCTGGGAGTGGAGGCGGTGCTGCTCGCGGTGATGCTGACGGCCACCTCGTACGGCGCGAAGCGGCTCGGCTTCCGCCGTGAGGACCGGATCGCGATCACGTTCGCGGGTTCCAAGAAGAGCCTGGCGTCCGGTCTGCCGATGGCCAGCGTGCTCTTCGGCGCGCAGGCGGGGTTGGCGGTGCTGCCGCTGATGGTGTTCCACCAGATGCAGTTGATGGTGTGCGCGGTCCTGGCGAAGCGGTTCGCGGCGCACACGGCAGCGGAGCCGGCGGCGACGGGAGCCGGTGCGGACAGCGCGGCCGCCGCGGCGTCCGCGGCCGGTGCGGCGGTGAGCGGGGCCCGGAGCTGAGGTCTGCCCGGCGCGGTGTCCGGGCAGGCCGTCGCTTCGCCGGCCGGGTCAGCGCTGCGGGCCCCCGCGTACCCGGTCCAGTGGCAGTCCCAGGGCCAACGCGCCGTTCACCGGGGCGTTCTCCCCGCGCACACCGAACCAGTTCGGCGTCGGTCAGGGCCCGCCGGTAGACGCGTACCTCGTCCAGCACGCCGGTGAACTGGACGCGGCTGTCGGGCTTCTGGCCCAGGTGCACGCCGAAGACCGAACCGCTGCTGAGCGACCCCGGGACATCGGGGGCGACGGTGGTCTCCCCGCCGTCCACGGTGAGCAGCAGCCGGCCGCCGGTACGGCGCAGCGCCAGATGGCGCCAGCTGCCGTCGTTGTAGGCGTCATGGGTCACGGCCTGGGTGGTGGCGGCCGGTGTGGTCCGGCCTGCCCTTCGAGGCATCGGCGTCGGGTCATCAGGACGTCCCACGTCCTATGTGTGCATCGCGACGGAAGCTACCGCCGCGTGCGGACCGCGACAAGGAGCGTGCGCCCGTTCTCCGTGCCGCGGCCGTGATGCACTCTCCCGGCCCTCAGGCACTGCGCCGGGTGCGCCCGCTGCGGTGCGAGGGCCGGGTGCGCCTGGTGTGCCGCCCGCGACCGCTGTGCCCTACGGCCGTAGTACCACCTTTCCCAGGTTGGCCCGGCCTTCGATGATCGCGTGCGCCTTCGCGGCCTCGTCCAGCGGCAGTTCGGCATGGACCGCGGCCCGCAGCCGGCCGGAACCGGCCAGCTCCCACAGTCGCGCCCGGTGTTGCTCGTACAGCTCCCGGTGCACGGTGGAGAAGCGGGGCATCGTCAGCCCGGTGATCGTCTTGGCCCCCGCCAGCAGCTCATGTGCCGGGACCGTCCCGCCACCGGAGTTGAAGAAGACCAGCCGGCCACCGGGAGCCAGCGCGGCCAGTGCGCGCGGCAGCAGCTCGCCGCCGACGCCGTCCAGGACGATATCGGCCGGCTCTCCCCAGGACTCCTGGCCATAGACCACCACCTCATCGGCGCCCAGCCCGTACAGGAAATCCGCCTTGGCGGCCGAGCTGACGGCGGCAACCACCCGCGGCACCCCCTGGAGCTTGGCCAGTTGGACGGCGAGATGCCCGGTGCCACTGGCCGCGCCGGTGATCAGTACGGACTCGGCGCCCCGCGGTGCGGCGGTGCTCAGTGCGGCGAGCGCGACCTGCCCGCCGCGCACCAGCGCCACCGCCTCCACGACGCTCGCGCCGTCCGGTATCCGGCTTGCCAGAAAGGCGGGTGCGAGGGCGAGTTCGGTGTAGGAGCCGGTGAGGGTGAGCGAGGTGATGCGGTCGCCGGGGGCGAAGCCGGTGACGTCCGGGCCGACCGCGACGACCGAACCGGCGATCTCGCCGCCGGGTGTGGCGGGCAGCGGATCGCCGCCGCCGTTGCCGTCGCCGCGCACCCGTCGTACGCACGGCAGCGTGACCCCGATCGCCTCCGTGCGCACCAGCAGTTCACCGGGACCGGGCACCGGTGCCTCGGCCTCCTCGGCACACAGGACCTCGGGGCCGCCGTAGGTATGGAATCGGACGCGACGCATGGGCCGGCACCTCCGGGATCGTCGAACGGCACACGGCGGCCGGATGGCAGCCGGACAGGCCGCACGGTCGTCGGGCGGCATGCACCGGCCGGACTTCATTGGTGGGTCCAACGATAATGCAAACCATTGGACACGCCAATGGTTTTTCGTTGGGCTCGCCAATGGCACGCTCGGTACGGTGGCCCCATGGCCGACACCCCGTACGCCCCCAGCCGTATCCGCGCGCTCCCCAGCTGGCTGCTGGGCCGCGCCGCCGCCCGTGGCCACCGCCTCGTCGCCGACGCCCTGGCCGCCGAAGGCATGCGGATGATGCACCACGCCGTCCTGTCGGCGGTCGGGGAACTCGGCCCGGTCTCCCAGGCGGAGCTCGGCCGGACACTGAGCATCGACCCCAAGGACATGGTTGCGATCGTCAATGATCTGCAGAAGGAAGGACTGGTGACCCGCAGCCCCGACCCCCGGGACCGCCGCAAGAACGCCATCGAGATCTCCGCCGACGGCCGGCGGCGGCTGCGGTGCACCGAGCGGCTCGGGGACGAGGCCAACGCGGAGCTGACCGCGGACCTGACCCCGGCCGAACGCGAACAGCTGGTCGCGTTGCTGACCCGGATCGCGCTCCCGGGGGAGTGAGCCACGGGCCCGGTCGGCGCGGGGAGCCGCCCGACGATGGGTCCGCTCACCCGTGGGTCCGCTCACCCGTCAGCCCGCAGGCCCATGGATTCGCCCACCCATGGGCCCGCCCGTTCCCGGGGCCGCCCGCCCGCGGGTGCGGCGGTGCGTGGCCTCAGTCCGTGTCCGTGGCGGTTTCTGCGGGCAGGGCGATGCGCTGCTCGCCCGCGTAGACGTTCATCGAGGAGCCGCGCAGAAACCCGACCAGGGTCAGTCCGGTCTCGGCGGCCAGGTCGACGGCGAGTGAGGAGGGTGCCGAGACCGCGGCCAGCACGGGAATGCCCGCCATCACGGCCTTCTGTGCCAGCTCGAACGACGCCCGGCCGGAGACCATCAGCACACCCGACGACAAAGGCAGTTGGCCCTGCTGGAGCGCCCGCCCCACGATCTTGTCGACGGCGTTGTGCCGCCCCACGTCCTCCCGGATGTCGAGCAGCTCGCCGTCCGTCGTGAACAGCGCCGCGGCATGCAGCCCCCCGGTCCGCTCGAATACGCGCTGGGCGGCCCGCAGCCGGTCGGGCAGGGCCGCGAGCGTCGCCGGGGCGATGCGGACCGGGGCGGCGGGGGAGGGGTCCAGGGGCCAGCGGGTCGTGGTGCGCACCGCGTCCAGGCTGGCCTTGCCGCACAGCCCGCACGACGACGTCGTATAGACGTTGCGCTCCAGGGTGATGTCCGGGACCGGGACCCCCTCCGCGAGCCGGACGTCCACCACGTTGTACGTGTTCTGGCCGTCCGCCGTCGCGCCCGCGCAGTAGACGATGTTCGCCAGCTCGTCGGCGCTCGCCAGCACGCCTTCGCTGACGAGGAAGCCGGCGGCGAGCGCGAAGTCGTCACCCGGTGTGCGCATCGTGATGGCCAGCGGCTTGCCGCCGAGCCGTATCTCCAGCGGCTCCTCGGCCACAAGGGTGTCCGGGCGGGTGCTCACGGCACCGTCGCGGATGCGGATGACGCGGCGTCGCTCGGTGACCCGTCCCATGTCTGATCAGTCCCGTCCGCACCGGGCGGCTCGCTCCCGGTGCTGTCTGTGCGGAGGGCCGGGGCGGCCCGTGGTGCAAGCGTGGCGTCGTGGTCACCGGGTGGCCGCGCGGCGGGGTGACCTCGACGTGCTCATTCTCCTGTACGGGGATTGCCGGATCACCAGCGGCGTCGGCCGCTCCGTCGGCCGCTCTGCCGACCGACGGAGCGTCGCGCCCGCAGAGGTCAGTTCTTCAGTTCGCGGCCGCCGAATGCGCCGGAGCCGTCGGCCGCCGACCAGGCCGCCTCCAGCCCGGCCTGGTCCAGCGTCGTCCAGTCCGGGGTGTCCTGGACCAGGAAGCCGCCCAGCCGGCGCCCCAGCTCGACCATCGTCCGGCCGGTCGCGCCGCGCTCGGCGCCGTATGCCGTCAGCGCGTCGGGCCGCTCCGGTGCGGCGCGCAGCGCGGTTTCCAGGGCGGCGGCGTCCTGCAGTGCCTTGACCGCACCGGCGCCGGTGTGCGGGCGGGCGACGGTGGCCGCATCGCCCGCGAGCAGCAGCCGGCCGGCGGTGTAGCGCGGCGCGGTGAAGTCGTACATCGGCTGGATGAACGTCTCCTGACGTTCCGTCAGTTGCATCAGCCCGCCCCAGTAGGGCGGCAGCAACTCGCCCGTGACGTACGTGAGATGGGCGTGCAGGGCATCGGTGAGGGTGCCCGGCGGCAGGCTGGTGGGGGTGTCCAGTCCCAGGTCGAGGCCCGCGGGCGGGGCGGTGTACAGGACCCAGTTCGCGCGGTGGCCCCCGTGACCGTCCGGGATGCGGTAGATGATGACATGGCCGCCGGGGAAGACGCCGTAGATGCAGTCCTCCTCCGCCCAGGGGTCGGCCGGCAGGCCGGGGAAGCTGAGCGCCGCCAGACGGTCGGCGGGGACGGCGCCGCGCCAGGCGAGGTAGCCGGCGTAGTCGGGCCGTACGCCGGGAAACGCGGTGCCGCGGACCATCGAGCGATAACCGTCCGCGCCGATGACCAGGTCGAAGCGCTCCGCCCGGCGACCGGCGCGGGTCTCCGCTTGGCGACCGGCGCCGGAGTGGGACCGCGGGCCGCTGCCGTCGCTGCCCCCGTCGCCGTGGTGCCCCTTGCCGCTGCCCTTGTCGCCGTGGTGCCCTTCGCCGCTGCCCTCGTCGCCTTCGCTGCCTTGGTGCCGCTCGCGGTCGTCCTCATCGCCCGAGCCGCCGTCGAGATGCAGCGTGACGCCGTCCGCGGTGTCGCTGACCGCGTCCACCCGCACCCCCGACCGGAAGACGGTCTCTCCCGGCAGCCGCCGCCGTAACTCCTGCCAGAGCGGTCCCCAGCAGTACGAGCGGAACGGGAAGGGCAGGACGCCGATCTGGCGGCCGAGCGGAGCGGCGCCGTCGCGTACGTACCAGCGGCGGTTGGCCAACCGGACCCAGGGCATGGCGGCGTCCAGATAGCCGGCGGCCGCGAGCTCGGCGTACCGGGCGTTGTGCATCGCGAGGCCGACCCCGCGGTCCGCGAGACGGCCGGTGGTGCGTTCGTGGATGGTGACCCGGCCCGCGCCGGCCCGGTGTGCGGCGAGTGCTGTGGCGCAGCCGGCGATGCTGCCGCCCACGACGGCGACATCGGCCCCTGCGATCCGGATGCGATCCCTGCCCATGTGTCGGATACCCCCTGCGCTGTCGGGCGCCGATGGTCGGTCGGCGGCCTGGTTCGGTCGGGCGCATTCTCGCAGGAGGCGCCCCTCCTGGCGCCGGACTCGCCCGCCGGTTGGCGGCAGGCGGTCCACGGACCGTCCGTCAACACCCCACCCATGCAAAGGAAATGCCCGAAGCGCAGCCTTCCGCCGTACGCGTCAGGGCCGGTCTTCGACATCCCGTCGTTCGCCCGCAGGCCGGGACCGCCGCCCGTCCACCGAGGTCACGCGGCCCGCTCCGGCCGGTCCGGTTTCCCCGTTCCGACCGGACTGGTTCCCCTGCTCCGACCGGTCCGGTTCCTCCGCTCCGACCGGTCCGGTTCCCCCGCCGCGGCCGGACCGGCTTCGCTCCGTTCCGATCCGCGAGACCGGCCCGGCCGCCGGCCACCGGCCGGGTAATGTGCACCCGATCACGCATGACGAATGACGCATCAGCAGCACGACACGCACCAGGCATCCGACCGATCACGAATGGCGAGACGCACATGAGCGAGGGGACAGCACCGGCGACCGGCGACGCGGCCGCCGTCGCCGACCAGGCGGCCCGTGAACGGCTGAGCTATCTGCGCGGCAGCATCGACAATCTGGACGCCGCCTTGGTGCATCTGCTCGCCGAGCGCTTCAAGTGCACCCAGCAGGTCGGCGAACTCAAGGCCCGGCACCGCCTCCCGCCCGCCGACCCGGCCCGTGAGGCCGCGCAGATCGAGCGGCTGCGCCGGCTGGCCGAGGACGCCAAGCTGGATCCGGCATTCGCCGAGAAGTTCCTCAACTTCATCATCGGGGAGGTCGTCCGCCACCACCGGGCGATCGCCGACCGTACGCAGGGGAAGTCGGAGGAGCCGGCCGAGCCTGCCGCCGGCTGAGCCGGTACGCACGACGGACGAGGGTGGGCGGTGCCATCGCGGCACCGCCCACCCTCGTCGTGTACCGAAGCCGGGGAACTCCATGGCGCCCACGGCAGGCTGGTGCCGGACACCGGGGCCGCCGGCCGGCCGCGGACGGCCGACGGCGGCCCGCGCCGTGGCCGGGGGCCACGCGGTCGCCTCACCCAGCTGGCCCCGTCGCCCGCGCCGAGTGACACTCGCCATACCTGACGCCGGACCCGTCCCGCAGCGCCACCATGCCCACTACCGTCCAGTAACACGGTTCCTCCGGGAGCCGCCCGAGCGCCACCACCCTGCCCCTCCGGCCGTGCACCGAGAGCGGAGACAACCGATGGCCCCCACCGCCGAATCCCCCTCGACCCCACAGCGGGACACGCGCACCCCACCCGCCCCGACGCTCCTGCGCAAACCCGGAACGTCCTGGCAGGACGCCTGGCAGCGCAGCCTGGCCGCGGCCCCCGAAGCCTTCCGCGACGACCAGGCCCTGAACCTCTGGGCAGCTGCCTGGCACCCGGACGGCGACCCGCTGCCCGCCACCAGCCCCGTCGACGGCACCCCGATCGCCGGCCCGCCCCGCCTTGACGCGGACGCCGCGCTGCACGCCGTACGGGCCTCCCTCGACCAGCACCGGGCCTGGCGCCAGGTCCCGCTGAGCGAGCGCAAGGCGCGGATCTCCGCCACCCTGGACGCGCTGACCGAACACCGCGAACTGCTCGCACTGCTGCTCGTCTGGGAGATCGGCAAGCCCTGGAAGCTCGCGCAGGCCGATGTCGACCGCGCCATCGACGGCGTCCGCTGGTACGTCTCCGAGATCGACCGGATGCTCGCCGACCGCACGCCGCTGCCCGGCCCGGTCAGCAACATCGCCAGCTGGAACTACCCGATGTCGGTGCTGATCCACGCGATGCTCGTCCAGGCGCTGGCCGGCAACGCGGTGATCGCCAAGACCCCCACCGACGGCGGTCTGGTCTGTCTCACCCTCGCCTGCGCCCTGGCCGCCCGCGAGGGGGTGCCGGCCACCCTCGTCAGCGGCAGCGGCAAGGAGCTCTCGCCCTCTCTCGTGCGCTCGCCGGAGATCGGCTGCGTCTCCTTCGTCGGTGGCCGGGACACCGGCGCTCGTGTCGCCACCGCCGTCGCCGACCTCGGCAAACGCCACATCCTCGAACAAGAGGGCCTCAACACCTGGGGCATCTGGAACTTCACCGACTGGCAGGCGCTGACCCCCCTGGTGCGCAAGACCTTCGACTACGCCAAGCAGCGCTGCACCGCCTACCCCCGCTTCGTCGTCCAGCGCGAGGCCTTCGCCGACTTCCTCACCGCCTACCTCCCGGCCGTCCGCAGCGTCCGGTTCGGCCACCCCCTGGCCGTCGCCGACCCCGACGACCCGCTCCCCGAACTCGACTTCGGCCCGCTGATCAATGCCGCCAAGGCCAAGGAACTCGCCGACCTCACCACCGAGGCGATCTCCCGGGGCGCCGTCCCTCTGCACCGCGGCAGCCTTGCCGACGGCCGCTTCCTGCCCTCCCAGGACACCTCGGCGTACTTCCCGCCCACCACTCTGCTCGCCCCGCCCCCCTCTTCCCCGCTCCATCACGCCGAGCCCTTCGGCCCCGTCGACACCCTCGTCCTCGTCGACACCGAGGCCGAACTCCTCGCCGCCATGAACGCCAGCAACGGCGCCCTGGTCGCCAGCCTCTCCTGCGACGACTCCGACACGTTCGACCGTCTCGCCCCGCAGATCCGCGCCTTCAAGGTCGGCCACGGCAAACCCCGCTCCCGCGGCGACCGCGATGAGCTGTTCGGCGGTTTCGGCAACTCCTGGAGCGGCGCGTTCGTCGGCGGCGAACTCCTCGTCCGCGCGGTGACCGAGGGCCCGGAACCGGAACGTCTGCCGGGCAACTTCCCCGATTACCACCTGATGCCGTAGCGGCTACGTCTACCTCGGCACCGCGACAGCAGCAGCCCTCACCATCTGGCTACGAACGTGATCGCCCGGACAAGTCCTAGCTGGACGCCGGGCCTGCGGAGATGTTCAGTCGGTCGTGATGCCAGTCGGACGTCATCGTCCAACGGCGCTGTGGGGAGCGCATCGCCCGAACGTTCGGGATCTCGCCTTGCGCGCTCTGGAGCAGTACGTCGACCATGCCCCTCTCGAACCGGTAGGTAGTCACGGGCCCGCGCGCCCACATCACTACCGGCCACTGGGCGGGATCGCCATCCGAAGTGAGCCAGAAGTACAGGTCGCCTTGCTCGTTTTCGCCCCAGATCAGCAGGCCTTGGGGTTCTGGGAACATCCGGTACGCGGGCTTGGTGTCGTCTTCCTGGTCGAGCTCGGGGCCGAAGAGGTCGTCCATTTCCGAGGCATGCCACTCGATGTAGCCCTTGAAGCCGGTCTCGCGCCCTCCGGGGAGAGGACGGGAGGTAGGTGCGTGCACGTGGCAGGCCAATGAGTCAGGAGTGCCGAACTCCCTGCGCCGTAGAGGTCGACGAAGGCCCGGTAGTCCGACGGAAAGTCCAGGCCGATCTCTGCCCGGGATCGCTCCCACGGAGGAGAGGCCACCGGCACAGCAGGGGGCGGAAACAGCTTCGCGAGCCGGCTCAGGGCGTCCGGCATGCTGCCCTCCGTGATGGTCTCTCTTGGTCAGCGAGGATGAGGCGACAGCGTACAAGGGCCCAGAGGGGCAAGGCATCGCCAGCCCAGGCCGGGAGCAGCTGCTGCAGTCATGGCTGTGCCCGGGGCCAGACATCACGGCCTCAAGCTCAAGTAGTCGTTGCACTGGTGCGTGCGTGCGCTCGCGTTGTGCCGAAATGGTCAGAGGCGCAGGTTGACGTCATCCCAGGCTGTCCGCCCGGCGCTGTCCGGGTCGTCTACGACGCCAGTGGTCTCGTTGAAGACCATGGTCGGGCGGCCGGGCGTCGTGTACTGGGGCCAGGCGGGTACGTGGCCGGTGGCGGCGAACGAGGTCCAGGCTCCGTGCATAGCTGCGATGACGTTCTCCGGTGCCTGATCTCCGATGAGGGCTCGGGTGATGGGCAGGGCGAAGTCGTCGAAGACGAAGGGGCCTTCGATGCCGTGGGAGGCGCCGACGCGTCCGTCGAAAGCGGGGCTGCGCCAGGCGAACTGATAGACGCGGGTCGAGCCGCCGGCGCGCTGGTGCGCTTCCGCGATGCGCAGGGAGGGGATGCGGAACGCCCGGTCGGAAGTCATCGAAATCTCTGGCGAGATCGGAGAGTCTTGCTCGTGGCTGCGTTCGTAGACGTTGAGAATCTGCTGCTGCAGTGCCGGGTCGGCATCCCATGCCCCCGGTGACATGCCCGTCTCTGAGGCGCCCATTTCCTCCATCAGCCCGTACAGGGTGCACTCGTCGCGGTTGGTGCCGATGATCAGTGCGACGTCGGCGCCCACGCCGTCGGCGATGGCGTCGTAGGGCGGGCGGGGCAGAAGGTCGCCGCTGGTCAGAGGAACGAAGGGGATGGTCATCCGGCCGCACTGAGGGTGTTCTCCGCGCTGCACCTCGGACATGATCTCGCGCTGTGCTTCGAGGATGCGGTCCGGGGCGAGGGTGGGCAGGTCAAGTCGGGGCACGCCGAGCTTGGCGAGCATGATGTCGGCGATGGCCTCGGCCGAGTGGGCGGGGTAGCCGAACACGGGTGCGCCGGCGGCGCTTTGCGAGACCGCGCGCTGGAACAGGCCCTGCGCGTCGGGGCAGCCGAGCAGGGAGTTGACGAATGTACCGCCTGCGGAGCTGCCGAAGATGGTGATGTTGTCGGGGTCGCCGCCGAAGCGGGCGATGTTGTCCCGAGTCCAGCGCAGTGCGGCGATCTGGTCGGCCAGACCGTAGGCGCCCGAGGCGGTGGCGTAGGCGTCGTCGAGGTGTCCGGCATGCAGGAAGCCGAGCGCGCCGAGGCGGTAGTTGCAGCTGACGAGGATCACGCCGTCGCGGGCGAAGGAGGTGCCGTCCGTTCCCGGATCGGCGTTGGAGCCCATGAGGAAGCCGCCGCCGTGGATCCAGAACAGGACCGGCAGCCGGGAGGCGCCCTGGGGCACCCATACGTTGACTGACAAGCAGTCCTCGCCGGTCGCCCGGTCGGTGAACAGGCCCGAGGACGGCTGCGGGCAACGCGGGCCATAGTCGGTGCACTCCCGTACGCCCTCCCAGCTGCTGCGGGGGACGGGTGGCTGGAAGAGGTTCGGGCCGAATGGCGCCTCGGCGTAGGGGATGCCCTTGAACGCGGCGATCTGCCCGGTGAGCGTGCCTCTGACCGTTCCGGCCGTCGTCTTGACGTCGATGGTGTCCATGGGGGTGTGGTGCTCCTGTGATTCAGCCTGTGTGGCAAGCGGTGAAGCCTGTGGCACGGGCGGGGGTGTTCACACGTATGCGTCGGTCTCGGCGGCACTGGCCTGCTGCGGCTCGATCTGGGCCAGGCGCTTGCGCAGCGCGGCGGTGGCGCCCTGGTAGCAGTCGCTGCCCAGCACCAGCCTCATCGGCGCAGGTTGCTGGGACGCACTGTCGATGATCTTGGCAGCGACCTTGACCGGATCGCCGGGCACCGGTATGGCGACGTCCTTGAAGGCGCGCACGGCCGCGGCCGGGGTGTTGTCGTAGGCGGCCAGTGGCTCACTCAGCTGCAGACTGTTGCCGGCGAACGAGGTACGCGCACCACCGGGCTCGACGATCGTCAGCTCGATGCCGAACGGGGCGACCTCGGCGGCAAGGGCCTCCATGAATCCTTCGACACCCCACTTTCCTGCGTGGTAGAGCGAGGCGCCGGGGTGGGCGGCGAGGCCGGCGACTGAGGAGAGCTGGATGATCCGGCCGCCGCCCTGGGCGCGCAGGGGCGGCAGGGCCGCTCGCGCGGTCTGGATCGAGCCGAGCAGGTTGGTGGTGATCTGGTGGACCACCTGCTCGTCGGTGAACTCCTCAGCGGCGCCGAAGAGGCCGTAGCCCGCGTTGATCACCACAACGTCGATGCGGCCCAGCTCGTCGAAGGCGACGTCGACGACTTCCCGCACCCGGGCCAGGTCGGTGACGTCGAGGTGCCCGATCCAGAACCGGTCACCGAACTCGGCCCGCAGGTCATCGACCGAGCCTTCCCGCCGCACCGTCCCGGCGACGCGGTCACCGCGCGCGAGAAGCTGCTCAGCCAGCTCCCGGCCGAACCCGCTGTTGACCCCTGTAATGAACCACGTCTGTGCCGTCATACCTACACCTTCACCTGCGCCAATGGCGCGTGCCAGTTCCTGCCGTTCCTGGTAGTGACAGGGACACCCGCACCCCATTGCGGCCGCATAAGCTGATGGCGTGGACAACGCTCTCGGAGACTTTCTGCGAGCCCGCCGCGAACTCATCACACCGGCCGAGGCGGGCCTGCCGGTCGGCCACGGGCTACGCCGGGTGCCGGGGCTGCGCCGTGAAGAAGTAGCCCTGCTGGCGGGTATCAGCGTCGAGTACTACCTGCGCCTGGAACAGGGCCGCGACCGCAACCCTTCCGCCCAGGTCATCCACGCACTGGCCGGTGTGCTCCAGCTGGACGCCGAAGGCACGGCCTACCTGATGTCGCTGACCGGCCGCAGAACGCGCCGTGAGCCGGGTCCTGGGGACGAACGCGTGCCCGCGAACCTCGTCCTGCTGCTGCAAACCCTCAACGTGCCCGCCCTGGTGTTCAACAAGTACAGCGACGTGCTGGCCGCGAACCACATGGCCCGAGCCCTGTCACCGGAGCTGAAGCCCGGGATAAACCGCTTGCGTGTGCTCTTCACCGAGCAGGCAGCCCGCGACTACCGCGACGACTGGGAGCAGTACACAGCCACCGCCGTGGCCCACCTGCGCGCCCAGATCGGCACCGAAACCGACGACGAACTCCTCCACGCCCTGATCGGCGAGCTCTCCCTCAAAAGCGAACGGTTCCGCCGACTGTGGGCGCGCCACGACGTACGCACCGCACAAGAGGTCACCTTCCGCATACAGCATCCGCAGGTCGGCCCGATGGAACTGTTGGTCGAAAAATTCCAGGTAGCCGGCCCCCAGGAGCTGGAGGTACTGCTGCTCCACGCCCCTCCGGGCACCCCCACAGCCGATGCTCTGGCCTTCCTCGCCACGCTCAGCGCCTCGGAGTAGCCGCTTCGCGCGCGATCCCCGGGGAAAGCTCGCGCTGCGTCCGGTGCACGCCTTGGGCTGCACCGGCCGCCACCACGAGAACTGGCAGATTCTCGCCAACTAGGCACCGACCCGCCGGCGCACCCCGACGCTGCGCGCTCTGCTCGTCTGAACCGCGGAGTCAGCCGTTGGCGGATCTACTCAGCAGACACCGCATGCACAGCCTGCTGACGTCGGCGTGCGAAATCGTGCCGGTTCGGGATGCCGTAAACGCTCCCGCGCTGTCCTCCCGGTGTCGGTCATCCCGCCGCCCTGTGCGTACCTCACCCGCACTGAATTACCGGCCCCGCCAGCCCGCTGTCCGGCGAACGCCCCGACATCACGCTTTCAGGTTCAGTAGGCGCCCGGTGGGACCACGACGACCTCTCCCACGCACTCGTCAAACTCAAGGCGGCCTGGGCCATATCGACGGCCTCGGAGGGGAAGCCCCGTAGCAGGGACTGCATCGCCATGGTGGTCAGGACGTAACAGCCGAGCTGGACGTCTCCGCCGGCGCGGCTAGCCGATCCCCTGCCGGTCGGGGTGCGAAGCGAACCGCTGGTCCGCCGCCGTCGGCACCGCACGTTCCACCGCCTGCAACAGGAGTGTGCGGTGCCGCAGCAGCGGCTCTTGCCGTTCCTCCGGCGCGAGCAGCAGCAGATCATCGATCCCGGCCAGGATCCGGCGGGTCACCTGCGGACTGTGCACGGCGGACCCCCGGATCTCGGTCAGCCCCAGGTCGACCAGATCCGTCCAGCCCGGAACGTTCTGCACCAGCCGCACCACACCCCGGCGGTCCCGGTGGTGCACCGCCCCGAGCGGTCGCTTCACCACCGCCGCCAGAAGCTGCACGATCCGGTCCAGGCACTGCACGGCCGTGGTCGGGTCGTTCACCGCCGGCGACAGGGCCCGCAGCGCGATGTCCGAGAGCTGCCGCAGCCCGAGCCCGAGATCCTGGTGAAAGGTGCGCTCCACCCCCACCGACACCGTGTACCGCAGCACCAGCCGCGGGGGCGGCGCCCCGCCGTGCACCGCGAGCACCGGCGTCCCCGGCAGCACGAAGTCCCCGATCCGCGGAATCAGCCGCAGGACGACGCCCTGTCGCCGCGCCACCCGCACCAGCCGGGCCACATGCACATCCAGCACGACCCCGGCCCGCCCCCTGTGCGCGATACGCCCCGTCTCGGGCGACAGTGAATCCACCTCCACCCCACCCTCCCCGCCCGTCCCCTGCCGCGCCAGCATCCGCAGCGCCTCCCGGGTGATCCGGTCGACCACCGGCCCCACCTGCATCAGCCGCAAGGTGGCCGACACATACGCGATGAACAGGATCAGGCTGAGCCCCACCAACACCATCGTCAGCAGGCTCTGCACCACCGGAACCGAGCTGACCTGCCGGACATCGGTCTCACTCTCGTAGGAGGTGAGCACCAGCAGCGAGAACAGGAAGGTCGCCAGAAAGACGGTGAGCGTGATCTTGCTGATCCGGCTCCGGATGAAGATCCGCACCACTCGCGGTGTGAGCTGACCGCTTGCCATCTGCACCGCGACCAGCGAGATGCTGAAGACCACACCGATGAAGGTCATCATCGCCGAGCTGATCGTCGTCACGATCGTCTTGGTGTCCTCGGTGATCGAGACCAGTTCCCGGATCGCCTCGTACGCGTGCGCACGCTGCAGGAACGCGATGATCTGCAGGTCGAGCACGGATGCCGCCCACCAGAGCAGCACCGAGAACACCAGTCCCGCCGTCGGCGCGAACCAGAAGGTGTCCCGCAGATGCTCCCGCAGCGGCGAGAGCGCTCGTGGCCTGCGTGGACCACTGATATGCGCGACATGTCCCTCATTGCCCATAAATCGAGGTTATGTGGCGGACGGATATGCAGGTGAAAGGCACTCCGAAACCTTGGTATTGTTGTCCATGTCGCCGCGGGGAACGCCCCGTGAAGATCACACCTAGTCCGGGTGGCGGAATGGCAGACGCGCTAGCTTGAGGTGCTAGTGCCCTTTATCGGGCGTGGGGGTTCAAGTCCCCCCTCGGACACGTAATTACGCATATGTCAGCGGGTTGTGACCGTACGGTCACAACCCGCTGATTTGCGTGGTACTCCAGCTCAAGGCCGAAGTCGGCGTAGAGCGGGGCTTTGTTCTCGGGGGCCGCGGCCCGGAGCCGGTCGGCCATATTGCCGAGGGTCTTGATCATGTGGTTGATCTGGTCGTCCGTGAGGATTTCCTGCTTCGTGCGTGACGCTGTGGCGAGCTGTTGTCGGGCGGCGGTCTGCTCGTTTTGGGCCTCGGCGATCCATCCCGCGACGAGGGTGGGGTTTGCTCCGGCGTCAAGGGCGGCTCGGTACCGGGTGATGCGCTGCTTCGAGTCGGCGATGACGCGCCGCACTGCTTCCAGAGCCGGGGCGGGAGCAGATTGCTGCCGCTGGCAGTCGCGCATGGCCTGGAGGGTTCGGCTGAGATGGCCGGGGGCGAAGACGCGGGCGATCCAGCCGTCGAGCAGGGGCAGGATCGCGTTCTGGCGCGCGTAGACCGTCAGCGGATGGTTGAGAGTGGCACTCTTGGCGTACTCGGATGGATAGCGGCAACGGTAGTAGGGCTGGCCGTTGTTGTAGTTGCCCTGCATCTTGCGGCCACAGATCCCGCAGCGCAGCCGTCCCCGGAGCGCGTAGGCGCGGTTGGTGGTGCGAGGGCTGCGCTCGGACCCCGCCGATCGACGGGTAGGCATCGTGGCTTGCGCGCGGGTGAAAGTCTCCGTGCTGATCAGCGGTTCGTGGACGGGCTGGGCCGACCAGATCCACTCGTCGGGGTCCCCTGCCCCTCCGCCCACGACCGCGCCCGCAGGCCGTTGCGGATGCCGGCGAGGAGGGCGACGCACCGTTCGGAGGGAATGAGGCCGGCTGTCTCGCCAGCGGCAAGGACTGCGGAGGGCAGGTCGATGAGTTCGCCGCGTTCCCAGCCCAAAGCCTCCGGACCGGGGTGCCGGCGGACGGACGCTCCCTGTGCCTGCCCGGAGCCGCGCCTGGTCGTGACGGTCTCCGGCCGTGAGTACCCGGCCGAACCCAGCAGCCAGATGGGACCAGCCGCCGCGCTCTCCACGGCCCTCGTGTCGTACGTGCGGCGGCCCATACGACAAGCCGTGGCACCGGACCGACACCTCCTGCGTGCCCGCCTCCCGCGCCACCCAGGGAGACTGACTGCCATGACGAGCAACGACGACCAGCGGGTCGTACGGATAACCGGAGGTCGGCACGAGACACGCGCCGACGAACACCGCGGACCGCACGCGCGGCCCGCACCCTGGCCGGGGACTGGGTGGAGCGCACCGGCTGTTGGAGCCGGGTTACCCGGGTGCTGCTCACCTACGGCCGGGAGCGCGAGTACGAACTGCCCGAGACTGAGGGCAAGCGCGGTGACCCCAGGCGGCCGGCCTTCGCTCGCCGCTACGGCTTCGCCCCCGCCCATCCTGTGAGTGGGAGGTCGAAGCCCTCGAACCGGACGAGTTGCAGCGCCTGGTCCTCGCCGCCGTCGCCCCGTACGTCGACCGCGCCGTGCTCGCGCAGCAGATCGCCCACGAGGAAGAGCAGCGCCATATCCTGGCCGACTTCCTCGGAGGCTGGGGCGCGGCGGGCGGGACGTCGGTCTAACTGTCGGTGGAACGCGGCCGCAGCAGCGTGGCCGCCAGGGTCGCCGTGATGAGCAGGACCACCGCGGCGCAGGCGGTGACCATGGTGAAGCCACGGTCGTAGGCGGTTCTGGCCGCGTCGAGTACTTGGGCGGCGGCCGAGGCGTCCAGCTTGTCGGTGACCGTCTCGGCGGAGGAGAACGACTCCTTCACTGCGTCGCGGTCGGCCGCGCCCAGGCCGGGGGTGGCGGGCAGGGCGAGCCGGTAGCTGGCGATCAGCACCGTGCCGAGGACCGCGACGCCGAGTCCGGCGCCGAGCTCGAAGGAGGTCTCCTGGATGGCGGCGGCCTCGCCCGAGCGGTCCGGGTCGGCCGCGGCCATGATGGAGTCCGCGCCCAGGGTCATCACGATCCCCGCTCCGTACCCGGCGGCCACGAGGGGCGCGACGAGCACGGCGTACGCTCCGGTGTCGCCCATCAGCGCCAGGAGCGCCATGGCCGCGGCGAAGAGGCCCAGCGCCCCGGTCAGCGCCCACCGGTTGCCCCAGCGGGCCGAGACCCAGGGTGCGGTCGTGGCGCCGACGGCGTTGGCTGCGGCGAGCGGCATCAAGGCCAGGCCCGCACGGACCGGTGAGAAGCCACCCACCTGCTGCAGCCACTGGGTGAGGAAGAACAGCAGCGCCACATAGCTGCCGAAGCAGCCGATGACGCACACGGTGGCGGTGGAGAAGCGGCGGTCGGCAAAGAGCGAGAAGTCCAGCAGCGGTTCGACGAGCCGGCGTTGGCGACGGACGAAGAGGTGGAGCAGGGCCGCCCCACCCACCGCCGTGAGGACGATCGCCGTGCTGACGCCGGCGTGCTCGCCGCCCTGTTTGAGCGCGAAGACCACGCCGGCCAGGCCCGTGACGGACAGCGCCACACTGGCGAGGTCCCACCGCCGGGGGCGGGGGTTGCGCGACTCGGGGATGACGCGGGCGCCGACCACAAGGATGGCCAGGGCGATCGGTACGTTGATGAGGAAGGCGGCGCCCCAACCCCACCGCTCGGCGACCAGCCCGCCCACGAGCGGGCCGAGGGTCGCGCCCACGCTGTGCGCGGCCGTCCAGACACCGATCGCGATGGCCCGCTCGCGCTCGTCGGTGAACACGACCCGGATGATTGCCACGGTGGACGCCATGATCATCGCGGCGCCGATGCCCAGCACCACACGCGAAATGATCAGCTGTGGGGTGGACGAGGACAAGCCGGCGGCGACGGAGGCCAGCCCGAACAGCGCGAAGCCGCTGAGGACCATCTTCTTGCGCCCGATCCGGTCACCCAGCGTTCCGCAGGTCACCAGGAGCGAGGCGAGGGTGAGCGAATAGATGTCCACGATCCACAGCAGCTGGGTGCCGCTGGGGTGCAGCTCCAGACTCATCCTGGGGACCACCGCATGGAGCACCGTCAGGTCGATCCCGCACAGCAGAAGGCTGGTGGAGACCACGACCAGCACCAACCAGCGCTGTTTCGCGGTCAATTCGGCCGACGCCGGGAGAACCCCTAACGGCGCGTCACGGTACGGCGCTTCACTGTTGTTCATGGAAGAACTCTCGTGTGCTGGGTACCGTCGGGGCAAGTACGGTCATTCATGTGCCATAGTGCCAATCTGTATACTATTGGGGGTTGTTGCGAATGCGGAGCACTGTCGGTGAAATGCCCGACTACTGTGCGATCGAGGCTGCCATGGAGGTTCTCGGTGGCCGCTGGAAGCTGGCCATCCTCAAGCAACTCCTTGGCGGCACACAGCGGTTCAGCGAGCTGAAGCGCGGTCTGCCGCGGATCACCCAGCGGATGCTGACCCGGCAGCTGCGCGAGCTGGAGACCGACGGGCTGGTCGAGCGCACCGTCTACCGCGAGGTGCCGCCCCGGGTCGAGTATGCGTTGACCGAGACCGGCCGCAGCCTCGACGCCATCGCGGGGCTGCTGGATGCGTGGGGCCGCTGGTACCTGGACACCCACGGCAGGCCGGCGAGCGACCTGGCCCCGGCCCCCGCCGCGGTCGCTGCCGCTCACGCGGTGGAGAAGACCGCGCGGTAGTCCAGCCGCGGTCCGCGCGGCGGCGCGGTGCCGGACGCCGGTAATCCGATGTTGACCACAGTGAGCACGGTGTGGTTGCCGTCCGGGAGGAAGTCCTTCGCCACGGCCTCGGCGTCCAGGCCGGTCATCGGCCCGGCGGCAAGCCCGGCCGCCCGCACACCGATGAGGAAGTACGCGGCCTGCAGGGCGCCGTTGAACGCCGCGGAGCGCTCCCGCACCCCGCGGTCCGCGTAGAACCGCTCCGCGGCGTCGGGAAACGCCGGGAACTGCTCCGGCAGTTCGCGGTGGAACTCGTGATCGACGGCGAGTACGGCGATCAGCGGCGCGGTGGCGGACCGGGCGCGGTTGGCCTGCGACAGATGGCCCAGCAGTCGCTCCCGGGCCTCTGGTGACCGTACGAGGACGATGCGCAGCGGCTGCTGGTTGAAGGCCGTCGGCCCGTACTTGACCAGGTCGTGGACGGCCCGGACGGTTTCCTCGGGCACGGGCGTAGGGGCGAAGGTCCTGCCTTTGTTGCGGTCAGTCGTCGGCGCTGTGGGGGAGGCCGTCGTCCAGGACGATGCGGATGGTCTCACCCTGGCCGGCGACATCGGCGAGTTCGGCCGCGATGCGGTGGTAGGCGGTCGTCGCTAGCGCCCAGTCGGCCTCCAGCGGAGTGGCGGTGGAGCGGGTGCTCCACAGCTCGATCAACAGGGCGATGAGAGAGCGTCCGGACAGGGTGGTCTGGACGCGGCCCTCCTTGATGTCCTCCACGGCGGGCGGGGTACGGAAGTGGCCGTGGTCGACGGCCAGGGCGGCGAGCCACTCCCAGGTGTCCCGGTGCGCGACGAGCTCGGCGGAGGCGACACCAGCGGCCTTCAGCAGCAGGACGCCGTGGGCGACGTTCGCATCCTCGGGCCGGCCCCCGGAGGCTTGCGGCGTGGCGGGCGAGGCCGGCGTGGGGACGTCTGTGCCGTGGTAGGCGACCTCGATCGCGTTCTTGAGGGTGAGGTCCTGGTCGTCGCTCCCGGCCTCGGGCCGCGACTGCCCCTCGGTGATGTCCATGATCTCCCCCTGTTGGTTGCTGCCGGGCTCGGTGTGCTGGTGCGGTGCGGTGACGGCGAGGCCGGGCTCAGGCCCGTGGCCTGCCTGCGCCCCGGAATCCGCGGGCGGCTCATGACGTGCGCCTTCTGGAGGCTCTGGCGATTCGTCGCTCTGGCCCGGACCGTCGGTCCGGGCCAGAGCGGCTACACGCAGGACGTCGGCGAGGTCCAAGAGCTGCCGGAGCTCGCCCCGGGTCTCGTTCAGGTCGTTGATCATCCGGTCCTGGCGCCGGCGTACTTCGCGGTTCTCCTCGCGCAGCCCGGTGACGCCCGTCTGGACGGCCTCCTGGATCTTCAGGCGGCTCTGCGTGATCTCCCCGTGCAGTGCGGACAGCCCGACAGTCGGATCGTCGAGGCGCTCCAGCTGTGTGCGGGCCTCCCGCAGCTCTTTCAGCGCGTCATCGAACGCCTGTTTCCACCCCACGTGACCCCCTGGTTACTCTAAGTTGACGACCGCTCGTATCTCCCCACGAGAACTTCGTGTGACGCGGCGATTTCCAGCCCTTGCCGGCCGGAGCCCGCCCGGCAGGGGTCGGCCGGGCAGCGGGGGTGCAGGGGCCGGGGTGGTATCGAGGCCGTAAGGCCATGAGCGCGCCGCGGATAGCGATGTATGCCACCGGACCGGCGTGGCTTGCTCCGCCGCCCCGACGCTGCTGCTAGTTCACGGCGAGGAGCGATGCGGTTCCGGGGCAACGAGCCACGCCACTACCGGAGACGCTACGCCTACGCCTACGGCAACGGCAGCTTTCCCCGCATCACTGGCATGTGCGTAAGGTTCAAGTCCCCCCTCGGACACGTTTCATATGTACATGCACAAGCGGGTCGCGACTCTACGGTCACGGCCCGCTTCTGCATGTCGAGGATCAAGGTGAGCCCGAAGCCCTCGTACAGCGGGCGCTTGCGTTCGGGCGCAGCGGCGAGGTGTGACCTTCAGGGCCGCATGACGCTGATTCTTCAGAGGTCTGCGGCGTGAACTGCCACAGGGCGATGTGCTCGCGCATCTTGCCGCGCGCGCCGGGCATCGGGTCCTCGACCAGCGCCCCCAAAGGCCGAAGACCGAGCAAGATGGAGCCATGGCACCCGAAGCGGCTGAGTTCGTTCTGAGCATGGAGGATCTGCGCGAGGTCACAGCCTTCGCCAAGGCGTGTGCGCAGGAGGCGCTTGAGATCTTCGAGGCCGAGCGGCCGGAGGACGCGCGGCCTCGCCACGCGATCGACACAGCAGGGGAGTTCGCCAGGGGCGGCAAGCGCGGTAAAGCGCTGCGCGACGCGGCTTGGGCGGCGCTCAAGGCAGCGAAAGAAGCCCAGCCGGCCGCAGCGGAGGCGGCGCGCGCTGCGATGGCGGCGGCGGGCGCCGCCTACTTGCATCCGTTGCCGAACGCCACCCAGGTCAAGCACATTCTCGGGTCGGCTGCGCACGCGGCTAGGGCGGCCGAGCTCGCCGCCGGTGCCGACCAGGCCGTCGGCGACGAACGTGTCACGAAGGCCGTGCGCCACGCGACCCCGGCCCTGGTCGACGTGCTCAAGCGATATCCGGTTGCATCGGCCGGCGGCGGACGCGTTGGCGAACTGACCCGCCTGTTGGACGCTGCCCTTCGCCGCTGAGCGTCCGTCCGTGCGCCCTTGCTTCCGCTGGGCCCAGATCCAATGAACGTCAGAGGGTCTGCGGCGTGGACTGTCCGAGGCCGGTGCTCTCCTCGCCGCCGGACGCCACGCGCTCTTCCTCGACATCACCCACCGCACCACCGGTCCGCGACCGGCCCGGGACGCGGCCTTCCGGCACGTCCGTCCCGGCGACTGCATCGTCATCGTGCGGCTCTCCAGGTTCGCCGCCGGCCTGCGCAACCTGCACGACCTGCTCCACCAGCTCGACGACGCACGCGTCGGACTGCGCTCCCTGGAAGGGCCGATCGACACCACCGCGCCCGACGGCGACCTCGACATCCGCGCCGTCGAAGCCACCCTGCAACTCCAAGCCGCGTGGATCGCCGAAGTCACGATCGAGGGACAAACTGCTGCCCGCGCTCGCGGACAACGTCTTGGGTCCCCTCCCAAGCTCACCCCCGAACAGGCCGATCTCGCACGCCAGATGCACGCTGTGGGCCACCCCGCCCCCAGCATCGCCGCCATGCTCAAGGTCGCAACATCGACCCTCTACCGCCTCGTACGGCAGCCCCCGATGCCGTCGAGGACGACGAGAACTGACGGTCGGCACACCACCCCTTTCGAGCACAGGCTCAAGCGAACGGCGTGACCGGGGACCGCAGGCCGAGCCACTGCTCGGCGTCCCCCCACGCCCGCGGCAGAAACAGGTAGCCGAGATCGACCTTCCCCGCAGCAGCCGGGCGACGATGCGCTGGTGCTCTCCTGAGCAGGATCTGGCCGATCATCGACCCGTCGAGATCAACGACGAAACTCCCCGGCCACCGCTC
Organism: Streptomyces sp. NPDC054765; assembly: GCF_053612065.1. Lineage (NCBI taxonomy): Bacteria > Bacillati > Actinomycetota > Actinomycetes > Kitasatosporales > Streptomycetaceae > Streptomyces > Streptomyces sp. NPDC054765. The sequence goes on along the minus strand of NZ_JBSHBP010000030.1, from coordinate 19,366 downwards.
GGGCACCCCGGGCAGCTCGCGCTCAAGCTCGTCACGCGGGCGGGGGCCGCCGAGGTAGGTGTGCACCTCGGGCGACGCCAGCAGCTCGATGAACGCCGCACGGTCCCGGGCCTCGGGCTCACGGAGCACGAGCCGCGCGGTCTTGATCGGGGCAGGTGGCCAGGTGACGGACCCTGGTTCAGTCATGGCGGGCAACCTATCGCGCACCCGCAAACGCGCTTTCACCACTCCCGAACAAAGCCACGGCTTCGGCGTCAGATACCGCTGAAGATTCGGCGACGTGAAGCTCTGAAGGTCACAGGCATCGCGGCCTCGATCGGCTCGGTCGGCGACGCGTACGACAACGCGCCGATGGAGTCTACGATCGGCCTGTTCAAGACCGAGGTCATCACACCGCAGCGGCCGTGGAAGACGCTCTCGCACGTCGAGCTCGCCACCGCCGAGTGGGTCGACTGGTACAACCATCGTCGGCTCCACGGTGAGATAGGGCACCTTCCGCCTGTCGCATACGAAGCCAACTACTACCGAGCAACCACGAACCCCCAGCTCACAGTCACCAACTGAGATCACAGCCGCCAACTGAGATCTCCAACGAACCCGGGGCGGTTCAACTGGCGTGCTTCGATCACGGGGTTTCTTGCCTGATCGAGTCGGCGTGTCAGGGACGGGCGGGCCGTCGAGCCAGCCAGCTGCTGATTGTTGAGGCGGTGCTCGCGGCGTGTTCGTCGATCATGCTCAGGTGGGTGCCGGGCACGTCGATGGCGTCGTGGTCGGGACCCCAGTGGGCCTGCCAGTGTTCGCCTGTGCGGGGCTGGCCGCCCATCCGTTCGGTGGCGCGCAGCAGCAGTGTCGATACGCCGCCGATGTCGGTTGGTGCCCAGTCGTCGAACAGCTGTAGGTGGTGTGCCATCGCGGTCAGTTCGGCGCCGCGCAGCGGCTGCGTCGCGGTCCATTCGGCGTACGCGTCGCCGAGCAGGTCGACCTGGATCTCGGCCAAACCTGTGCTGCCGGGCAGGTGGCTGTCCAGCAGCACGAGTGACTCCGGTGCGGTGTTGAGATCCTTGAGTCGGGCGGCTGCCGCGTGCGCGATCCAGCCGCCGGAGGAGTATCCGACGAGGACGTAGGGGCCGGTCACGTTGCCGAGCACCGTCTCAGCGACCGCAGCCACCAGATCGGTTCGGGTCGGGGGAAGGGACTCGTGGTCGGCGTAGCCTGTCAACGGCAGCACAGCCATGTTGTGCGTCGGGCGCAGCGTGTCGGCCATCCGAGCGTATTGGTAGACATTGGAGGGCGCGACCACGGACGGGATGCAGACCAGGGTCGGGCCCGCGAACCCCTGGGAGAAACTGACTGGTTCCCGCATCTTCGGCGAGCCGGTACCCACGCGCATCCGGGCGGCGACGGCCAGCAGCTCCAGCCCATCCTTCACCTGGTTCTGCGCGCAGGCCTGGGCGAAGAGGACCGGCAGCGGTTCGGTCGTTGGTGGCGTCGCCTGGCCCGCGCCCGCCGGCGTCGGACGCGCCGGTGTGGCGGCGGGGGCGGCCGGTGGTGTTTCGAGGTCCTCGAGCGCGGCGAAGCGGTCGGCCAGATGTGTGGCGACGGCGTGCGGCGTCGGCCAGTCGATGACCAGTGTGCGGGACAGCTCCAGACCGGTGACGGCCCTCAGGCGCTCGGTGAGCCAGGCTGCGGTCAGCGAGTCGAAGCCCAGCTCGGCAAAGCCCCGCTGGGGGTTCACGTCTTCGAGTGCGTCGTAGCCCATCAGCTGCGCCACTTGGCCGCGCACTTCGGCGAGCAGGATCTCCGCCCACTCCTGGCGCGGGCGATCGGCCATCTTGCCGCGTACGGAGGGAATCTCGGTGACCGCCTCGGCCATCACCGCGTCCGGCAGCGGGGCGCCCGTCCCGCCGACGACGCCCTGGTCGGCCAGCAGGCTCGCCCCCGTCGGCAGGTGATCGGCCAGCCAGTAGCGGCGGCGCTGGAAGGCGTACGTGGGCAGGTCGAGCTGGGCGGCGCCGGTGCCCGCGTAGACCGCGCGCCAGTCGACCGGCACACCGCGGACGAAAAGGGCAGCCACCGCGTCCAGCAGCGCGGCCGGCTCGGCCCGGCCCTGACGCAGTGTCGGCACGAAGGCCCGCTCTGGTACGCCCGGACCGGCCGGCGGCAGGCAGTCCTGGCCGAGGGCGGCGAGGACCCCGCCCGGCCCGAGCTCCAGGTAGGTGGTGACACCGGCCTCGCTCAGGCGCACGACACCGTCGTGGAACCGCACCGCTGCACGGGCCTGGGCGACCCAGTAGTCCGCCGAACGCATCCGCTCGCCCCGGTCCGCGTCGCCCGGTGCGAGCGGCACGATCGGGATGCGCGGCGCGGCGTACGAGATGCTCTCGATCGCCGATCGGAAGCCGGCCAGGATCGGGTCGATCCGCGGTGAGTGGAAAGCGTGGCTCACCCGCAGTTTGCGCGGGTGGAGGCCCTTGTCGGTGAGTCTCGCCATCAGAGTGGTGAGCGTCTTCTCGTCGCCGGAGAGCACCACCGAGGTGGGACCGTTCACCGCGGCGACGGACACGAGGCCGGTCAGCTGATCCAGCATCGGCAGGATGTCTTCTTCGGCCGCACGGACAGCGACCATCGCGCCGCCGGGGGACATGCTCTGCATGAGCAGCGCCCGGGCGGCGACCAACGCGCAAGCGTCCTCGAGCGACAGTATCCCGGCCACGTGCGCGGCAGTGACCTCGCCGATGGAATGCCCCGCGACGAAGTCCGGGCGTACACCCCACGACTCGACGAGCCGGAACAGAGCGGTCTCGACGGCGAAGAGGGCCGGCTGGACGAATCCGGTGCGGTCGAGCAGGCCCAGCGGGTCGTCCTCGGCGAAGGTCAGGTCACGCAGCGAACGGCCGATCGGACCGTCCAGGTGCGCGCAGACAGCATCGAACGCCTCGGCGAAGACGGGGTGCTCTGCGTACAACTCGCGGCCCATGCCCAGCTTCTGCGCCCCCTGGCCGGTGAACAGGAAGGCCAGCCGTCCGCGCGCGGTGGCGCCTGTCGTGACCGCGGCATGCGGTGTGCCCCCGGCGAGTGCGCTGAGCCCGGCGAGCAGGTCGTCTCGATCGGCGGCCACGACGACGCCGCGGTTGTCCAGGGCGGCGCGAGTGGTGGCCAGTGAGTATCCGACGTCGGTGAGGCCGGCCGGCTCAGCCCGGTTCGTCAGGAAGGCGGCCAGCCGCGCGGCCTGGGCGCGCATCGCGGCCGCGGTGCGGCCGGAGACCAACCAGGGAACGGCCGTGAGCGGGCGGTGCGCGACGCCGTCGCCCTCCCGTCCGGCGTCCTCTTCGGGCACCGCCTCAAGAATGACGTGCGCGTTGGTGCCGCCGATGCCGAAGGCGGAAACTGCCGCACGCCGTGGCCGGTCCTCCGTCTCCGGCCACGACCGCGACTCCTGCAGGAGTTCGACGTCGCCGGCCGTCCAGTCGACCTCGGTGGACGGTGGGTCGGCGTGCAGCGTCGGTGCCAACATGCCGTGCCGAAGCGACATCACCGTCTTGATCAGACCGCCCACTCCAGCGGCGGACTGGCTGTGGCCCAGGTTGGACTTGAGCGACCCCAGGAATAGCGGACGACCAGGCCGCCTGTCACGCCCGTACGTGGCCAGCAGCGCCTGGGCCTCGATCGGGTCGCCCAGTGTCGTGCCAGTGCCGTGTGCCTCGACGGCGTCGACGTCGGAGGACTTGAGCCCGGCCGCAGCCAGCGCACGCCGGATCACCCGCTGCTGGGACGGGCCACTCGGTGCGGTCAGCCCGTTCGACGCCCCGTCTTGGTTGATCGCCGAGCCGCGCAGCACCGCCAGGACCGGGTGCCGGTGGCGGCGGGCGTCGGAAAGCCGCTCGACCACGACCATGCCGACGCCCTCGGCCCAGGACGTACCGTCCGCGGCATCGCCGAAGGACTTGCACCGGCCGTCCTGAGCGAGCCCGCGTTGGATGCTGAACTCGACGAACGAGCCCGGCGTGACCAACACGGAAACGCCACCGACCAGGGCGAGTGAGCAGTCTCCGGCGCGCAGCGCTCCCGCCGCGAGGTGCAAGGCGGTGAGTGACGAGGAACAACCGGTGTCGACGGTCACCGCCGGACCCTCCAGACCCAGAAGGTAGGAAAGTCTGCCTGAGATGATGGCTCCTGCCAGGCCGCCGAGCAGGAGCCCCTCGAACCCGGTCGGGTAGCGCGCCAACAGGGCCGCGTAGTCGGTCACACTCGGGCCCACGAACACCCCGGTCTCGCTGCCGTGCAGCGAGTGCGGATCGATCCGAGCCCTTTCGAGGGCCTGCCACGATGTCTCCAACAGCAGTCGCTGCTGTGGGTCCATTGCGGTGGCCTCACGGGGCGAGATGCCCCAGAACTGCGCGTCGAAGTCCGCGACGTCGGTCAGGAAGCCGCCCTGCTGGGTGTAGCTGGTGCCCGGGTGATTCGGGTCGGGGTCGTAGAGCGAGTCGAGGTCCCAACCCCGATCGCGGGGAAACGGGGTGATCGCGTCCCGCCCGGTGATCGCCAGCTCCCACAGATCTTCCGGTGAGCGCACGCCGCCCGGATAGCGGCAAGCCATGCTGACGATCGCGATCGGCTCGCCGACCCGCCGCTCAAGCTCCTCCGACCGCTTGCGGGCCTGCACGAGGTCTGCCGTGACCAGATTCAGGTAGCGCCGCAGTTTGTGCTCGTTGTTGTCCATCTGCTCCTCGACCTCTCACCCGGCGCCGCGGCAAGTTCCACGTGTACACGGATCACTCGTCCTGGCGGCCGAGCTGCGTGTTGATGAAGCTGAACAGTTCGTCGTCGGAGGCCGCCGTCAGCGTCGCCACGTCGCCCTCGGCGCTCGCGGCCTGCGCCGGGCCCGAGAGCCGGCTGAGCAGTTCTCGCGCCCGGCTGACGAGAACGTCGCGCACTTCCGTCTCCTCGGTCGGTATCGCGGAGAGCGACGCCTCCAGCCGGTCGAATTCGGCCAGTGCCGCGTCCGTCGGCGACGGCACACTGGCGGCCACCTCGGAGCGCAGGAACGAGGCCAGGCTCGTCGGATTCGGGTAGTCGAAGACCAGCGTCACCGGCAGCCGCAACCCGGTTGCCGCATTGAGCCGGTTGCGCAGCTGGACGGCGATCATCGAGTCGAAGCCGACGTCCTTGAAAGCCCGCTTGTGATCGACCTGCTCCGGAGAGTCGTGGCCGAGCACGGCCGCGACGTGCGAGCAGACCAGATCGAGCACGGCCGGTTCCCGATCCTCCTCGGGCAGCGTGGTGAGCTTCTCGATCAGGGCCGCGCCGCGTTCGACCGAGGTCTGGGACTCCGCCGTCGGCAGCTGGCGAACATCCGGCAGGTCGGCCAGCAGCGGGCTGGGCCGCAGCGAGGTGAAGCGGGAATGGAACCGGGCCCATTCGACTCGTGCCACGACCGGGCAAGGTTCGTCCTCGGCGACGATTCGGTCCAGGGTCGCCAGTCCGGAGTCCACCGGCAGCAGGGGCAGACCTCCGCGGCGCAGCGAGTCGGCCATCTCCTCGTCCTCGGTCAGCATTCCGGCCTCCCACGGGCCCCACGCCACCGAGATGGTGTGGCCGCCGCGGTCGTGCCGCTCCCGAGCCAGGGCATCGAGGTACGCGTTGGCAGCCGAATACGCGGACTGGTTGCCGACGCCCCAGGTCGCCGAGATGGAGCCGAACAGCAGCACTGTCTGGATGCTGTCGTGGTCGAGCAGCTCGTCGAGGCGCGCCGCACCGAGCACCTTGGCAGCCAAGGTGTCGCCGAACTCGGTCAACGTCGTGTCGGCGATCGGCCCGCCATCGAGGCTGGCTGCGGCATGCACGACCGCGGTCAGCGGGCGCTCGGCGGGAACGGAGGCCAGCAATTCGATCACGGCGGCCCGGTCTGCGACATCGCAGGCCATCACCGAGACGGAGACGCCCTTGGCGGCCAGTTCCTCGACCAGGCGCTGGGCCCCGGCCGCATCGGCGCCGCTGCGGCTGGCAAGCACCAGATGTTCGGCACCGCGGTCGGCCAGCCAGCGGGCCACTTCGGCACCAAGGCCACCCGTGCCACCCGTCACGAGCACGGTACCGCGCGGCCGCCACTCGGGCGGCTCCTGCTCGGGCACGATCGCCCTGACCAGACGGCGGGCCAGGACGGCCTGGGATCGTACGGCGACCTCGTTCTCGCCGTTGCCCGCGAGCACACCGGCCAGTTCGGCGACCGCGTGGTCGTCCACCGTCTCCGGCAGATCGATCAGGCCGCCCCAGAGCCGCGGGTGTTCGAGGCCGGCGACACGCCCGAAACCCCAGACCAGCGCCTGGGTGGGCGAGCCGATGCGGTCCTGGGGACCGGCCGCCACCGCGCCCTGGGTCACCGCCCAGATCGGGACGTCGAGTTCGGCGTCGAGCAGGGCCTGGGTGAGCACCACCGTGCCCGCGAGCCCTTGTGGCAACGCTGACGAGTCTTCGCACGGGGTCTCGTCCTCGGCCAACAGCGACAGCACCCCGACCGGGCTCGTGCCGTTCGCCGCGAGCTCGCGGAGCCGCTGGGCCAGCGCCGCCCGGTCGAGGTTCCCGCACGGTACGGCGCAGGTCACCAGGCCGGGCGCGTGGGCAGCGAGGCGGCGCACGGTTTCCGAGGCCCAGCCCTCGGCCGGCTGCCCCTCGGCGACCACCGCCAGCCAGGTACCGCCGATCGGCGTGCGCGTGCCGCTGGGCAGCGCGCGCCACTCGACGCGGTAGCTCTCGTCGTTGACGTTCGTGTCGGTCGCGGTGTCCACGGCGCTCCGCAGCTGTGCACGACTGACCGGCCTCGCGACGATGGAGTCGAACGAGGCGACGGGCTCGCCCGCGCCGTCGGTGAGCAGCATCGTGGAGGAGTCAGGGCCCTTGCGCCGGAAGGCGACCCGCAGCGAGCTCGCTCCTCGGGTGTGCACGGTGATGCCGTTCCAGGAGAACGGCATCACTGCCTCGCTCTCGCTGTCGATCAGTCCGGCGACCGGCACCTGCAGGGCGGCGTCCAGCAGCGCCGGGTGCAGGCCGAACCGCCCCGCCTCGGCACGGACCGGGCTCGGCAGCGCGACCTCGCCGTACATGTCCTCGCCGTCCCGCCACAGCGCACGGATCCCGGCGAAGGCAGGCCCGTAGGCGTATCCGCGCTCGGCGAGCCGAGCATAGATGTCGGTCACATCGACCGCCTCCGCGCCGGTTGGCGGCCAGGCCGTCAGATTGCCCGGCACCGGGCCGGTACCGACAGGGGCGAGCGTGCCTTCCGCGTGCAGGATCCACCTGCTGCCGGCGCCGGACTCGGTGCGCCGCGAGTGCACCGTGACCGAACGCCGACCGGTGGAGTCGGCGGCGCCGACCGCGACTTGCACCGCCACACCTGACTTCTCCGAGAGCACCAGCGGCGCCTGAAAGGCCAGCTCTTCCAAGCGGGCGCAGTCGACGTGACGCCCGGCGTGGGTGACCAGCTCGACGAAGGCGGCTCCAGGCAGCAGGAGGGTGCCGAGCACGACGTGATCGGCCAGCCACGGCTGGGTCGCCAGCGACCACCTGCCGGTGAAGAGCACTTGGTCCTCGCCGGCGCGTTCCACGGCGGCGCCGAACAGGGGGTGATCGGCGGACGCCAGCCCCAAGTCGGCGGCACTCGCGGTCGCCGCGCCGGCGGGCTCGACCCACAACCGGCGGTGTTGGAACGCGTAAGTGGGCAGTTCGATTCGCCCTCCGGCGGGAAACGCCGTCCCCCAGCGTACCGATGCCCCGTGCACGAAGGCCGTGGCCAGAGAGCGGGTGAACTCGACGTCACCGCCGTCCCGCCGCAACGACCACGACGCGGCGACCTCGGCGCTTCGGGCCTCGGCAACCGCCTCGACCGCGTCGACGAGGGCCGGGTGCGCGCTGAGCTCCACGAAGCAGCTGTGCCCGTCGTTCAAAAGAGCCTCGACGGCCGCGCTGAACCGCACCGTCTCTCGAAGATTGCGATACCAGTAGTCGGCGTTCAGTTCGGTGCCGTCGACCCGCCCGCCGGTGACCGTGGAGTAGAACGGCACTTCTGCCTCAGCAGGCGCGACGTCGGCCAGCGCGTCGATGAGTTCGGCGTGCAGCTCCTCCACCCCATGCGAGTGCGACGCGTAATCGACCAGGAGCGTGCGCACCGGGACATCCTCGGCCGCGAGCGCCGCGCACAGGCTCTGCAGTTCGTCGGCGGCGCCGGAGACGACCACCGACCGCGGCCCGTTGACCGCGGCGACGCCGAGCCCCGGGTAGTCGGCGAGCCGTTCCTGGACCCGGGCGACCGGCAGGCCGATCCAGCCCATCCCGCCGCGCTCGGTCAGGCCGGCGATCAAGCGCGAGCGCAACCCGGCGATGCGGGCGCCGTCGGCCAGCGTGAGGACACCGGCCACCACGGCCGCCGCGATCTCGCCCTGGGAGTGACCGACCACCGCTGCCGGCTCGACCCCGAGCGACCGCCACAGCCGGGCCAAGGACACCATCACCGCGAACAGCGCGGGCTGCACCGCGTCCACCCGGTCCAGGCTCGGCGCGCCCGGAGCGCCGGTGAGGACGTCCGACAGTGTGGCGCCGTTCCAGTCGACGTGCGGGGCCAGCGCCGCGTCGCACTCGGTCATGGCGGCGGCGAACAGCGGGCTGGTGTTCCAGAGGTCGAGGGCCATGCCACGCCACTGGCCACCCTGACCTGCGAAGACGAAGACCGGCCGGTGCGCGTCACCCCCGTTGCCCAGCACGACGTCCTCGTTGGAGTCCGCCGTGCCGGCGGCGATCGCCGTGAGCCCCGCGGTCAGCGTGCCCAGGTCCTCGGCGAGCACCACGGCCCGGTGCTCCAATGTGGCTCGGCCGCTGAGCGAGCGGCCGAGCGCGTCGAGGTCCACCTCCGGGTGCTCGGCGAGGTAAGCGCTGAGCCTGGCTGCCTGACCGCGCAGTGCCGCCGCGCCGCGTGCTGAGAGGGCGAACGGCTTGACGGATTGCGCGAGCACCCGATCGGGCGCGGGCGGAGCGGGCGGCCCGCCGAGCTCCGGTGCCTGCTCCAGCACCACGTGCACGTTGGTGCCGCTGATTCCGAACGCGGAGACGGCGCCGAGCCGGGGCTGGTTGCGCTCTGGCCACTGCTGTGCTGCGGTCAGCAGCTTCACAGCACCGTCCGACCAGTCCACGTGCGGGGTGGGCTCGTCGGCGTTCAATGTCCGGGGCAGTAGGCCGTGTCGCAGCGCTTGGACCATCTTGATCACCCCGGCCACGCCGGCGGCCGCTTGCGCGTGGCCCAGGTTCGATTTCAGAGAGCCGAGCCAGAGCGGGGTTTCCTCGGCGTGCTCTTGCCCGTACGTCGCCAGTAGTGCCTGCACCTCGATCGGGTCGCCGAGCTTGGTGCCGGTGCCGTGTCCCTCCACGACGTCCACATCGGCAGCGGAGACACCGGCATTGGCCAGCGCCTCTCGGATCACACGCTGTTGCGAGCGGCCGTTGGGCGCGGTCAACCCGTTGGAGGCGCCGTCCTGGTTCACCGCGGAGCCCTTCACCACCGCGAGGACCTGGTGGCCGTTGCGGCGGGCGTCCGACAAGCGCTCCAGCACGAGCAGTCCGACACCCTCAGCCCAGCCGGTGCCGTCCGCGTCCGCGCCGAACGCCCGGCAGCGGCCGTCCGCGGAGAGGCCGCCCTGCAGCGCGAACTCCTGGAACACCACCGGTGTGGACATCACGGCCACACCGCCGGCCAGCGCGAGGTTGGACTCACCGGTCCGCAGCGCCTGGGCCGCCATGTGCACCGTGGTCAGCGAGGACGAACAGGCGCTGTCGACCGTCAACGCGGGTCCCTCGAGGCCGAACTCGTAGGCGATGCGGCCCGAGGCCACGCTGGCCGCCGTTCCTGTCAGCAGGTGGCCATCGAGTCCGCGCGATTCGCGCGCGAGCAAGTTGCCGTAGTCATGGGCGCTGAGGCCGACGAACACGCCGGTCTTCGTGCCGCGCAGCGCCAACGGATCGATACCGGCACGCTCGAACGCCTCCCACGCCGACTCGAGCAACAGACGCTGCTGCGGGTCCATCGCGGTGGCCTCACGAGGTGAGATGCCGAAGAACTCGGGATCGAATTCGGTTGCGCCGGGCAGGAAGCCGGCCGCTCGGGCGTTGGTCGTGCCCGAGCGGCCGGGCTCGGGATCGAACAGCTCGGCCAGGTTCCAGCCACGGTCGGACGGGAACTCCGTGGCGGCGTTCCGGCCCTCCTCGACCATCGCCCACAACGCCTCCGGCGAGTCGATCCCGCCGCCGTAGCGGCAGGCCATGCCGACGATGGCGATCGCGTCGCCGCTGGTGTCCGCCGTGACGATCGTGGGTGCCGCCGGCGCGGAGGAGCTGGCGCTGACCACCTCGCCGAGCACGTATTCGGTCAGCGAAGTGAGGTCCGGGTAGTCGAAGACCACCGTTGCCGGCAGCCGCAGGCCGGTGAACGCGGTGATCCGGTTTCGCAGCTCCACCGAGGCCAGCGAATCGAAGCCGATGTCCTTGAAGGTCCGGTCCGGCGAGAGACTCGACGCCGACGTGTGCCCGAGCACGGCCGCGGTCTCGGCGGCGACAGCGTCCAGCACGATCCGATGCCGGGCGGCCGACGGCCGGGCGAGCAGACGGCGGGTCCACGAGCTGGCATCGCCGCCACTCGCGACGGCGGTACGTCGCACCCGCCCGGAGACCTGGTTGCGTAGCAGGGGCGGCACCTCCCCGCGGAATGCGGCCAGGTTGAGCCGGACCGGTAGCACCACCGGGGCGCCGACGGTGAGGGCCGCGTCGAAGAGGGCCAGGCCTTCCTCGTCGGATAGCGCCTTGATACCGGCGCGTGTCATCCGTTCCCAGTCGGCCTCCTGCAGGGAGGTCGTCATGTGGCTCGCGGCGGCCCAGAGACCCCAGTCGAGCGAGACGGCGGGCAGCCCCAACGCGCGGCGGTGTCGGGCAAGAGCGTCCAGGAACGCGTTGGCGGCGGCGTAATTGGCCTGGCCCGGCGCGCCGAATGCCCCGACGGCGGAGGAGAACAGCACAAAGGCGGAGAGGTCGAGGTCCTTGGTCAGCTCATGGAGGAGCCAACCGGCGTCCACCTTGGGACGCAACACGGTGTCGACCTGCTCGGTCGTCAGCGAGCCGATGACGCCGTCGTCGCTGGTGCCCGCGATGTGCACCACCGCGGTCAGCGGATGTTCGGCGGGGATCGCGGCCAGCACCCCGAGCAGCGATTCGCGGTGGGAGACGTCACAGGCAACAGTCGTCACCGAGGCGCCGAGCTCGGTCAACTCGGTGGCGAACTCGGTGGCGCCGGGGGCATCTGGGCCGCGCCGGCTCGCCAGCACGAGGTTACGTACGCCGTGCTCGGCGACCAAGTGCCGGGCGACCAGGCCGCCCAGTGCGCCAAAGGCGCCGGTCAGAAGCACGGTCCCGGCTGGATCGACGGGCACCGGGATGGTCAGGGCGATCTTGCCGATGTGCCGAGCCTGGCTGAGGAACCTCAACGCATCCGGAGCCCGGCGGACGTCCCAGGTGGTGGTCGGAGGCAGGGTCAGAGCGCCACGGTCGAACAGGTCCAGCAGCTCGACCAACATCTCGTGCACCCGTTCGGGCGCCACCCCGAGCAGGTCGAATGCCTGATAGCGCACACCGGGGAACACCTCGGCCGCCCAGTCGGCGTCGCGGATGTCGGTCTTGCCCATCTCGACGAACCGGCCGCCGCGCGGCAGCAGTCGTAGCGAGGCGTCCACGAGCTCGTTGGTGAGCGAGTTGAGGACCACGTCGACGCCGCGGCCGTCGGTGGCGCCGAGCAGATCGGATTCGAACTGTGCGGTGCGGGAGTTCGAGATGCGTTCGCGGGGGATGCCGAGCTCGCGAACGGCTGCCCACTTGGCGGGGCTGGCGGTGGCGAAGATCTCGGCGCCCAGATGGGCGGCCAGCTGCACGGCCGCTATGCCGACGCCACCGGCGGCGGCGTGGATGAGCACGGACTCGCCGGGTTGCAGGTCGGCCACGTCGACGAGCCCGAAGTACGCGGTCAAATAGGCGATCGGGACTGTCGCGGCCTGCAGGTACGACCACCCGTCCGGGATCGGTACCACCATCCGGTGGTCGCCCACGGCCACAGGCCCGAACGGCCCGAAGAACAGGCCCATCACCCGGTCCCCGGGCTTGAGACCGATGACTCCTGGGCCGACCTCGGTCACCACGCCGGCCGCCTCGCCGCCGAGCACTTCTTGACCGAGGACCAAGCCCAGGGTGGACATGACGTCCCGGAAGTTCATGCCGGCGGCTCGGACGGCCACCCGCACCTCACCCTCGGCCAAGGGTGCGACCGCCTCCGGTGACTCGATCAAGGCGAGCCCGTCGAAAGTGCCGGGGTGGGGGGCGGACAGGCGCCAGGCGGTCGACTCCGCCGGCACGGCGAGCGTCGTCGCGGAGGAGACCTTGACCAGGCGCGGCACCAGGATCGTGCCCGCGCGTACGGCGACCTCGTCCTCCCCGGCGTCGAGCGCCGCCACCACGGCCGAGTCGGGCTCGCCGGGCGCGAGGTCGACCTGGACGAGCCGGCCCGGGTTCTCGGCACGTGCCGAGCGGAACAGGCCGTGCAGGGCAGCGCCGATCAGGTCACGGACGTGTTCACCCTCGTACGTGGCCAACGCGCCACGGGTGGCCAGGACCAGCCGTGAGGTGGCCAGCCGTTCGTCGGCCAGCCAGTGGCGCACCAGTTCGAGCATCTGGTTGACACCTGAGTGCACGTTCGCGGCCACGTCGTGGTGGTGGTCGTGACCGGGAGCGACCAGCACCACAGTGGGCACCTCGCCCCCGGCGTCGAGGGCGGCCCGCAGCGCGGGGAAGCCGTCGTACGCCGTGCCTGTCGTGGGCGCGCCGCCGCCCAGGTTCGCCCAGCCGGTGGGCGACGAGGCCTCGACCTCACCCGCGGAGATCCACTCGATCTCGTAGAGGGAGTCGTGGGCCTGGCGGGCACTCTCGGCGATCTGCTTCGCGGTGGCGGACCGCAAGGTCAGCGAGTCGACGGACAGCACCGTGCGGCCGGTCCCGTCGGCGACCAGCAGTGCCACTGTGTCGGTCCCCACCGGAGTCAGTCGTACGCGCAGCGTGGAAGCACCGACGGCGTACAGCCGGACGCCCGACCACACGACGGGGATGACGCCCTGGGTGGTGCCGGTGAGCGCGATCGTGTGCAGCGCGGCGTCCAGCAGGGCAGGGTGCATGCCGTACGCGCCGGCGTCGCCCACGTGCTCGGGCAGAGCCACCTCGGCGAAGACTTCCCCGTCACGCAGCCAGGCGGCCTTCAGGCCGCGGAACACCGGTCCGTAGCCGTACCCGGCCGCGGCGAAGGTCTCGTAAAAATCGCTGAGCTCGACTTCCTCGACACCGGCGGGTGGCCACTCGGCCATCTCGGGGTCGTCGCGGCTCACACCAGCAGTCCCGGAGACGAAGCCGCTGGCGTGCCGTGTCCAGGCCGCGTCGATGTCGGGGGAGTCCGGGTCCTGCTGCTGCGACCAGATGGTGATCGACCGTCGGCCGGTGGACTCCTCCGGCTCGCCGACCACGATCTGCAGCGCCACGCCGCCTCGCTCCAGCAGCAGCGGGGCCTCGATGGTCAGGTCCTCGACCAGCTCACAGCCGACCTGGTCCGCCGCGCGCAGCGCGAACTCGACGAATGCGGTGCCGGGCAGCAGGGTGCGGTCGAACAGGGTGTGGTCGGCAAGCCAGGGCTGGGTGGAGAGCGACAGCCGGCCGGTGCACAGGAAGCCGCCGTCGTTGGCGAGCGAGACGCCGGCACCCAGGAGCGGGGCGTCCATCGAGCGCAGGCCGATCGAGCTGAGGTCGTGCCCTCCGACGTGGCTGGTCTCGAGCCAGAAGCGTTCGTGCTCGAACGCGTAGGTGGGCAAGTCGACGCGTTGCGCGCCGGTGCCGGCGAAGAAGGCTGCCCAGTCCACCTCGACACCGGCGGCGTGCAGGGTGGCCATCGCCACGGCGATGCATTCCACCTCGTCGCGCCGACTGCGGAGGGACGGCGTGACCACCACCGACTCGTCGCCATAGCATTCGCGTACGTGGCTGGTCATCGACGCGGCGGGCGCCAGTTCGATGAATCGGGTGACGCCGCGCTCGCGCAGCCGAGCCACGCCGCCGACGAGGTCCACCGGGTTGCGCATCTGCCGGACCCAGAACTCAGGGGTGCACAGCACCTCGGCGGGCACCACCATCGGGATGGCCGGGGCCGAATAGGTCAAGGTCTCCACCACGGCCCGGAACTGGGCCTGGATCGGCTCCATCGTGACCGAGTGGCCCGCGACGCCGACCCGCAGCGTGCGGGACGCGTGGCCGAGCTCGGACAGTCGCGCCACAGCCGCCTCGACCGGGCCCTCCAGCCCCGAGAGGGTGACTGCGCTCGGGCTGTTGATACCGGCGAGCGAAACGCCCTCGATGTCGGCGATGACCGGCTCCACCACGTCGGCGCCGGCCGCGACCGTGGCCATCACGCCGGCGGGCGAGGTCTGGATCAGCCGTGCTCGGGCGGTGACCATGGTGGCCGCGTCCTCGAGCGACAGCACACCCGCGACGTGCGCCGCCGCGATGTCCCCACAGGACTGACCGAGCAGGTGGTCGGGCCGAAGACCCCACGACTCGACCAGGCGGTAGAGCGCCACCTCGATCGCGAACAGCGCGGGATGCGCGTACTCGGGCCGATCCAGCGTCGGGCCGCCCCCGGCGATGATCTGCGGCAGCTCGGGGTCGAGCCACCCCAGCACCTCCGAGTACGCCGTGGCGAAGACGGGGAACGCGGCCGCGAGCTGGGCGCCCATGCCGATGCGCTGCGAGCCTTGTCCGGGGAACATCACCGCGGTGAGACCGCGGCACTCGGTGCCGACGACCGCCGTGGCACCGCTGCCGCCGCCGGCCAGCAGGTCGAGCTGCGCGAGCAGGTCCTCCTTGTTGCCCGCGACCACGGCGGCGCGGTGCTCGAACGTCACGCGGTGCAGCGCGAGCGACTTCGCGACGTCGAGCAGGGCGACGTCCTCGTCGGCGAGCCAGTCACGGAGCCGTGTCGCCTGACCGGCCAGGGCCTGCGGAGTACGGGCGGAGAGCAGGAAGGGCAAGGCGGTCGGCTGTGCGCTCACCGGCTCGGCCTCGACCGCCTCCAGCGCGGGCGCCTGCTCGAGGATGACGTGCGCGTTGGTACCGCTCATGCCGAACGACGACACACCTGCCCGGCGCGGCCACTCGTTCTCCGGCCACGGGCGGTTCTCCGTCAACACCTTGACCCCGCCGGCCGACCAGTCCACTTCGTGCGTCGGCTCATCCACGTGCAGCGTCTTGGGGAGGACGCCGTGGCGCATGGCCATCACTGCCTTGATCACGCCGGCGACGCCCGCGGCCGCCTGGGTGTGACCCACGTTCGACTTCAGCGAGCCCAGCCACAGTGGCTCGCCGTCCTTCTTCTTGCGGCCGTAGGTGGCCAGCAGGGCCTGTGCCTCGATCGGGTCGCCCAGCCGGGTGCCGGTGCCGTGCCCCTCGACCAGGTCGACCTGCTCCATCGGAATCTGGCCGTCGGCCAGCGCCGCCTGGATGACCCGTTGCTGGGCGGGGCCGTTGGGAGCGGTCAGGCCGTTGGAGGCTCCGTCCTGGTTGATCGCCGAACCACGGATGACGGCAAGCACCGGGTGGCCGTTGGCCTGCGCGTCGGAGAGCCGCTCGAGCAGGATCAGGCTGACCCCCTCCGACCAGCCGGTGCCGTCCGCGGTGTCCGCATACGCCTTGCACCGGCCGTTGGGCGCGATCCCGCGCTGTCGGCTGAAGTCGACCATGACCAGGGGCGAGCACATCGACGCGACGCCGCCGACCAGGGCCATCGTGGACTCGCCGCGGCGCAAGGCCCGAACGGCGTAGTCCATGGCGACCAACGAAGAGGAACAGGCGGTGTCGACGGTGACAGCGGGGCCCTCGAAGCCGAACGTGTACGCGACGCGGCCGGAGAGCACACTGGGCGCGTTGCCCAGCAGCAGATAGCCGTCGACCTCGCGGGGTGCCGTGACGGTCAACGGCACGTAGTCATGGGTGTTCGAGCCGATGAACACACCTGTCTCGGTGCCGCGGAGGGTCTCCGGGTCGATGCCGGCACGTTCGAACGACTCCCAGGCGGCCTCGAGGACGATCCGCTGCTGCGGGTCCATGGCGAGAGCTTCGCGTGGGGAGATGCCGAAGAAACCCGCGTCGAAGTCGGCCAGGCCGGACATGAAGCCGCCCTCGCGGGTGTACGTCTTTCCGGGCTTGCCGGGCTCCGGGTCGTAGATGCTGTCCATGTCCCAGCCCCGGTCGGTCGGCGAGTCGCCGATCGCGTCGGTTCCACTGGCGACCAGTTCCCAGAGGTCCTCCGGCGACCAGACGTCGCCGGGCAAGCGGCAGGCCATCGAGACGATGGCGATCGGCTCGGTGTCCTGGGCCTCCATCTCGGTGATCTTCTTGCGAGCCTGGTAGAGGTCGCTCGTGACCAACTTGAGATACTGGCGAAGCTTGTCCTCGTTCTCCATAGGAGCAACCCCATCTGTCTCTGTCTGTTCCAGTGGCCCGGGGGACCCCGGAGTGGTCCGGCGTACCCCGGACTTGTCGTGCCTGGACACGTGGCAGGCGTCTGCTGAGGTCGACAGTCCGGCGAAAGGCTTGCGCCGAAAAGGCGTGGGTGGGACCACGATCAAGACCGCCTCTGGGCGGTCGCGTGAACAACCATGCTCTTGCGACGTCGGCGCGGGCACCCCCTAACCCCCCTAGTCGCCGTCCCGGTGGTTGCGCGGTTCTTTTGGGGTGTCGGTGTCGCAGTCGCGCTGCGAGCATGAACCGCGAAAGCCAAACCGGTGCGTCTCGCTGGTCGCCCACAGCGGACGAGCGAGAAGGGACAGCAACATGACTGCCGAGGTGTTGAAAAACAAGGAGAAGCCGAAGGGGACGTCGGCATTCATCTTCAGCCAGACCGCGCCGGGGCCAACACAAGCATGGAGCTGGGCGGAGAATTTGCTCGAGTCCGCGCCCACGTACTGGCTGGTCACCGCCAGCCCGGACGGACACCCGCACAGCAGGCCCTTGTGGGGTATCTGGCAGCGGAACACCTTCTGGTTCTCGAGCCAGAACCGCTGCGGTGAATTCCTGAAGGTCAACCCGCGGGCCTCCGTGAACGTGCAGGTCGGCGAGGACGTGGTGATGATCGAGGGCAGTTGCTCCCGAGTGATCGGGGACGACGACATCAACGTGCTCGCCGAAGGCATCGGGGTGAAGTACGACTGGGAACTCTCGGTGAGCGAGGATCGTGTCCACACGCGTTTCGGCCAGAGCGCGCCGGTGTTTCGGCTGAATCCCGAGCGTGTCTACGGTTGGGCGGGAATTGCCGGATGGGAGTCCGCGACCAGGTGGGACTTTCCGCAGTCTTGACCGACTGAAGTTGGCTGCGCAGTAATCTGGCCGAGGGAATTCGACGCGCCACGGCCGAGAATGCGGTGAACGTGTGGCGTGCTCGCGGCACCGTTCTTGAGGTCTCTTTTCCCACTATTCGATCGATCACGTCCTGCCGCACGGCCACGCTGAAGATTTTCACTCCATTTCGTGGACCGATGGTGACGCAACCTGTGGGAATCACGCCGCGCTAGTTGTGCCAGACCTTCGCCCTGGCGGGGCCTTTGGCAACTCACTGTGTCTGGCGCTCGCTGCCGTGACCCCATAAGACGCAATTTGAGACGTGGAAGGGGACGATCCGGGTGGATGTCCGGGCCCAAGGTGGCAACATCGCGGTGGTTGGTGCGTCCTGCCGTTTCCCCGGCGCTGATGGGCCTCGGCAACTGTGGCGGCTCCTGGCTGCGGGACGTCATGCGATCACCGAGCGCCCGCCCGGACGTCGTGGCTCGGACAGGACGGTTGCGCCCCCCTGGGGTGGCTTCCTCGACGCCGTCGACGAGTTCGATGCCGAGTTCTTCGGTATTCCCGCCCGTGAGGCGGCGTCCGTCGACCCGCAGCAGCGACTCGTGTTGGAGCTGGGGTGGGAGGCGCTGGAGGACGCGGGGATCGTGCCGGACAGCGTGCGCGGCGGCCGACTCGGTGTCTTCGTGGGTGTCTTCGCCGACGACTACGCCCATCTCGTGCACCGAAACGGTTCCACTGCGGCGACTCAGCACACCTACCCCGGCATCGAACGTGCGGTGATCGCCAACCGGCTCTCCCACTTCCTGGATGCGCACGGGCCCAGTGTGGGTATCGACAGCGGTCAATCGTCATCGCTGGTCGCCGTTCACCTGGCCTGCCAGAGTCTGCTCACCGGTGAGTCGGACCTCGTCGTCGCGGGCGGCGTGCAGCTCAACCTGCTGCCGGAGTCCATGGACATCGCAGACCGTTGGGGGCCACTGTCACCGGACGGCCGTTGCTACAGCTTCGACGCCCGCGCGAACGGTTATGTGCCAGGCGAAGGCGGCGGTCTGGTCGTGCTCAAGAGGCTCGAGGACGCCCTGGCCGATGGTGACACCGTGCAGTGTGTGATTCTCGGGAGCGCGGTGAATCACGGCGGCAACGGTCACGCCCTGACCCAGCCTGATGAGCTCGCACAACGAGACGTCCTGCGCCGCGCTCACGAGCGCGCTCGAATCAGTGCCACACAACTCCAATACGTCGAGTTGCACGGAACGGGAACACCCGCCGGCGACCCTGTGGAGGCCTCCGCGCTCGGTGCCGTCGTCGGCTCTGCCCGGCCGCGAACGCAACCGCTGCCCGTCGGATCGGTCAAGACGAATCTGGGGCATCTGGGGGCAGCCGCGGGGATCGCGGGCCTCATCAAAGTGGTGATGTCGATCCGCCACCGCGAACTCCCCGCCAGCCTCAATTTCGAGCTGGCGAACCCGGAGATCGCGCTGGACGAGCTCAATCTTCGAGTGCAGCAGGGCCTCGGTTCGTGGGAAGCGCCCGATAGCCCCTTGATCGCCGGCGTCAGTTCCTTCGGAATGGGCGGCACGAACTGTCACCTGGTCATCAGTGATGCCCCGCCCGGCTCGACCGCCTCGCGCAGGAAACCTGAGACCGGTGAAGCGGACTCCGGGCGGTCACCCGCGGTGTTGCCGTTTGTGTTGTCGGGTCGTGGGTCGGGGTCGTTGTGTGGTCAGGCTGCTCGTTTGCGGTCGTTTGTGGTGGAGCGGCCGGATGTGGCGTTGGTGGATGTTGCGTATTCGTTGACGGCTGATCGTGCTGTGCATGGGCATCGGGCGGTTGTGGTTGCGTCGGGGCGGGAGCAGTTGCTGGATCGTCTGGCGGTTGTTGCCGAGGGTGGGGCCGGGGCGGGGTGTGGTTCTGG
>NZ_JBSHBP010000029.1:0-100514 GCF_053612065.1 Streptomyces sp. NPDC054765 | reverse complement strand
GAGAACGGCCGGGGCGCCCTTCGTATGCCAACCGGTCAGGAGGCCGGGCCCGGTAGGGCCGGGGACGGGCCGATGTCGAGGGCGGCGCAGCGCCACCGGGCATCGGCGCCCAGCTCCAGCCGGAACGCCAGGGCCCGCAGCCGCCCGTCCGCCGCGATCCGGGCGAAGGCCTCGATGACGCCGCGGCGCGGCCGGCACAGTCCGCAGTCGCGCACGACGGGGGCGGGCCCGGACCGGCCGGGACCCGTGACCGGCCGCAGCGGCGCCAGCGGGGCGAGCTCCGCCAGCCGGTCGTACGCGGCGGGCAGCGCGTGCCCCAGCAGGGCGTGTACGGGGCGCTGACCGCTGAGCGCGAGCACCAGCTGACGGGCGAACCAGTGGTGCGGCCGGCTCTCGTGGGCCCGGCGCTGCGCCCCGGCCGTCGGCAGCGGGACACCGGTCGCGGTGACGGGGGTGGCCGGGGTGCCGGTGGCGGAGCGGCGGCTCGCGGCGGCGGCCAGGGCGGCGGGGCGGCCGGGGCGCGGGGCGGTACGGGTGGGGCCGCTCCCGGCGGGGCCGAGGGGGCGGCGGTCGGCGGAGGAGCGCCTCGGCCGGGGAACGGCGGGGAGCGTTGCCGGTGTCCCGGAGGCGGGGTGTGTGAGCGGGCCGTGACCGTCGTCGGCGGCGGCGGCGGTGTCGGCGGGCGGTGTGGGTGTGGGTGTGGTGGGCCGTGTGGTGTGTCCGGGGGCGGGTGTGGCGGGACGAGCGGTGTATCCGCCGGCTCCGGGGGCGGCGGGCGGTGTGCCGTGCCCGGTGACGGCGGGTGGGGTGTGTGCGCTGGTGTCGTTCGTGCCGGTCATGGTGGTGATCGCCCCCGTGGTGCCGGGCCCGTGAATTACTGGGCGGTAGCTTTTGGTGGGGAACTTCGTACCGGCGCGATCGGGACGGCAGCAAGGCGCGGACCGGCCGGGACGCAGGGGGCGAAGAGTTCACCCTTCCGTGGCGCGGCCTTGGGATGAGGCCTCGGGAGCGGGGCGGGGGCCGGGCCCCGCGCGGGCCGCGCGGGGGACACCGGGGCGGCACGATGGGGGACTCGCGCCCGTATGCTGGCGGGACAATCGTCAAAGTCGAGCGAATCGAGCGGAAGCGGCTGCCATGCGCGTCTATGTTCCCCTGACCCTTTCCGGTCTCGCAGAGGCGCACAAGAACGGTGAGCTGGGCCCCGGCCCCTTGGACGCGTACGCCGTCACCCCCGCGCTGCGCGAGTGGTACGTCTCCGACGACATCGAGGAGCTGGAGTACGCCGCGCTCAACCGCGCCGCGCAGGCGTCGCTGCGGCAGCTCGCGGGCCGTCCGGAAGACGCGCGGCGGCGCGTGGTGGTGGCCGTGGACGTGCCGGACGGCGCGGCGGTGGCGGATCCGGACCGGGGGCTCGACCAGTCGGCGCTGGGTGAGGTGCGTCTCGCCGGGCCGGTGCCGTTGTCGAAGGCCGCGGCGGTGCATGTGGACGCCGGGGAGGCGGAGGCGGACATCGCGGCGGCCGCGGCGGCGCTCGGCGCGGCGGACCAGGGCGATGACGACGCGCAGTTCACGGTGGACGGCGCGGAGGACCACGATCTGCTGTGGTTCGGGGTGCAGGAGATCCCGCATCTGACCGGGTGAGGGGCGGGTCGTCCGCGGACCGGGCCGCGTTGCCCGCGTTGTCAGTGGCTGCGGGTATTTTTTCTTCATGGGGAAGCGCACGGGCAACGACGTGGGGGACCACATGGAGAAGCACGCCACACACATCGTCTGGGACTGGAACGGCACGCTGTTCCATGACATCGACGCCGTCATCGGGGCGACCAACTCCGCCTTCGCGGAGATCGGGCTGGAGCCGATCACTCTGGAGACGTACCGGGAGCTGTACTGCGTGCCCGTGCCGCGGTTCTACGAGCGGCTGATGGGGCGGCTGCCGACGGACGCCGAGTGGCTGGTGATGGACGAGTCGTTCCACCGCCACTACAGCACGCACCGGCTGGGCTGTGAGCTCGCCGAGGGGGTGGATCTGCTCCTGGAGGGGTGGCAGGCGGCCGGGCGCAGCCAGTCCATCCTGAGCATGTACGGACATGACGAGCTGCTGCCGATCGTGCGCGACTTCGGGATCGAGTCGCGGTTCGTGCTGGTGGAGGGCAGGACCGGGCCGTCCGGAGGCACGAAGAGCGCGCACATGGTGCGGCATCTCGCGGCGATGGAGCGCGTGGACCCGCGGCGTACGGTCGTGATCGGTGACGCCGTGGACGATGCCGTGGCCGCGCAGGACGCGGGGGCACACGCAGTGCTCTACACGGGCGGGTCGCACAGTCGCGGGAGCCTGGAGGCCGCCGGGGTGCCGGTGGTGGACACCCTGGCCGAGGCAGTCGAGCTGGCGGGGGACATAGCTGCCTAGGGGCCGTTCCGCGCGCTGTGGGCAGGGCGTTTCCAGGTGCCGCCGCACCGCGCGGCCGCCGGGTGCCCGGCAGCGACGGCACCACGCACATGTCACCCCGGCCGTGCATTGTCCGGAAGGGCTAAGTTCGAGGCGTGGTTTTGTACACACACGGCCCATGACGGCACCCGTGTGGGGAGCGATAGCCTTGCACCGTGATCAGCGCGATAACCCGCGGGGGCATCGAGGCCCCTGCTGTGCGCCCGGGACACCACCGTGACCGGGCGGTCGCTGGTCTTTGCGGCCAACATTCCCTGTCGACTTTGTCAAAGACTGTCGATAACGGCACGGCCCTCTCTCATCGCGGCATAGCGTCGACATCGACAGGACACCCCGCGTCACAGCGGCGTTGTGCGGCTTCCATCACGTTCTTCCACAACGTCACGCAACGGCGCGCGACAGGAGCCAGAGGACATGCAGACCAAGCTGGATGAAGCCAAAACCGAGCTGCTCGCGAGGGCCGCCCGGGTCGCAGAGAGCAGCCCGGCCGGGGGTAAGCACCCGGTACGGGGGCTCGACCCGGACACCCTTGAGGGATACCTCCAGCGCTACTACCTGCACACCGCGCCCGAGGACCTCACCGGCCGGGACCCGGTGGATGTCTTCGGTGCCGCGCTCTCGCACTATCGCCTCGCGGAGATGCGCCCCCAGGGCACCGCGAATGTCCGGGTGCACACCCCGACCGTCGAGGAGAACGGCTGGACCTGCAGCCACTCCGTCGTCGAGGTCGTCACCGACGACATGCCGTTCCTGGTCGACTCGGTCACCAACGAGCTCTCCCGGCAGGGGCGCGGCATTCATGTCGTGATCCACCCGCAGGTGATCGTCCGCCGTGATGTCGCCGGCAAGCTCATCGAGGTCTACGACTCCCACTGCGACGCGCACGGCAGGACCGGCAAGGGCAAGGGCGCGAAGCTGCCGCACGACGCGGTGACCGAGTCCTGGATCCATGTCGAGATGGACCGCGAGACCGACCGCGAGGACCTCAAGCAGATCACCGCGGATCTGCTGCGGGTGCTGTCCGACGTCCGCGAGGCCGTCGAGGACTGGGAGAAGATGCGCGCCGCGGCCGGCCGTCTCGCCGATGAGCTGCCCGCCGAGCCGATCGCCGACGATCTGCGCGGCGAGGACATCGAGGAGGCCCAGGAACTGCTGCGGTGGCTGTCCGCCGACCACTTCACCTTCCTCGGCTACCGCGAGTACGAGCTGGCCTCGGTGCCCGGCGAGGGCGGCGTCGACGAGGACGTGCTGACCGCCGTGCCCGGCACGGGCCTGGGCATCCTGCGCGCCGACCCTGCGCACCACGAGAGCGCCGACGGCCACCCCGTCTCGCCGTCGTTCAACCGGCTGCCCGCGGACGCCCGCGCCAAGGCCCGTGAGCACAGGCTGCTCATCCTGACCAAGGCCAACAGCCGTGCCACGGTCCACCGCCCCTCCTACCTCGACTACGTCGGCGTCAAGAAGTTCGACGCCAAGGGCAATGTCGTCGGTGAGCGGCGCTTCCTGGGCCTGTTCTCCTCGGCCGCGTACACCGAGTCCGTGCGCCGGGTGCCGGTCATCCGCCGCAAGGTCGCCGAGGTCCTGGAGGGCGCCGGGTTCAGCCCCGACAGCCACGACGGCCGCGACCTGCTGCAGATCCTGGAGACCTACCCGCGCGACGAGCTGTTCCAGACGCCGGTCGACGAACTGCGCTCCATCGCCACCAGCGTGCTCTACCTGCAAGAGCGCCGCCGGCTGCGGCTCTACCTCCGCCAGGACGAGTACGGCCGCTACTACTCCGCGCTGGTCTACCTCCCGCGCGACCGCTACACCACCGGTGTGCGGCTGCGCCTGATCGACATCCTCAAGGAGGAGCTGGGCGGCACCAGCGTCGACTTCACCGCCTGGAACACCGAGTCGATCCTCTCCCGGCTGCACTTCGTCATCCGTGTCGAGCCCGGCGCCAGCCTGCCCGAGCTGACCGACACCGATGCGGACCGCCTCGAAAGCCGGCTGGTGGAGGCCGCCCGCTCGTGGGCCGACGGCTTCGCCGAGGCGCTGACCGCCGAGGTCGGTGAGGAGCGTGCCGCCGAGCTGCTGCGCCGCTACGGCCACGCCTTCCCCGAGGGCTACAAGGCCGACAACAGCCCGCGCAGCGCCGTCGCCGACCTCCAGCATCTGGAGGAGCTGACCGGCGAGCCCGGCCGCGACTTCTCCGTCAGCCTCTACGAGCCGGTCGGCGCGGGCCCCGGCGAGCGCCGCTTCAAGATCTACCGCAGGGGCGAGCCGGTCTCGCTGTCGCGGGTGCTGCCCGGCCTGAACCGCCTGGGCGTCGAGGTCGTCGACGAGCGCCCGCACGAGCTGCGCTGCGCCGACTCCACCATCGCCTGGGTCTACGACTTCGGGCTGCGGATGCCCGAGCACGTCAAGGGCGACGACGCCCGCGAGCGCTTCCAGGACGCGTTCACGGCGGTGTGGACCGGGGCGGCCGAGAGCGACAACTTCAACACCCTGGTGCTGCAGGCCGGCCTCAACTGGCGCCAGGCGATGGTCCTGCGGGCCTACGCCAAGTACCTGCGGCAGGCCGGTTCGACCTTCAGCCAGACGTATATGGAGGACACCCTCTCCAACAACGTCCACACCACCCGGCTGCTGGTCTCCCTCTTCGAGGCCCGGATGTCCCCCGACCGCCAGCGGGCCGGCACGGAGCTGACCGACGGACTGCTGGAGGAGCTGGACGGCGCGCTCGACCAGGTCGCCTCCCTGGACGAGGACCGCATCCTGCGGTCCTTCCTCACCGTCATCAAGGCGACGCTGCGCACCAACCACTACCAGAGGGACAGCCAGGGCCGGCCGCACGCCTATCTGTCCATGAAGCTGGACCCGCAGGCCATCCCCGACCTGCCGGCACCCCGCCCGGCGTACGAGATCTGGGTGTACTCACCCAAGGTCGAGGGCGTCCACCTGCGGTTCGGCAAGGTCGCGCGCGGTGGTCTGCGCTGGTCGGACCGTCGGGAGGACTTCCGTACGGAGATCCTCGGCCTGGTCAAGGCGCAGATGGTCAAGAACACCGTCATCGTGCCGGTGGGCGCGAAGGGCGGCTTCGTCGGCAAGCAGCTGCCCGACCCGTCGCAGGACCGGGACGCCTGGCTGGCCGAGGGCATCGCCAGCTACAAGACCTTCATCTCCGGTCTGCTGGACATCACCGACAACCTCGTCGGTGGCGAGGTCGTCCACCCGCAGAACGTCGTCCGGCACGACGAGGACGACACCTACCTGGTCGTCGCCGCCGACAAGGGCACCGCGACGTTCTCCGACATCGCCAACGAGGTCGCCGAGTCGTACGGCTTCTGGCTCGGTGACGCGTTCGCCTCCGGCGGCAGCGCCGGTTACGACCACAAGGGCATGGGCATCACGGCCCGCGGCGCCTGGGAGTCGGTCGAGCGGCACTTCCGCGAGCTGGACCACGACACCCAGACCGAGGACTTCACCACGGTCGGCGTCGGCGACATGTCCGGTGACGTTTTCGGCAACGGCATGCTGCTGAGCGAGCACATCCGGCTGGTCGCCGCCTTCGACCACCGGCACATCTTCCTCGACCCGAGCCCGGACGCGGCGACCTCCTACGCCGAGCGCCGCCGGCTCTTCGAGCTGCCCCGCTCCTCCTGGGCGGACTACAACTCCGAGCTGCTCTCCCAGGGCGGCGGCATCCACCCGCGCTCGGCCAAGTCCATCCCGATCAATGCGCAGGTGCGGACCGCCCTCGGCATCGAGGCCGGCATCAAGAAGATGACGCCCGCCGATCTGATGCAGGCCATCCTCAAGGCGCCGGTCGACCTGCTGTGGAACGGCGGCATCGGGACGTATGTGAAGTCCTCGGCGGAGTCCCACGCCGATGTGGGTGACAAGTCCAACGACGCCATCCGGGTCAACGGCGAGGACCTGCGGGTCAAGGTCGTCGGCGAGGGCGGCAACCTGGGCCTGACCCAGCTCGGCCGGATCGAGTTCGCCACGGCCGGCGGCCGGATCAACACCGACGCGATCGACAACAGCGCCGGTGTGGACACCTCCGACCACGAGGTGAACATCAAGATCCTGCTCAACTCCGTCGTCGCGGACGGCGATATGACCGTCAAGCAGCGCAACAAGCTGCTGGCCGCGATGACCGACGAGGTCGGCGCGCTGGTGCTGCGCAACAACTATGCGCAGAACACCGCGCTGGCGCTGGCCCTCGCCCAGTCCTCCAGCATGCTCAACGCCCAGCAGCGCTTCATGCGCCGCCTGGTGCGGGACGGCGATCTCGACCGGGCGCTGGAGTTCCTGCCCACCGACCGGCAGATCCGTGAGCGGCTGAACGCCGGCCGCGGGCTGACCCAGCCCGAGACCGCCGTGCTCCTGGCGTACACCAAGATCACGGTCGCCGAGTCGCTGATCCAGACCGGGCTGCCCGACGACCCGTACCTGCAGCGACTGCTGCACGCCTACTTCCCCTCGGCGCTGCACGAGCGTTTCGCCGAGCAGGTCGACGGGCATGCGCTGCGCCGCGAGATCGTCACGACGGTGCTGGTCAACGACACCGTCAACACCGGCGGTACGAGCTTCCTGCACCGGATGCGGGAAGAGACCGGGGCCTCCCTCGAAGAGGTCGTGCGGGCGCACACCGCGGCCCGTGCGATCTTCGGCCTGAGCCAGGTCTGGGACGACGTCGAGGCGCTCGACAATGTCGTCGCGGCCGATGTCCAGACCCGCATCCGGCTGCACTCGCGCCGGCTGGTCGAGCGCGGCACCCGCTGGCTGCTGAACAACCGCCCGCAGCCGCTGGAGCTGTCGGAGACCATCGACTTCTTCGCGGAGCGGGTCGCCGGGGTCTGGAAGGAGCTGCCGAATCTGCTGCAGGGCAGCGACCAGGAATGGTTCCAGGCGATCCTGGACGAGCTGACCGGCGCGGGTGTGCCCGAGCCGCTGGCCGTCCAGGTGTCCGGCTTCTCCTCGGTCTTCCCGGCGCTGGACATCGTCGCCGTCGCGGACCGGATGGGCAAGGAACCGCTGGATGTCGCCGAGGTCTACTACGACCTGGGCGATCGGCTGCGGATCAACCAGCTCCTGGACCGCATCCTGGAGCTGCCGCGCAACGACCGCTGGCAGTCGATGGCTCGCGCCTCGATCCGCGAGGACCTCTTCGCGGCCCATGCGGCGCTGACCGCGGACGTGCTGTCGGTGGGCAACGGCTCCTCGACGCCGGAGCAGCGGTTCAAGGCCTGGGAGCAGGCCAACGCGGCGATCCTCAGCCGCGCACGGGCGACGCTGGAGGAGATCTACGGGTCGGAGGGGTTCGATCTGGCGAACCTGTCCGTGGCCATGCGGACGATGCGGACGCTGCTGCGCACCCACAGCTGACGCGTCCGGTACGGGGACGGCCCCGGAAGCTCAGGCTTCCGGGGCCGTCCCCGTTTCCGCGCGGTGCCGCACCGGCCGTGTCCGCCGGACCGGCTCCGGCGGTGTCTAGCGGTCGGCCTCGTAGGCCTCGATGACCTCGTCCGTGGGGCCGTCCATCAGCAGCTCGCCGCGCTCCAGCCACAGGACCCGGTCGCAGGTGTCGCGGATCGAGTTGTTGTTGTGGCTGACGAGGAAGACGGTGCCGGCTTCCTTGCGCAGTTCGCGGATGCGGGCCTCGGAGCGCTTCTGGAAGCTGCGGTCGCCGGTGGCCAGCGCCTCGTCGATCATCAGCACGTCGTGGTCCTTGGCCGCGGCGATGGAGAACCGCAGCCGGGCCGCCATGCCGGACGAGTAGGTGCGCATCGGCAGCGAGATGAAGTCGCCCTTCTCGTTGATGCCGGAGAAGTCGACGATGCCGTCGTAGCGCTCGTGGACCTCCTCGCGGCTCATGCCCATGGCCAGGCCGCCGAGGACGACGTTCTTCTCGCCGGTCAGGTCGTTCATCAGGGCCGCGTTGACGCCCAGCAGCGAGGGCTGGCCGTGGGTGTAGACCTTGCCGCGCTCGGCGGGCAGCAGGCCGGCGACCGCCTTGAGCAGGGTCGACTTGCCGGAGCCGTTGGAGCCGATCAGGCCGATCGACTCGCCGCGGTAGGCGGTGAAGGAGACGCCCTTGACCGCGTGCACCTCGCGCACGCCCGTGGAGGGCTTGCGGCGGACGATGCGGTTGAGGGCGGCGGTGGCGCTGCCCTTGCCGGCGCCGGTGCCGTAGACGCGGTAGACGATGTGCAGATCGTCCGCGATCACGGTCGGGATGCGGGCCTGGGCGGCCTCGGTCGGCTGGATGCCGTTCTTGTGCTCAGCCACGTCCGTACCGCTCCTCAGCCTTCCAGAAGTACACAAAGCCGATGACACCGGCCAGCAGGGCCCAGCCGGCCGCGAACGCCCACACGTGCGGCGGCAGTTGCTTGTGGGTGAAGCTGTCGATCAGGGCGAAGCGCATCAGGTCGATGTAGACGGCGGCGGGGTTGCCGTTCAGCAGCACCACCACGAACTGCGGGAGGTGCTTGCCCTGGAGGATCACGTTGATGCTGAACATCACGCCGGAGGCATACATCCACGTCCGCATGATGAAGGGCATCAGCTGCGCCAGGTCCGGGGTCTTCGACCCGAGGCGCGCCATGACCATCGCCAGGCCCGTGTTGAAGAGGAACTGCAGCGTCAGGGCCGGGAGGACCAGCAGCCACGACCAGGTCGGCATCTGCCCGAAGCACAGCAGGATGACCACCAGCACGCCCATGGAGTACAGCAGTTGCTGGAGCTGCGCCAGGCAGAAGGAGATCGGCAGACAGGCCCGCGGGAAGTGCAGCGCCCGCACCAGGCCCAGGTTGCCGGAGATCGCCCGCGTCCCGGTCATCACCGAGTTCTGCAGGAAGGTGAAGACGAAGACGCCGGTCACCAGGAACGGGATGTAGTCCGGGACGCCCTTCCGGGTGCCGATCAGCACACCGAAGATCAAGTAGTACACGGCCGCGTTGAGCAGCGGGGTCAGCACCTGCCAGAGCTGCCCGAGCTTGG
The DNA here is from genome assembly GCF_053612065.1 of Streptomyces sp. NPDC054765. Lineage (NCBI taxonomy): Bacteria > Bacillati > Actinomycetota > Actinomycetes > Kitasatosporales > Streptomycetaceae > Streptomyces > Streptomyces sp. NPDC054765. Next base: position 91,078 of record NZ_JBSHBP010000029.1, on the reverse strand, counting down.
CGGTGGTGTACATCGCGGTGAGCTTGGCGCTGGCGAACGAGGTGATGAAGTGCCGCCGCTGCCACAGCTGGCGGGTGTACTCCGACAGCGAGGGGCGGGCGCCGCTCACCGTGAGGCCATGGCGCTCGGCCAGCGCGCGCAGCTCGGAGTCGGGTGCGGTGCCGGGGGCGGGCGCCCCGGTGGGTGTCGAGGCCGGGGGCGCGAGGGTCTGGGGCATGGAGGAGGCCGCTTTCGCTTGCGTACGGGGGTGGTGGAACGAGAACGAGGCCGTACGACGGAACGGGTCCGTATCGTCGCAACGTCGAGACTAAAGGGAGCTCACGTCGAAACGCAACCGTAGCGTCGTGACGCTATGCTCAAGGCATGGCAAAAGACGGCAGCGGGAACGACTCCGCGGCGGCGCGCCGGACCCCGGCGGGCGCCGCCGTACTACGCGAGGACAAGACCGAGGCGATCCGCGCCGCGGTCTTCGAGGAGCTGGCCGTTGTGGGCTTCGCCCGGATGTCGATCGAGGGCATCGCGCGGCGGGCGGGCGTCGGCAAGACCGCCGTCTACCGGCGGTGGCGCTCCAAGCTGCACCTCGTTCTCGATGTGGTCTCCGCGGTGGCCGTGGCGGGCATGCCCACGCCGGACACCGGATCCCTGTCCGGCGATGTGCGGATGCTGCTGGAGGTCGCGGCCCGTGCGCTGCGCCACCCGATGGCCTCGCAGATCATCCCGGACCTGCTGGCGGAGGCGGCCCGCAGCCCCGAGCTGGCGAGTGCGCTCAAGGCCGCACTGCACGACAGCCAGCAGGGCGTCGCCGCGGCGATGGTGGCGCGTGCCGTCGAGCGCGGCGAGATCCCGGCCGGCGTGGACGGCCGGCTGGCCCTGGATCTGCTGACCGGGCCGCTGTACTGGCGGCTGCTGGTCGTCCGCGACGCGGTCCCGCCGGGCTATCTCGACCAGCTGACGGCGGCGGTGGTCGGCGCGCTCGGCGGGCGCTGAGAGGGCGGACCGACGGCGGACCGACGGCAGACCGGGGGCAGGCCGACGGCGGACCGGGAGCAGACCGGGGGCCGGACCCGGAGAGACCTGCGGGGTGCCGTCCGTGGTGGCTCAGCCGGCGAGCCCGGCGTCCGATGCCTCGTCTGCCGCGCTGCCGTCCCGCTGGGCGGGCAGCTTGCCCCCCGGGCGCGGCAGCGCGACCGGGCCGGACTCCGCGGCCGCGGCGCGCGGGGACGGGGCGACGGTGCGCTCCTGCGGCGGCAGCGGGGCCGGGCACGCCTCCTGGCCGAGGAAGACGTGGCGCACCACCCGCTCGGCGGCGTGCCCGTCGTCCCACCGGCAGAACCGCGCACGGAACGCGGCGCGCAGCCCGGTGGCCCGCTCGTCGTCCCAGCGGCCGCTGCGGAACGCCTCGATCAGCTCGTCCTCGGTGGTGGCGATCACGCCCGGGGTGTCGCCCGGCAGGCCCGAGAGCAGGTCGAAGGTGACCCCGCGGGAGCGGACGTAGGTGTCCCAGTCGTCGGCGTAGGTGAGGACGGGCCGGTCGAGGTTGGCGTAGTCGAACATGATCGACGAATAGTCGGTCACCAGGGCGTCGGCGGCCAGGCACAGCTCCTCGACGACCGGGTGGCCGGAGACGTCGATCAGCGCACCGCGCTCCTGCAGCTCCTGGAGCCCGGGGTCCCGGTCGTAGAAGTAGTGGGTGCGCACCAGCAGGACGAAGTCCTCGCCCAGCTCGCGGGAGATCTTCGCCAGGTCGAGCCGCGGGACGTAGCCGACCTGGTAGTCGCGCATGGTCGGCGCGTAGAGGACGGCCGTCTTGCCGGGGGCGATGCCGAGGCGTTCGCGGATGTCCAGGACGTCGCGCCCCGTGGCCCGGTAGTAGATGTCGTTACGGGGGTATCCGGCATCCACCGACTCGAAGTCGCAGGGGTAGACGCGCTCCCACTGCTCGGTGGTGTGCGGATTGGCGGAGAGCGAGAAGTCCCAGCGGTCGGCGCGGGCCAGCAGCTTGCGGAAGCTCATGCCCTTGGCGGCGGCCGGGTAGCGCTTCTGGTCGGTGCCCATCGACTTCAGCGGGGTGCCGTGGTGGGTCTGGAGGTGGATCTGGCCCTCGCGCTTGACCACACCGTCCGCGAAGTTGACGTTGTTGACGAGGTACTTGGCGCGGGCCATGACCTCCCAGTAGCGCGGTGAGTTCACTACGACGTGGTCGATGCCGGCCGGGACCTCGCCGGCCTCGGCGAGCTGCTCCTTGACGACCCAGACGCCGTGCACATGCGGCGCCAGTTCCTTGGCCTTCTCGTAGACCGCCAGCGGGTTGCAGGCCGGCAGCCGGTTCCAGTACGCGGAGTAGACCGCGAGGTTCTCGTCCAGCGGCTGCCGCAACAGGGCCTGGTAGCGCAGGTCCATGGCCTTCTTCTTGGCCTGCCGGATCCGCTTGCCCGCGTGCTTGCGCACCGTGCGCTGCACCGTGCCGGCGACCTTGAGGCCGGCCAGCGCCGGATAGACGTCCTTGGCGAGCAGCGCGTACTTGCCGCCGGCGACGCCGAGGGGGCGGACGAAGCCGGTCGGCACCCGCCGGCGGTAGTCGCGGGCGGCGCGGTGGAAGAACTCGGCCTGGGCGTGGTGCGGCAGCCGGCCGGGCTTGTCCAGCACGGTCAGATAGTGGTCGACCATCTTGCGGAACATGTGCGGGCGCCAGCGCGAGAGTTCGGGGTGCGCGTCCAGGTGGGCGAAGACCCGGGCGTACTGGTCGAAGACGTCGAAGTGCTTGCGGCTGGTGGTGCGCAGGATGTTGCCGCCCTGCCGGCGCTGGCGGTAGTGCAGCGCGACCCGGTCCAGGACCGCGATCCGCTGTGCGGTGATCAGTGTGCAGAACGTCCAGGGGGCGTCCTCGTAGTAGCCCACCGGGAACCTGAAGCCGTGCTCCTCGATGAAGTCGCGGCGGTAGGCCTTGTTCCAGACGATCTGCAGCAGATCGAGGAGCTGGGGGCGCTCGGCGAGCGGGAAGGAGGGCGCGCCGGACTCGTCGAGCAGCTCGAAGAGCGCATTGCGCCGGGTGGAGCCGTCCCAGTAGGTCCGGGCGTAGTCGAAGATCAGGATCTCGGGGTCCGCGGTGGCGGCCAGCCGGCCGGCGAGGGCGCGGAGCGCACCGGGCACGAGGGTGTCGTCGCTGTCGAGGAAGAGGACGTAGTCGCCGCGGACCTTTTCCAGGCCGGCGTTGCGGGCCGGGCCCAGACCGGCGTTCTGCGGGAGGTGCAGCACCCGGACGCGGTCGTCCGCGGCGGCGTACTCGTCCAGGATGGCGCCGCTGCGGTCGGGTGAGCAGTCGTCGACGGCGATCAGCTCGAAGTCCGGGTAATCCTGCGTCAGCACCGAGTCCATGCACGCGCGCAGGAAGCCCTGCACTCGGTACACGGGCACGACGATGCTGAAGCGCGGTACGGCGTCGGCGCCTGTCTCGGACATGTGGTGCTACTCCTCGTGGCGAGCTGAGTACAGAACGCAAAAAATCCCCACCGGGGTATTTGCATTGTCAACCTTCCGACTGTTGTTCACCCGGGAAGGTTGTTGTTCGTAACCTGAAAGTTCTGCGGTGCTCATCACGGATCTGGTTAAGTAGGGAATTTTCGGGTGAGCGCGATCCCGGCGCCGGCCGAATACTGAGTACGTGTCACCCGCGCACCCGCCCCGTGTGTCCCGCCGCCGGCTGCTCCAGGCCACCGGCGGCGGTGTGCTTGCCGCCACGGCGGGCGCGGGGGTGTGGGCCTGGCTGTCGGACGACGCCGCCCGTACGGCCGAACCGGCGGGCCCCGGGCGCTCCCTGGCCGACCCGGCGGACCAGTCCTTCCTCCAGGTCATCGCGCATGCCGACGACGGGCTGTACTTCATGAACCCCGACCTGGAGCAGTCCCTGCGCAGCGGGGCGCGCTCGGTCACCGTCTGCCTCACCGGCGGCGAGGCGGACGGCCGCAACGTCAGCCGGCGCGACCCCGACCCCGGCCGCGTCCCGCGGAACCGGGCCGCCTTCTCCCGGGCGCGGGCCAACGGACTGCGCGCCGCCCACGCCGTGATGGCCACCGGCAACCCCGCCGCCCGCTGGGACGTCGCGGCGCTGTCGCTGCTCCCCGGCTTCGAGGTGGAGATCCAGACACTGCGCGACGCCCCGCAGCACCAGCTGATCTTCCTGGAGCTGGTGGAGGCCAGGGCCGTCTGGCAGGCCCGCGCGACCAGTCTGCGCGGTCTGTGGCTGGGAGCCACCGGCACCCTCCCCACGCTGCGCCCCTCCGGCACCCCCGTGAAGCGGCAGTTCCACTACACCCGCGACCAGGTCACCGAGACCCTGGTGGCGGTGCTCGACCGGGTCCGGCCCACGGTCGTACGGACCCTGGACCCGAACGCGGTGCACTCCCGCAGGCGGCCGCCGGCCACGGGGGACCACGACCCCCGGCTGGCCGGGCTGCGCTATCACGACCATCAGGACCACACCGCCTCCGCCTACTTCGCGCAGGCCGCGCTGGCCGTCTACGGGGGCCGCGGCCGTCCGGCGGTCGTGGAGAACTACCTCGGCTACGAGGCCGATGTGCTGCCCAACGACATCGATCTGCCGACCGCCCGCCGCAAGGCCCGTCTGCTGTCGGTCTACGGCTGGGCCGACCACCGCGCCTGCGGCGATCCGGCGGGCTGCGGCGACCGCAAGGTGGGCGGCTCGGCGCTCAACGGCAGCTCGCGCAACTGGACCCGCAGCACCTGGCTGCGCGCGCCCGGCTCCAACGCCTGGATCCGCCCGGCCGCCGACGGCCGGCTCGCCGCCTTCGCGGTACTGGGCGGCCGGGCGTACTGCTGGGCGGAGACCCGGCCGGGCAGCGGCAGCTTCGGCACGCCGGTGCCGGTCGGCGGTGAGCTGTTGCAGGGGCAGATCCATGTGGTGCGCCGCCCCGGCGGTGCGCTGCAGCTGTTCGCCTCCCGCACCGTGCTGCCGGGCCGCAACGCCGCCCACCGCCGCGAGTTGCTGACCGCACCGCAGACCGGCACCGCCCCGGACGGCGTGCCCGTCTTCGCGCACTGGGAGTCGCTGGGCTCGCCGGACCCGGACCCGGTCCGGTCGCTGGAGACCGGCTTCCCGGCGGCGGTGGCCACCCCGGACGGCACGGTGCACGTCTTCGCCCGGACCTGGGACGGCAACGTCGCCCACCGCAGCGGCCCGCACGGCGTGCACTGGTCGCTGTGGGAGCGGCTGGAGGGCCCGGTCAGCACCCTGAAGGCCTCACCGCAGATCATCGACGGGCTGGATGCCTGTGTGGACTCCGACGGGCTGATCCATCTGGTCGCGCCGACCGTCGGGACCGTGCAGCACTGGGTGTCCAAGGAGCCCGGCCAGATCCCGCGGCCGGGCGCGGCCACCGGGCTGCCGCAGCCGGCCGGCCCGGTCAGCATCGTCCCGGTGGCCGACGGCGCGGTGCGGGCCGCCTTCCGGCGCTCGGTCACCGCCCAGGTGCTGATCGCCGAGCGGCAGCGGATGATCGGCGGCTGGCGGGTGTCGGCACGCTGCGAGGCGGTCGGCGGCTACGGGCGGGTGGCGCTGGCGACGGTCGGCAGCGGCGACCGGATGGTGCTCGCGGCGCGCGATGACGCGGGCGCGGTACGGATGGCGATGGCCCAGGGCGGGGCCGGGCCGTGGCAGCGGGGCAGGGTGCCGCACTCGGCGGCGGCCGGGGTCGCCCAGGATGCCGTCGGGCGCGCGGTGGTGGTCGCGCTGGGCCTCGACGGCAGGCTGTACACGGCGCGTCAGACGTCCGTCGGGCCCAGCGCGCTGTTCGGCGGCTGGCGGGCTCAGGCGGGTCTGCCGGAGCGGGCCCGGGGCGGGTCGGCCTGAGCGGCGGGACCGGTCCGGGCGGGCGGGCGCAGAATGCGCCGGGAGACCAGATAGGTGAACGGGAGGGCGCACAGCGCCGCCACCAGCGGCGCCACCGCGGTGTTCACCCCGCACCAGCCCACCAGGGCCACCAGCCCGGTGCTCTGCACCCCGTAGTTGGTGACCTGGGTCAGCGGGAAGAGCAGGAACTTCGTCCAGGTCGGGCGGGTGCGGTAGGTGAAGTAGGTGTGGAGGAAGAACGAGCCGACCATGCTCGTCACGAAGGCGGCGGTGTAGGCCGCGAAGTACGGCAGCAGGCGGTGCAGCGGCAGATAACAGGCGTAGAACGTCAGGGTGTTGACCCCGCCGACGGCGGCGAAGCGCACCGTCTGGCCCCGGCGGCCGGGCGGTGGCAGGGCGCGCATCAGCCGGCCTGGGAGCCGGCGGTGGCGGCGCCCGCCGTGCCGGGGGCGGGTGCCGTGCCGGCGGCGGGTGCCGTGCCGGAGGTGAGGGTGTTGCTCTCCTTGACCAGGAAGTGCGGCCGCCGCTTGGCCTCGTAGTAGATCCGCCCGATGTACTCGCCGATCAGCCCGAGCATCACCATCTGCAGCCCGCCCAGGCCCACGATGATGGCCACCAGCGTCACATAGCCCGGTGCGGTGATCCCGCCGACGAGGGCCGCGCCGATGATCCACAGGGTGTAGACGGCGGCGAGCGAGGCCAGGCCGAGCCCGGTGTAGATGGCCAGCCGCAGCGGACGGCAGTTGAAGGAGAGCATGCCGTCGATGCCGTAGTTGACCAGGGAGCCCAAGCGCCACTTCGTCTCGCCGGCCTCCCGGGCCGCATTGCGGTAGTCGAAGGTGACGGTGTCGAATCCGATCCAGGAGAACAGGCCCTTGGAGAAGCGGTTGTACTCCGGCAGCGCGAGCAGCGCGTCCACCGCCTTGCGCGACAGCAGCCGGAAGTCGCCCACGCCGTCGGTGAGTTCGACATCGACCCACCTGTTGACGGCGCGGTAGTAGAGCCTGCTCAGCGCGGTCCGCAGCCGCCGGTCGCCGGTCCGGCTGCGCTTGGCGACGACCTGGTCGTGGCCGAGCTGGTAGAGGTCGAGCATGGTCTCGATGAGCTCGGGCGGATGCTGCAGGTCGGCGTCCATGAGGATCACCGCGTCGCCGGTGGCCGCCTTGAGGCCGGCCAGTATGGCCGGCTCCTTGCCGAAGTTACGGCTGAAGGAGAGGTAGCGGGTGGTGCCGCGGTGCTGCTGGGCGAGGCCGCGCAGCCGGGCCAGGGTGCCGTCGGCGCTGCCGTCGTCCACGTAACACAGCTCGTACTCGACGGCGAGCCCGGCGAGGACCGTGCGGGCCGTCTCGTCGAAACGGCTCAAGACGGCCTCTTCGTTGTAGCAGGGGACGACGATGGAAAGCTTCATGAGCAGGCCTTTTCGCCGGGTCAGAGGGCGGCTCAGACGCCGTCCCCTGAGGGGTAATTCTACAAATCTGTCGGAATGTCACGATCTGAACGGGGTGGTGGTGTGAACGCGCCGCCGGCCGCCGGTGGTGTGAACGCGCCGCCGGCCGCGCACGGCGCCGAAGACGGCCACCGCGGCGACCGTCACCGCCGCCGCGCCGCTCGCCGCAAGCCCCGTGTGCAGGCCCGGTGGCAGATAGGAGCACGACAGCCGGCCGGTGCCCCCTCCCAGCGGCACGGCCAGCAGACCGCCGAACGAGTGCGGTGCGCGCGGCGGCCCGCCGTCCACCGAACAGCCCCACCCCACGACGGCCGGGAGCGCCAGCACCGCGCTGCCCCTGCTGCCCGGACGCAGCCGGGCCGTCAGCCGGTGGCCGTCGGCGGTCAGTTCCACCGGGCCCCGGGCGCGCAGCGCGCTCACGGCCGCCGACAGCTTGCGCCCGGAAAGACAGCCGACGGCTTGCCCGGGGACGCGCTGCGGGCCCGCTCCGGTGAAGCGCACCGACACCGTGCCGTCCGCGGGCACCCGGCCCAGCGGCCGCACCGGATTGGCGGTGACGTCCTCGCTGCCGATCCCGGTGGAGTGCCCGCCGAGGCCGCTGACCTCCCCGGAGAACCAGGGCGCGTACCACAGGACGGTGCTGCCCGGGGTGCAGTGCGCCGTGAAGGTGGTGCCCGCGGCGGCCGGGCCCGCCGGCCGCCGTACGCCGGGCAGCAGCCAGTCGCCACGGCCGGGCACCGGGGCCGCGCCCGCGGTGGGCACGAGGTCCGGCACCTCGTACACGGCGGCGCCCAGCACCCGCTCCTGGCGGGCGAACACGGTCTCCCGGCCGGCCGGGCGCCCGAGCGCGCCGCGTACGGTCAGCAGCGGGGCCGGGCGCGCCGTGTGCGGGGTGAACAGGGCGCGGTCCCGCGGCACCGGGGACAGCGAGCTGCCGACGCCCATCAGCGCCTGGCCCACCGGGTCCTCGAAGCTGAGCGTATGGCGGCCCCTCATGTACCAGCCGGCGCCCAGGCCCCGCAGCGCGCGGGCGGTGGCCGCAGGGACGAAGCTGCTGTAGTAGGAGCCGCCCTCGCCGCCGAGCAGCAGCGGGTCGTTGTTGGCGAACTCGTGCGGGCCCGGATCGGTGCGGGAGCGCGGCCAGCCGGCGCGGGCGGTCAGGCCGTCCCGGGCCCGCAACGACGGCCCGGTCAGCGTGATCTTGGGCTGGAACCAGGCGATCTTGTCCCGCGCCGCGGTCACCGAGAACGCCGTGTACGCCGAGCCGAGCAGCACGGTGGCGGTCAGCGCGGCGGCCGCGGCGGCCCGGGTCCGGGCGGTGCGCGGCGCGGTGAGCGCGGCCAGGGCCCCGAGGGTCACCGCGCCGCCGCCGGCCACCAGGATCCAGGTGGCGGTGCCGGCCGCGGGCTGATGGCGGCAGAGCCAGGCGAGCAGCGCGACCAGCGCCGCGCCCGCGGCCAGCTCGCGCGGCCGCGGGCGGTGCGCCAGCGCGAGCCAGGAGATCATCACGAGGATGCCGCTGAGGACGAAGGCGGCGCGGTACGGGCTGCCGTTGGGCAGCGCGAAGCCGTGCCACAGCAGGATCGTCGGCTCCCAGACGAACGAGGCCGCGACGCCGGCCGCCAGGCCGTACCAGCCGAGCCGCACCCGCAGCGGCAGGGCCCGCACGAACGGGAAGACGGCCACCAGCAGCAGCCCGGGGATCCCGATGGCGAGGTGGGGGGCCGGCGTCCCGCCGTGGCCGCCGGGCAGCAGCTGCGCCACCTGGTGGAGCGGCGACGGCCGGCCGTCGTAGGACACCTCCGGGGCCGGCTGGGCCGTCCGGCTGGCCCGGAGCGTGACGGTCAGTACGGGCGCGGCGAGGGTGATGCCGGTCAGCGCCATCGAGGCGGCGCGGGCCAGTGCCCGCCACCGGTCGCGCCACGGCATCCGGGCGGCCGTCAGCAGCCGCACCACCAGCACCAGCGCCATTGCCAGGGTCGCCATCGCGGCCGTGTAGAAGTTGCCCGCCCAGGCGAGGGCGGTCAGCAGGGTGCCGGCCACCCAGCGGGTGCGGCGCAGACACCAGTCAGCGGCGATCCCCGCCAGGGGCAGCGCGACCAGGCCCCACATCCACATCGGATCGGCGAAACCGTCGTGCAGCACCCAGGCGCACAGCCCGTACCCCGTCGACAGCAGGGCCCGCAGCGGGCCGGAGCCCGGGTGCAGCCGGCCGAGCAGGACGGTCATCAGGGCGGCGGCCAGCCCGATGCTGAGCAGGGTGACCAGGAACACCGGGAGGTCGGCCAGCGCGCGGGGGAAGAGCCCGACGAGCCAGGAGAACGGGTTCATCAGATAGGTGAAGAAGTCGGCGAGGAAGGGGACGCCGTAGCCGCTGCTCCAGTTGAAGAACAGATCACCGCTGGTGGTGCCGTGCAGCAGGTCCCACAGCCGGGCGTGGAACGGCACGAACTGGTTTCCCAGGTCATTGATGGCGCGTGAGCGCGGTCCGAAGGGATAGCTGCCGTAAAGGGCGAGCGCGAGGCAGTACGCCCCCATGGACAGGGCCGCCGCGAGCCAGGGCGCCGTCCGGTGCCCGGGGCCCTCGCGCGAAGCGGCCGGGTGTTCACTTCCGGGAAGGGGCCGGGCAACCTCTTGGGGCCGGACCGCCTCTTGTGAGGTGGCGGGCGTCGGAGCCACCGGCACTCCTCCACGATCGGCGAACGTTCACCCAACGTTATATGTCTTGATAGTCCCTTTTGCCCGGCTGGGACGCCGGGTATTTCGGGGATTGCGGAAAGAACGGAGGGCACGGTGCCCGCCCATGACGACCTCACGACCGCGGCTCCCACCCGGCCGGACGCCCCGACGCCGACCGTCTCCGTGATCGTCCCGGTGCACAACACCCGGCGCTACCTCGACCGCAGCCTCGGCTCGGTCTTCGCCCAGACGCTGGACCAGCGCCGCATCGAGGTGATCGCGGTCGACGACGGATCCACCGACGGCAGCGCGGAGTGGCTGGCCGAACAGGTAAGCCGCCACCCCAACCTGACCGTGCTGCGCCAGGAGGCCTCGGGCGGCGCGGGCCGGCCGCGCAACGCCGGACTGGACCATGCCACCGGCGACTACGTCTTCTTCCTCGACTCCGACGACCACCTCGGCCCCGAGGCACTGCTCCGGCTCACCCGCATGGCCCAGCAGTGCGGCTCGGACGTCGTCTACGGCCGGATCGTCGGCGCCGACGGCCGCGCGGCCCCCGTCGACCTGCGCACCACCAGCGAAAAAGTCTCCGTCTTCGACTCCCCGGTCTACTGGTCGCTGGCCGCCTACAAGCTCTTCCGCCGCTCCTTCCTCGAAGAGCACCGGCTGCGCTTCGTCGAGGGCCGGCTGCTGGCCGAGGACCTGCCGTTCGGCATCGGCGCCCTGCTGCGCGCCGAGGTCGTCTCCGTCCTCGCCGACCACGACTGCTACTACCTGCACGGGCGCGACGACGACAGCAACGCCACCCGTCAGGACATCGACTGGTGCGACTACCTCGGCTACATCGGCACCGTCCTCGAATCACTCGCGGCCGAGGTCCCGCCCGGCGAGCAGCGCGACAAGCTCATGGTCCGGCACTTCCACGGCGAGATACTCATGCCCTTCGGGGCCGCCTTCCTCGCCCGCGACGCGGACGGCCGGCAGCGGATGGCCGCCGCCGCCCGCCCGCTCGTCGAGCGCTACCTCACCGACCGGGTGCAGACCGCCCTGCCGCCCCGGCTCCGGCTGCGGGCCCACTGCCTGCGCGCCGGGCTCGACGACGAACTCGCCGCCGTCGTCCGGGCCGACACCGAGCGGGAGCCGGACCCGCCGCACCTCGCCGACGGCCGGGTGTACGCCGGCTACCCGTACTTCCGCGACCCGCAGCACGCCCTCCCCGACGCCTGCTACGACCTCACCGACCGGGTGGTGCTGCGCCAGCGGCTGGTCCGCCAGGGCTGGGTGGGCGGCGTACTCCATCTGCGGGGCACCGCCACCCTCCCCTGGGCCGGCGCCGACACCGTCGAGATCCTGCTGCACCGCAGCGGCGCCACCCACCGTGTGCCGGCCCGGTATGCGGACGGCGCGTGGCAGGCCGCCGTCGACCCGGCGACCGCCGCGGACGGCGGGCCGCTGTCCGACGGCATCTGGGGCCTCAAGATCGCGGTCACCGCACACGGCCCCCGGGGCGCGGCGGGGCCCTCCTTCCGCCGCGAGGCCTGGCTGGTCCCGGAGAGCGGGGCCGACGGGCCGGACTTCGCCCCGCGGATCGTCGGCCGCGGCCCGGCCGGACCGGCCGTCGGCGCGCTCTTCCTCTCCCGGCCGCACGGCCATCTCCACCTCGACCTGGACCGGGACGGCACGCGCCGGCCGCTCGGCGGCGATCTGCGCGGCGCGGCCCACTGCACCCGCACCGGGCGGGCCACCCTCGCCGCGCGCCTCACCCTGCCCGGCTGCCCCGTGGACGCCGGGCTGCAACTGATCCTCTACGACGCGACGCGCACGGTGGCGCTGCGCACCACGGTCGAACGGGGCGCCGCCGACCACTACACCGTGCGTTCCACACTGCGCAGCGGCCCGGCGGGCACCTGGCGGGTGGCCCTGCGGGTGACCGCGGGCCCGCTCCGCCGCGAACTGCCGGTCCGGACGGCCGGCGGCCCGGACGGCCGGCGGACCCCGCTGACCCTCACCGTGCCCGGCGCGGGTTCCTGGACGAAGCCCTTTTCCAGGCCCCGCGGCTGAACGGGGCACGGGGCGGGTCGGGGGCGCGGGAAGGCCGGGGCGCGGGGCAGGCCGGGCACGGCGACGGGAGACCGCTTGCAGCCGACGGGAGACCGCTTCCACCGGGCCCGCTCCGAGGCCGGTCACCCCGGTAGAACCCCGCGCACGCCCTGGCGGTCAGCGGGCCTTGCGGTCTCCCACTGCTCGCGCACGGTCGGACAAGGCCCGGACGGCGGCCAGCCGGTGATAGGGACGCAGACCGCGCCGCAGAGTGGCGAAGTGCTCGTCACCACGGGCGCTGGCGACCCCGGCGTAGTCCGTCAGGAAGTCGCCCCACACCTCGCAGGACTCCTCCACGTGCCGCATGGCCAGGAGGCGGGTGGCCAGGAGCCCGGTGCCGTGCACGCGGCCCTGCCGTTCCCCGTCGGGCCGGTAACGGTTGGACCGGCGCAGGGCCTTGACCGATCCGGCGCGGTCGCCGAGTTCCCACCGCACATGGGAGACCTGGAATTCGTACGCCGACCGGTCGTAGCCGCCGACCGTGTCGTTGCGGCCCTCCGCCCGTGACAGCGCCGCTTCGGTTTCCCGCAGGCGGGAGAACGCCTGCCGGCGGTCCTTGACCATCGCGGCGCCGTGCGCCTGCTGCCCGCGGAGGAAGGCGACCAGCCGCGGGCCCGCGGCCGGTGCGGCTTCGGCCGCGCTGTCGGCGAGTGCCAGCGCCTTGGTGCCGTGACCCAGGTTCGACGCCTGGAGCGCCATGCCGCGCAAGGTCCGGGAGTAGGTGAGGTGATCCTCCGCGCCGCCCGCGAGCTTGAGGGCTTGCAGGTAGTACTGCTGCCCGGTCCCGTGTTCCCGCTCGTACATGGCCATCCAGCCGGTGAGGTACACCAGGTCCGATGCCGCGGCCCGCATGGCCTTCTTCGCGGCCTCGCTGCCGTCCGCCCGCAGATGGGGACCCACCGTGTGGACGAGGAAGGCCGCCGCCATCGGCCGTGCATGCCCTCCCCCCAGCTCGTCCAGGATGTCGGCGATCTTCGCGGTCATGGTCCGGACGGTCGCCACCTCGCTCATCCCGATGCGTACGGTGCGTCCGGCCGGCACCGCCTCCGTACGGCCGGCCACGTCCTCGAACCTGGGGACGGCCAGCGTCGCCGAGTACAGGCCCGCGCCGAGCACCGCGCGGCGGGACGGGGCCATGTCGGCCCTTCCGAGATCGACCACTCCGGACACGGTATCGGCCGCGGGGGCCGGTTCACCGAGGTCGCCCAGCCCGGCCTCCGAGGACGTGACCGGCCGGCCGACGAGCCGCGCGAGCCCTTCGACGACAGCGGGGCGGGCCGCGGCCTTGGGCATGGACCCCTTCAACCAGTGGGACACGGTCGTCTTGTCGTAGTGCAGGGCCACGCCGAGTTCGGCGCCGACGCGGTTCACGGTCCGCGCGAGCTGGGCGTTCCCGACCTGTCCCGCCCGCATCAGGGCTGCGAGGGGCAGGTTCGGCTTCCTTGACCGTGGTGCCATCTTGTGTACCCCCGAGCGTTCAACCGGTTCAACCGTCTTCCCACTCTGCTCCCTTACCCGGTGTGCCGTAAGGGAGTTGGGTGATTACCGGCCGTCCGGGGGTCTGCCACGCGACGGCCGGCACGGGTCACCCGCGCGCGTCCCCCGAGGAGGGCGGGTGCCTCCGTTGAGACCATCCGTCCAGTGTGAGGAACGCTCATGACCACGCCCACTCCTGCCGCCCACCCCCTTGGCCTCGGCCACCGGTCGCATCCACTGCTCGGCCGCCGGGTGATCGACCACGCCCATGACGACCGGATCGGCGTGCTGAGGGCCATCGCGCCCGAGGCGAAGAGCGTCACCCCCGACCCGGTGCTCCGGGTTCCCGCCGGCCCAGCCGTGGCATGGCTTTCGCCGGAGGGCGGCGGTGTGGAGTGGACGACCACTCCGGACGCGATCGAGGCCGCGCGGTGAGCGCCGGTCAGCGCCCGAGGGTCGGTGACGAGGTCGAGTACGCCCCGGGGCGCCCGGCCTTCGTGACGGATATCCGGAAACCGGAAAGGTGTCCTCTTCCTGCGGCGGCCGGGGCACCCGGAATGGCCGGTGACGGAGCCGGAAGCGCTGAGAGTGTCGCGCACCGGGACACAGCGGCTCGCGGACGGCGACTTCGGGTGAGCTATGTGCACACCACCGCGTGGATTCACCGTCAAGGTGCCCCGCGCCTCACCCGGCGGGCGCATCCCGGGAGGCTCCCTCTGCTTCGTGCCTTCCTGGTGCTTCGCGGCGCGGCACGCCGTGCACACGCGGAGCGGCGGGCGCACGCTGGAAACAGGGGCTCCGGAGGTGACCGTCATGTTGCAGACCACTGTCGGATGGCATGTCGAGATGGAATTCGAGGAGGACACCCACCGCACCCGCGCGGCGGCCCTCGTACGGCTCCCCGACGGGAGCGAGGTGCGGGCCCACGGATACGCCAGCCGCCACCCCGTCGACTCCCACCAGCCGAGGGTCGGCGAGGAGGTCGCGGGCGCCCGAGCGCTCAACGAACTGGCGATGAAGCTGCTGACCAAGGCACACGACGAGATCGACGACGCCTCGGGCCGGACCTCGCACCCGCTGACCTGACCCGCGCCCCGGCTCCCCGCCGGCATCCACCGGAGGCGGGCGCGCCGTGCTCGGGCCGGTGGCACCGGTTGCCGCCCCGGGCCGTCGGCAGTTGCCGGGTGGCTCCGTAGAGCCGCCTCAACACGGCGAAGCTCTGGATGAGGCCGCGCTGGGTGGCCAGGCGGCGCGGGAGCTGGCCGAGGAGATGGGCATCGACACAGCCCCCGGCACATTGCGGCTGTGGGCCGGTACCCGCGGGGAGAACAGCAGCGTCGGCCTGACCTACCTTGCCCCGGCTCTGCCCGAGTCAGCGCTGCGCGAGGGCTTTGCCGCTGCGGCGAGGGCGGAGCGCGCCCATGGCCGTGAACCCGAACTCGACGAGATCGCGCTTGTGCGCTCCCCGGACGAGTTCTCGCTGCAATTACCCGGCCTCAAGTGCCGCTTCGCCGCCAGGCCGGACGGCGAGCTGCGCGCGTACACCCTCGCCGCGTACACCCTCGCCGCGCACCACTACGGACTGCGCACCTGGTTGCGTTTGGGCGCCGTCGGAGATGCCGCGTCCGTCGTGGAACACGCGCTTGACCTCGTGCACCGCACCTGGGGTGAGACCAGTGAGACGCTCGTGGGCGTGGCCAGGACTCCCCCCGGATGTGGCAGATCGTCCAACGCATCGAGCGCCTGCAGACCGAGCGCGGCCGGGCCCGATACCGAGCAGCGGCCGAGAGGATGCTCAGTGCCCTGGCGGGGCCTCAGCCGCTGGGGGCGATCGGCTCGGGATCGGCGTCGAACGCATCGAGCACTGCATCGCCGTTCGCCCTCGCCCACTCGGTCAGCACGTGGATCGGATCGATCAGAGTCGCCCCGAGCGGGGTGAGCTCGTACTCGACGCGGGGCGGCACTTCGGTGTAGGCGTGGCGGCGGATGAGCCCGTGCGCCTCGAGCCGTCGAAGCGTCTGGGTGAGCATCTTGCGGGAGATGCCGCCGATCAGCTCGATCAGCTCGCCATGGCGCACCGGGCCCTTGCTGAGGCCATAGAGCACGACCACCGTCCACTTGTCGGCGATCAGCTCGACCGCCAGACGCGCCGGACAGTCGGCGAGAAAGGGATCACCGGGACCGAAACCGCTCATGGCGCCAAAGGTACCTGCGCCTATGGCACCTGCTGGTTCCTATCAGGTTCATAGCCTGGGTTTTCCCCTTCCTGAGCAGGAGAGTCATGCGAGTCATCACTCAGCAGGCGTTCGGCGGTCCCGAGGTGCTCACCATCGTGGACGCGCCCGAGCCCCAGCCCCTTCCGACCGAGGTACTCGTCCGCGTCAAGGCAATCGGGCTGAACCCGCTGGAGGCGCGCCTGCGCGCCGGCGAGTTCCCGCTGATCGGCCGGCCGCCGTTCATCCTCGGCTGGGACATCAGCGGTGTGATCGAGGAGGCGCCGCAGACGTGGCGGTTCAGGCCCGGCGACGAGGTGTTCGGGATGCCGCTGTTCCCGCGGGCGGCGAGCGCGTACGCCGAGGTCGTGTCGGCGCCGGCGCTGCACCTCGCACACAAGCCGACGTCGCTCTCGCACGTCGAGGCGTCGGCGCTGCCGGTCGTCGGGCTGACGGCGTGGCAGGGCCTCGTCGACCTCGGCGGCGTGAGTGAGGGCGACCGCGTCCTGGTCCACGGCGGTGGTGGCGGGGTCGGCCACGTCGCGATCCAGATTGCGAAGGCGCTCGGCGCGCACGTGATCACGACCGCCGGCGGGAGCAAGCGGAAGTTCGTCGAGGGATGTGGCGCCGATGAGGTGATCGACTACACGGCGGTCGACTTCACCGAGGCGGTCCGCGACATCGACGTCGTGCTCGACACGCTCGGCGGCGATACCGTCGAGCGCTCCCTCGAAGTGCTCCGCCCGGGTGGTCACCTGGTGACGGCGGTCGCCATGGACGATGCGGAACTCGCCGCCAAGTACGAGGCGGCCGGCATGCGCTTCAGCGGCATCGCGGTCGACCCCGATCCGGTCGCCCTGCGAGGTCTCGTCGAACTCGTCGAACAGGGCAGGCTCAGGGTCCACGTGCAGGAGACGTTCCCGTTCGAGCGCGTCGCCGACGCGCACCGGCTGCTCGACGACGGTCACCTCCAGGGCAAGATCGTCCTCATCGTCTGATCTCCTCGTGGGGGCCTCATGTGAGCGAGGCCCCCACTGATGAACGACTGGTGGCTCGCGCCTGTGACGACCCGGCAAGGGGCACATCTGCCGCTACCGTGACCGCGACTTCCGCGATGCCAGGTCGTTCGAGAACCCCAGGCCTCCGCCTTCTCCCACGACCTGGCATCCCAGCAGGTCAACGGCTCGCTATCTGACAGATGCGCTGCGACAGGACACCACTGATCCAGACGGTGCCCGGCGGCCGTACGCGAGCGGTGCGGCCCCAGGGCCCCTAGGTGTCCTAGGCCTGCGGGTGGTGGTGCTGCCAGCCCGCCCAGGCCGAGGTGATCATGTCGCGCACGTCGTGGCGGGCCTTCCAGCCCAGCTCGGCGGTGATCCGGTCGGCGGCCGCCACCACCCGGGCCGGGTCGCCCGCACGGCGCGGGGTGACCTCGGCGGTGACGCCCCGGTGGCCGGTGATCTCGGTGATCAGACCGACCATCTCGCGCACCGACACCCCCTCGCCGCGCCCGATGTTCAGCGTCAGGTCGCGTACCGGGCCCGGCTCGGCGAGCTTGCGGGCGGCCGCCACATGGGCCTCGGCCAGGTCGGCGACGTGGATGTAGTCGCGGATGCAGGTGCCGTCGGGGGTGTCGTAGTCATCGCCGAAGATGCGCGGCGCGGCGCCCTCGGTGAGCTTCTCGAAGACCATCGGGACGATGTTGTAGACCCCGGTGTCGGCCAGCTCGGGGGTGGCCGTCCCAGCGACGTTGAAGTAGCGCAGACAGGCGGTGCTGATGCCGTGCGCCTTGCCCGCCGCACGGGCCATCCACTCGCCGACGAGCTTGGTCTCGCCGTACGGGTTGATCGGGGTGCAGGGCGTCTCCTCGGTGACCAGGTCGACATCCGGCATGCCGTAGACCGCGGCCGAGGAGGAGAACACCAGCCGGCCGACGCCGCCCGCGGCCATCGCCTCCAGCAGGGTCTGCAGACCGTGCACGTTCTCGCGGTAGTAGTGCAGCGGCATCTCGACGGACTCGCCGACCTGCTTCTTGGCGGCCAGGTGCACGACATCGGTGACACCGTGCCCGGCGAGGGTGGCATCGAGCAGCTCGCGGTTCAGCGTGGAGCCGACGACCAGAGGGACGTCCTCGGGGACCCGGGCGGCCACGCCCGTCGTCAGATCGTCGAGCACGACGACACTCTCGCCGGCCTGGCGCAGGGCCCGTACGACATGGGCACCGATGTAGCCGGCACCACCCGTGATCAAATAAGACATAGCGCCAATCCTAGGTCGGGGTCGGAGTGTGCGGGGGGCGGGCCGCGGTCTTTCAGCCGTGCAGCCGCCGGGCGGCGATCCGCCATACGCTGCGCAGGCCGGAGGCGACCCGCAGTGACAGCGCGCCGCCGGTCGTCGCATACGGCTGGACCAGCAGCACGGCATGGCGGCGGCTGGGCACCACCCGGCGGCGCAGGCCCGGACCGATGGCCCGCAGCGCGGCCCGGAAACCGGCCCCGTCCGCGCAGCTGACCTGCGCCATCAGGTCCCATGGCTCGGGGTCGGCACAGTGCCGGCCGCCCTGTTCCACCAGCGCGCCGAGGTCCAGCACGACCTCGGCGGTCCAGCAGGCCTCGGAACCGTCGGTGGCCGGGGCCGGGGTGAGCGCGGCGGTGTGGACCGGGCCGCGCCGGTCGTCCCGGCGGCGCCGCAGCTCGATGTCGATGCTCTCCGGTCCGGCCGCGGCCAGCCGCCCGTACAGATCGTGCACCCGCAGTCGCAGCACACCGGGGCTGCTGACGGCCGGTTCCGCGTCTATGGTCACCGGCAGGCGGTGCATCGGCTTGTTGCTCATCGCGTCCAGCCGGACCTCGGGCAGGTCCTGGGACCACACCGCGCGGCCGTCGGCCTTCGCGTACGGAGGCAGCAGCCGGCCGGGCCGGGCCGCGAGCTGGGTCAGCCGTCCCAGATCCCGCGGGGCCGGGGAGGCCAGCACCACCCGGGCCAGCCAGCGGGCCGGGGCACGGGCCGCCCGCAGATCGGCCTCGTCGAAACCGGCCAGGTACTCGCGGGTCAGCCGCCACCACTCGGTGCGGTAGTCCGCGCCGCGGGTGTGCAGCTCGCGGACGTACATCCGCAGATCGTGGTCGAGGAACTTGGTGTGCGCGGCATGCGCCAGCGCGTGCTGCCCGGCGTGCTGGAAGATCTGCACGCTGGCGCGGTGCGCCGCGATCCGCGCCTGCCAGTTGGCGACGTCCTTGCGGTCCAGGGAGATCGACTGCTTGGCGGCCGAGCGGCGCACATGCCAGACGTAGACACGGTCGGGGATCGTGGCGATCCGCGGGGCGGCGGCCAGCACCCGCGCGGTGAACACGAAGTCCTCGTAGGTGAAGCGGCCCTCGGGGAAGGCGATGGCGTGCTTGTCGAGGAACGCCCGCTCATAGAGCTTGTTGACGCACAGCGTGTCCCGGACCAGCTGGGGGCTGGCCTCGGGGGAGCTGTGGACCGCGGGCTCGCGGTAGAGGCCGGGCTGCCAGGGGACATCGCGGTGCGCGGGCAGCTCACGGCGTACGCAGGCACCGGCCGCGACCGGGGCGTCATGCTCCACAGCGGCGGCCAGCAGCGCCCGCGCCGCGCCCGGGGGCAGCACATCGTCGCTGTCGAGGAACATCACGAACCGCCCGGTGGCGGCGCGCAGACCCTCGTTGCGCGGGGTGCCGCAGCCGCCGCTGTTCGTGTCGCGGTGGATCACCCGAAGGCGCGGTTCGTCGTGGGCGAGGGCGTCCAGGGCGGCGCCGGTGCCGTCGGTGGAGGCATCGTTCACCGCGATCACTTCGGTGACCGTTTCGCCCGGGGGCCCCTGCGCGAGTGCGGAGCGCACCGCATCGCAGACATGGCCGGCATCGTTGAAGGCGATGACGACGATGCTGATCTGCGCGGATGGCGTGATGGTGGGCCCCGTCAGCGGATCGAGGGCTTCTTTCACAGTCACTGAATCTACATTTCGTGTCGACAGCATCTCTTGGCGCGTGCGGGGTCCGAACCCATTTCCGATGGTTCAGAGGCCGAAACCCGCCGCGCGGTTGCACCCGCTGCTCCGCTTTTCCGCCCTCTTGCCGTCTTCTTACCTGGCGGGA
Organism: Streptomyces sp. NPDC054765; assembly: GCF_053612065.1. Lineage (NCBI taxonomy): Bacteria > Bacillati > Actinomycetota > Actinomycetes > Kitasatosporales > Streptomycetaceae > Streptomyces > Streptomyces sp. NPDC054765. The sequence goes on along the minus strand of NZ_JBSHBP010000029.1, from coordinate 71,182 downwards.
GCCGGGGCTTGGGTGTGCAGAGGCCCGTGAAGACGCCTGCACATGCTGTAACGACGCGAGTGCCGCACGATGCCGATCCGCACGCCACCACCTTGCGGCGGACCGGCCCCGGTCACGGTTCCATCAGATCCGCGACCCGGCCCGCCGCACCGCCGTCGTCCCGGTGGCAGAACGTTTCCCGGAAGTCCGCGTACGCGTCCGCCCCCGCCGCGGTGATCGCCGTCAAGTCGCCCAGCGCATCGATCAGTTCACCGGTCGAGGTGAGCAGCGGGCCCGGCGCCCGTGCCTCGAAGTCGAGGGTGAAGCCGCGCAGGGTGTCGCGGTAGTGCGGCAGGTCGGGCGTCAGGAACAGCATCGGGCGTCCGGTGTTGGCGAAGTCCACGGCCAGCGACGAATAGTCGGTGACCAGCACGTCCGCGGCCAGCAACAGCTCGGTGGCGTCCGGGTGGGCGGAGACATCGAGGGCGAAGGGGGCGTGGTGGGCCGGCAGCCGGTCGGCGACCAGTGGGTGGCCGCGCACCAGCAGCACATGGTCATCCGCCAGCTCCTGCCGTGCCAGCGCCAGGTCGAGCGGCAGATGCAGCCGGTGGTGGCCCGCGTCGTAGGCCAGATCGTCGCGCGGGGTCGGCGCGTACAGCACCACTTTCTTACCCGGCTCGATGCCCAGACGCGCGCGGACCGTGGCCGCCCTGTGCTCGCGGTCGGCGGCGAAGAAGGCGTCGGTGCGCGGCAGCCCGGTCTCCAGCAGCCGGCCGGAGTAGCCGAGCGCGGAGCGCAGCACCGGGGTGCTGTGCGCGTTGGGCGAGAGCAGCACGCTCCACTGCCGGCTGACCCGCGGCCGCGCCGCCAGATGGGCCAGGCCCGCGCACAGCGTCCCGGCCAGGTCGGCGCCGATCCGCTTGAGCGGGGTGCCGTGCCAGGTCTGGATGATGCGCTGGCCGCCGCGCCGGGTGAACCACCGGGGCAGATGGGTGTTGGTGACCACCCAGCGGCTGTGCGCCAGCGCGCCGTGCCACTCGGCGCTGCCCACCAGCACCGCCCGCGCCGTCCCGGGCACCGCGGTCTGCGCGTCGCGCACCGCCCACAGATGCTCCACGTCCATGCCCCGGCGCACCAGCTCCTCGTGCACCGCACGCGGGGAATCCCCGTACGCGCGGCCGCCGAAGCTGCTGTAGAGGACGGTGTCCCGCAGCGGACGGGAACGGTGCAGCGCGTAGTGCTGCTCGCGCAGCATCCGGCGGCGGTAGGGGCCGCGGTCGGTGGCGGGCAGCGCGGGACCCGCCGTCACGAGCACCTCGTCGAGCCGGTGCCGGTCCAGGGTCAGCGGCTTGCCGCGGACCGTACGGGCGGCCGGCAGCCCGTCGAGGAGGGACGGCGCGCAGCGCACCGGGGCGTCCAGCGGGGAGCCGGGCGCGCCCTGCTCGCGCAGATGCAGGGTCCAGCGGCCCTCGCGCAGCGGCAGCGTCCCGGCGAGCGAGGGCAGTGCGCCCAGCGGCAGCGTGCCGTGGAACCGGCCGTCGTCGTGGAGGGTGGGGAAGGCCAGCTCGGCGGCGTGTGCGCGGTGCTTGAGGACCAGCTCGGTGGCGTGCGGCGCGGCGTTGGGCAGCCTGCCCGCCACCAGCAGGGTGCCGTCCCCGCGCCACATCGCCCGGTCCAGGTACGGCTGCGGGATGCGGTCGTGCAGGACCAGGGTCCCGGCCGGGGTGGCCGCCACGACCAGCTCACGGCCGTGCGCGAGCGGATGGGCGACGGGGGCGAGAGCGGGATCGCAGGCGATCGGGTCGGTGCCGCCGTCGGGCAGCACCACCTCGGGCACCCAGCTCTCGGTGTGCGCCGGCACGATCGCCCGCGGCGCGCCGTCCCGGGTGGGGCGCGCGGCGGCCAGGGCATCGAGCCGGATACGGAAGGCCGGCGGCGGGGACGGGGTGTAGTGGGCGCCGCCGGAAGCCCCGCCCGCTTCCCCCGGCCCCCCGGGGCGTGCCGTCTCCACCGGGAACGACACCACCGTGCCGGTCTGCTGGTGGGTCAGCCGCAGCGCGGCGGGCGGCGGGCCGGCCGCGGTGACGGCCAGGTCCAGGGCGCCGGCCGCCGCCGCACGATGGCCGGCCAGCCGCTGGGCGGGCCGGGCCACCGACAGCCGCAGCTGCCCGTCCGCGTACCGGGGCGTGATCCGTACGCCGCCGTCCGCGCCGTCCCCGGGCAGCTCACGGGTGCACGGTGCGGCGCCCGAGCCGGTCTCCGGGGCGTGCAGCGCCGCGGCCCGCACCACGCCCGCCGACGCCAGCAGCACCCCGACCGTCCAGTCGCCCTCCTCCCAGCGCCCGCCCCGGCGCAGCCGGGCCGGATCGAGCCGCAGCTCGAAGCCCGACCAGTCGTAACAGTGCAGCTCCTGACCGGACTCGGTGGTCGCCGCCACCATCGACACCGGCCGCAGCGGCAGCAGGATCCGGCGCCGCCCGCACGACAGCACGGCCGTCCTGAGATAGCTGTGCCGGGCCGCGGCGTCCAGATTCCGGATATAGGCGTAGCCGCGCAGCACCAGCACACCGTCGCGCCAGACCGCCTCCCGGACCCGGGCCCGTACGGGGAAGTCGGCGCGGTCCAGCCGGGTCACGCCCGGCGGCAGCTCCAGCCGCGGTGTCAGCGGCAGCACCGCCCGCTTGCGCAGCGGCGGCCCGGCGACGGTGAACCCGGCCGGGTTGCGGGCCTCGTGCACGAGCAGGGTGAGCAGATCCGCCAGCCGCCCGGCGCGGATCAGATACCAGCGCATCCGCAGCTCCACCGGCAGCGTGGGAAACAGCCGCGGATCGACGCCGGAGAGGAAGTCACGGGCGCAGTCCAGGAACGCGGTCCGGCACTCCGGCGTGGCCGCCGGCAGCGCGTCGACCAGGTCGAGCAGCCCGTCGGTGAGCTGCGAACGGTCGTAGTCGCGCTGATGGACGCTCAGCCGGGCGTGAGCCGGGTCGGCGAGGAAACGCCGGATGCCGGCCACCGCGGCGAACCGGTCCCGTACGCCCCGGGCGTCGAGCCGCCGGTAGCGGTCGGGGCCTTCCGGCAGCCGCCGGTAACAGACGTGCTCCCGCAGGACGTCGACCGCCCCGGCGAGGAAGAGCGCCGGCAGCGTCACCGCCGCGTCATGGCACAACGCTCCCTCCGGGAAGGCGAATTGGTGTGTGTCCCAGAAGGTGCGGCGGAAGACCTTGTTACGGGCGAAGTGGTCGGACAGCAGGCCGAGGTCTTCGCCGATGTGGGTGCGCAGCACGGTGGGGCGGGTGGCCGGGTGGTGTGCGGACTGGCTGCGGCCGGCCGCGCCGAGCCGGTAGACATTGCCGGTCGCCAGGTCCGCGCCGGACTTGTCCAGCAGGCCGACGAGGTCCTCGTACGCGCGGGGCAGCAGCACATCCTCCGCGTCGAGGAACGCCAGATACTCGGTGTGCGGATAGGCGTGCCGGGCACCGGTGTTGCGGAGCGCGCCGCAGCCGGGGGCCGGACCGCCCCCGGGGTGGTGGACGATCCGGAACCGCGGGTCGCGCTCCGCGAAACGGCGGGCGGGCGCGGAGGGCGGGGCGGATGCGGCAGATGCGGAGGGCGCGGCGGGCGCGGCGGGTGCCCCGTCCGTCGCGGTGCCGGCCCCGTCCCCGCCCGCGTCGGCGGGCGGGCCGTCGTCCACCATCACCACATCCAGATCGGTCAGCGTCTGAGCCGCGACCGACTCCAGGCACTCCTCCACATTCCGCTCGGACCCCTCGATGCGAGGGACCGGGACGACGACGGTGAGCCGAGGCTTCATACGCGGACCAAGCCTTTCCGGACTGGCGATGCACAAGACCGGTCCGTTCAACTCGCCCGCGGCGGCACGGTCACCGCCTCTGCGCTGAAAGGGTGAGAGACGCCCTCGGCGAGACCTGGGCACAGGATGACGCGCGGCGCGCGCATTCGGCGCGCCGTAGTGCCGGGCCGCGTCCGATGCCGTAGACCCGTTGCACAGCTTTACGGCGCCGCCGCGCCGTGTTTCCCCAGGGAAGGTGACCGCGTCCCGATGCCCGGCCGAACCGACAGCTCCGCCGCCACCGACAGCCCCGACGCCGGGCAGCCCGGCAGCGACACCCGGACCGCCCGGCCGGTGCGCCCCGCGGGCACCGCGCCGTCCGCCTCCACCGCGCGGCTGCCGGCCGAACGGGAGCGCGGCGGCCCGGCGCGGCTGCTGCCCGCCCGGTCCCCGTACCGCAGCCAGCTGCGGCGGATCGGCACCGGCCGGGTGCTGGAGATCGGCTGCGGCACCGGTGGCACGCTCGCCGGCTGCGCGCCCGGCAGCGTCGGGGTGGACCACGACCCGCAGTCCGTGGCGCGCTGCCGCGAACGCGGGCTGACCGCCTACACGGCCGGCGCCTTCCTCGCGAGCCCGCACGCCCGGCCCGGCGCCTTCGACGCGCTGCTGACCGCGCACGTCCTGGAACATCTGGACGACGAGCAGGTCGAGGGCCTGCTGCGGGCCTATGTCCGCTACGTACGGCCGGGCGGCGGGGTGCTGCTGATCACCGCGCAGGAGGCCGGGCATCGGGCCGGGCCCACCCCGGTGCGCTTCACCGACTTCGCCCTGCTGCGGGCCTTCGCCGAGTCCGCGGGCCTGGCCGTACGCCGCACGTACTCCCATCCGCTGCCGCGCCCGGCCGGGATGCTGCTGCGGTCCAATGTCTTCGTGCTGGTGGGGCAGGTGCCGCGCGGTTAGGCCGGGTGTGAGAAGTGACTCCTGTGTCTCGCCTCGTGCCTGATGATCCGGGTGTGGCGCGGAGGGGTCTTCCGGATGGCCGGTGGGCCGCTGGGGAGCCGTATGTGGCGCCGAACGGGGCGTACCGGGCAGGCCCTTGGGCTAAATATGTCGTGATCATGTCACCGCTTTGCGACGGTGGCGTCGCGGAACGATGACGCCGGTATCCCCTCGGTTCACAGCCCTTCATAATGATCAAGCACGTACCGATCAAGCACGTACCGAGGAGCCGGCACCGCTTCGGCTTCCATACTGGATACCAAGGGGTCTCTTTCATGTCCGGCAACCGTCGCACGGCATTTCTCGTCTCCGCAGCCCTCGTCGGCGGCGCCATGCTGGTGACGGGGTGTCAGGAACCGGGCGCCGCGCAGGGCTCTTCGACCGCCTCTCCGTCCGGCAAGGCGGCCACCTCCGGCTCGTCGGCCACGGGTGGCAGTCAGGACAGCGGTCAGGGCGGCGGGAAGGACTCCGCCGGGAAGAGCTCCGGCGGGCAGGGCACGGCCGCCGGGACCGGCTCCCACGGGAACGGCAAGGCCGGCGAGTGCCGCACCGACGAGCTGAAGATCACGGCGATGGACGGCACCATCGGCGGCGACACCGATGGCACCGTCAATGTGGAGCTGAAGAACAGCGGCGGCCGGGACTGTGCGATTTCCGGGTACGCGGGCGTCGACCTGAAGACCAACGCGGGGGCGCTGTCCGCGAAGCGCAGCGGCGAGAAGGCCAACCCGGGCATCCTCAAGAGCGGGGCGTCGGTGGCCTTCGGCATCCACTACCCGGTCAACACGTCGGGCGGCTCCGGCGTCCGTGTCACGGCGCTGGTGGTGACCCCGCCGAACGAGACGAAGTCGGTCACCCTCCCCTGGCCGGGTGCCGGCACGCTGCCCGTCACGGACGGCGCCGGCTCCCCGGTGAAGGTCGGCCCGATCGGAAGCGCCGGTCAGGGCGGCTGACCCGCACGCTGGAAAGACCGCCCCCGGCGCGACGGCGCGACGCACGACGGCGCGACGCACGACGGCGCGACGCACGACGGCGCGACGCACGACGGTGCGGCGCACGACGGCGCGACGCACGACGGCGCGACGGCGCTCGGGCCGGCCGGGCCGGGGCCACGTGCCGTCGCCCCGGCCCGCGCCGGACGCCTCAGCGCGTACGGGCCCGCTGACGGGCCTTCACCAGGGCGCGGGTGACGATCGGCGGCAGCACGTCCAGGGCGACCCGGCGCAGCGTGCTGCGCGCCGGGAGCGGCGGGCGCGCGGCCGGGCGGGCCGCGGAGGCCTTCGGCGACTGCGCCGCCGTCCGCTGCGGGCCGCGGGCGGTGGCGGCCTGGTGACGGGAGACCGGGTGGGCGGGCTCCTTGGCACCCTTGGCGCTCAGCCGGACCAGCGGGGCGTCGTTGACGTACTGCACCTCGTGCCAGAGGTCGCCGCGCGAGGTGATCCAGTCCACCAGCGCCTTCTGCAGCGGCTCGGGGTCGCCCCAGGTCCCGTAGAACTTGGTGCCGGTGATGCAGACGGGGCGCAGTCCCTCGTTCGCGACGGCCTGCCAGGTGGCGGCGGCCACCCCCGGGCAGTGTTCGGCACGGTAGTCGTCCATCACCACGATGCCGTGGGCGGTGAGCAGAGAGCGCACCGCGAGGATGTCGCCGTGCACATGCTCGTACAGATGCGAGGCGTCGATATGGGCGAAGCGCACCGACCCCTCGTCGACGTGGTCGCCGACGACCGAGCTGAGGCCCTGGACGATGGTGGGCAACTCGTCATGGAAGGCAAGGTAGTTGGCCTCGAAGGCGCGGCGCGTCAGGGTCGCGTAGGACTTCCTCATCTCCTTGGAGTTGGAGGCGTCCTCGGCGGGGGAGTCGAAGAGGTCGCAGACCGTGAAGCGCTCCTCGGGGCGCAGCCGGGCACCGAGGAAGATGGCGCTCTTGCCCATATACGCGCCCAGTTCGAGCAGATCACCCGGCTCCGAGCGGTCCTGCTGGTGCGCCAGGAACCAGTCGAAGAGCAACTGGTCGGCGGTGAAGAACCAGCCTTTGACATCGGACAGCCGGGTGGGGCGCGGGAGTTGTTCGGCACTCTGGTCTGCGATGGGAGCAGTCATGTGCGGTCCGTCTCCAGACGGTCGGGAACGTAGGGCTGAGTACGACGCGTGCAGGGGGGCGTGCGGTATGTGCCGGCGCTGACTGCCGTGGATGTGCCTGAGGTGCCTGGTATGCGTGATCTGCTGGGAGATTTCTGCTGTTGTCGGCGTCTGTGCAGTTATGGACGCGCCCGGCGTCATGACCGCTGCGCAGGGGCGCGGCCTCGCGGGGACCGGGGCGCCGTCCGTCGATGCACAAGACGTCCGGGCGCCGCTCGGGCAGTCTCCATGACGAAGCCCAGTCGCACCATGCGTTTCACGGCAGTGGCGTCATCGTAGAGGGACAAAAGTGAACGGGAGATGGCGCGGAGCCGGGGAATGCCGGTCCTTGCACGATTCTCACTTCACCGCGCCGGCCATCACCCCGGAGACGAACTGACGCCGGCAGGCGAAGAAGACGATCAGCGGCACCACCATCGAGAGAAAGGCCCCGGGCGCCAGCACATCGATGTTGTTGCCGAACTGCCGTACCTCCTGCTGGAGCGCGACGGTGATCGGCGGATGGCCGCTGTCCGCGAAGATCAGCGCGATCAGCATGTCGTTCCACACCCACAGGAACTGGAAGATCCCCAGCGAGGCGATCGCCGGACCGCCCAGCGGCAGCACCACGCGGGTGAACAGCCGCAGCTCGCCCGCCCCGTCCAGCCGGGCCGCCTCCAGCAGCTCGCGCGGGATCTCGGCGAAGAAGTTCCGCAGCAGGAACACCGCGAACGGCAGGCCGAAGGCCGTATGGAAGAGGATCACCCCGGCCGTCGTCTCGAAGAGCCCGACCGCGCCGAACAGCTTTGCCACCGGGATCAGCGCCACCTGCACCGGCACCACCAGCAGCCCGACGACGACCAGGAACCAGCCGTCCCGGCCGGGGAAGTCCAGCCACGCGAACGCATAGCCGGCCAGCGACCCGATGACCACGACCAGCACCGTCGCCGGCACGGTGATCGCCACCGTCGTCAGCAGCGAGCCCATCACCTTGCCGTCGGCCAGCAGCCGGCCGTAGTTGTCCCAGGTGATCTGGGCCGGCTCGCTGAAGACCTGCCACCAGCCGGACCCGGCGATCTGCTGCGGGCTGCGCAGCGAGGACAGCAGCAGCCCCACCGACGGCATCAGCCAGAACAGGGCGACGAGGACCAGGAAGATCCGCATCGCGCCGCCGGCGGTCCGCGCCGCGACCCGGGCGGCGAGCGGCTGCCGGGCCCGTACGGCACCGGCGGCGCCGGCGCGCCCGTCCGGTACGACACCCTCCACGGCCGTCATCGGCGGCGCTCCTTCCGTATGCGCCGGAGATTGACGTACATCACCGGCAGCACGAGCAGCAGCAGGAATACGGCGATCGCGCTGCCCAGGCCCTGGTCCACGTCCGTACCGAACGACGACTGGAAGAGCTGGAGCGCCAGCACATTGGCGGACCGGATGCTGGAGCCCGGCGCGATGACGTAGACCAGATCGAAGATCTTCAGCACATTGATCATGAGGGTGACCAGCACGACCACCAGGACCGGCGCCAGCAGCGGCACCGTGATCCGGCGGAACACCTGCCACTCGCCCGCGCCGTCCATCCGCGCCGCCTCCAGCAGCTCCCGCGGCACGCCCGCCAGCCCGGCCGCGATCAGCACCATCGCGAAACCGGCCCACATCCAGACGTAGGAGCCGATGATGGCCGGGGTGACCAGCGCCGGACCGAGCCAGTCGACACCACGGTAGGCCTCGGCGAAATTGGCCGCGGGCAGCCGGAGCCGGGCGCCGTCGGCCCGGCCGGCGGGCAGCACAAAGGTGCCGTCGGCCGCCGTCGTCGCCGAGGCGACCACCCGGCCGCCCCTGACCGCCTCGACCGTCAGCCCGGCCAGCGCCTTCTCGTTGCCGTCGATGACATCGGGACGGCCACCGCCACCACGGGTGAAGTCCAGCCACACGGTGCCGGTGACCTCGCCCGGCCGGGACCCGGCGGCGGCCGCGGACCGTGCGCCGCGCAGATCGCCCGGCCGGACGGCGACCAGCGGCAGTTTCACCGGCGACCCCGCCCGTACGGCCGACCGCGTGGTGAACGCACCGCCGCCGGACGGCGCCAGGCCGGAAGCGGGCCGCGGCTTGGCGCCGGGGAACGGCGCCGGGCCGGCGAACGTGTCATGGACACCGACCCACACCGCATTGGCCACCCCACGCTGCGGATCCTGGTCGTAGACCAGCCGGAAAATGATGCCGGCCGCCAGCATCGAGATCGCCATCGGCATGAACACGATCAGCTTGAAGGCGGTGCCCCAGCGGATGCGCTCGGTCAGCACCGCGAAGATCAGCCCCAGCACCGTCGAGACCGTCGGCGCCACCACCACCCAGACGACATTGTTCCGCAGCGCCGTACGGATGCCGTCGTCCGAGAACATCGCCCCGTAATTGCCCAGCCCCACAAAGCCGTTGCCGGACGCGTCGAACAGGCTGCGGCAGACGGAGAACACGATCGGGTAGACGACCAGGGCACCGAGCAGCAGCAGCGCCGGCAGCAGAAAGACCGCGGCGGTCCAGGGGCGGGTGCCCAGGAGGCGGCTGCGGCGCCTGCCGCTGTCGTGGCGCCCGGCGCCCTCGCTGCTGTCACCGGCCTTGCTGACCTGTACGGCGCTCATCGTGACGGTCCCCCGGTCCCGGTCGAGGCGGTCGGCGGCGGGCGCTCAGTGCCCGAACGACTTCGCGGCGTCCTTCTCCAGCCGCGCCTGCGTGCCCGCGATGTCCTTCGGGCTCTTCAGGAAGTCCTGCAGGTCCTTCCACTCGCCCTGGCCCGGCTTGCCGCCGAACGAGGCGGGCGCCTGGTCGGACATGTCGAAGCGGAAGTCGTCGCCCGCCGCGATCAGCGCCCTGGCGATCTTGCGCATCACCCCGTTGGCGTACGCCGCCTGGTCGAGCTCCTTGTTGGGCGAGATGAACCCGCCCGCCTGCGCCCAGATCCTGGCGGCGTCCGTCGACGCCAGGAATGTCAGCAGCGCCTGCGAGGCCTTGCTGTCCTTGAGGACCACCGCCACATCGCCGCCGGTCACCACCGGCGATCTGGTGCCCACCGCCGGGAACGGGAAGACCTTGGCGTCCGTGCCGATCCTGGCCTTGGTCTGGCTGATGTCGGCGGCGGCGAAGTCGGCCGACGAGACCATCGCGGCCTTGGGGGTGTCACCGCCACTGAAGGTCTGGGTCACCGACGTCGGGAAGTCCGTCTGCAGCGCACCGGAGTTGCCGCCCGCGAGCAGATCCTGCCGGCCGAAGAGCCGGCCGAGCGTGGTCAGTGCCTGCGTGACGGAGGCGTCGGTCCACTTGATCCTGTGCTGCGCCAGCCGGTCGTACTTCCCGGGACCCGCCTGGGAGAGATAGATGTTCTCGAACCAGTCGGTCAGCGTCCAGCCGTCCGCACCGCCCACCGAGACCGGCGCGACGCCCGACTCGGCCAGGGTCTGCGCCGTCGTGAGGAAGTCCTGCCAGGTCTTCGGCTCCTTGACGCCGGCGTTGTCGAACGCCTTGGCGTTGTACCAGACCAGCGACTTGTTGCTCGCCTTGAAGTAGACGCCGTACCGGGTGCCCTTGTGGGCGCCGAGATCCTGCCAGCCCTTGGTGTAGTTCCTGGCGAGCTGCGCCGTGGCGGCCGCACCGAGCGGCTCGATCCAGCCCTTCTCGGCGAACTCGCCCAGGACGCCGACCTGCTGGAGCATCGCGACATCCGGCGGCCCGCCCCCGGCGATCTTGGAACCGATGAAGCCGGCCATGTCGTCGCCGCTGGGCACGAAGTCGACCGTGGCGCCGGTGCGCTTTTCGAACTCGTCCAGCACCTTGACGAAGTTCTCCCGCTCCGGTCCCGTCCAGACCGCGGTGACCTGTAGCTTCTGGCCCTTGAGCGAGGGGAGTTGCACGGTGGGGGCGGTGCCGCCGCCCTTGCCGCTGCCGCTGCCGCTGCCCTTCGTGCCGCCACCGCCGCCACAGGCGGCCAGCGCCAGGGCGAGCGCCGAGGCCGCCGCCACGGCGGTCGTGGCGCGTACAGCAGTGCCGTCGAGTCGTCTGCGCATCCCCGTAGCCCCTTGTCGCTGCGCCTGCCGTGCCGGGTGCGAAGGGGCCGTGTCACGTCGTGCCGCGGCGCCCCTGCCGTGCCGTGCCGTGCCGTTCCGGCCGTGCCGCTCGGGCCGTGCCGTGACGGTGGTGCCGTGCGATGGTGCGTGGTCGCGCTGCGCCTCGTCGTGCTCTGCCGTGTGTCGCTGTGTGGTGCGTCGTGCTCTGCGGTGTGCGACAGTCCTACGCCCTGGCCACGGGGTCCGCAATACCGCCTTCCGCGTCCACCGGCCTTTCGTGACGGTGCTGTTATGGGGCGGCGGCCGGGCTCAGAGCAGGGGCGGGGCGGAGGGGGCGCCCGAGGACTGTGCGGCCCGCTGTAGCGCACTGGCCAGCAGGGCCAGGTCCGTCGGGCCGTTGCCCAGCTCGCGCAGCGGGCGCCGGGCCGGCGGGTCGCCCATCCGCTGCCACTCCAGCGGTACGACCGTGGGCCGCAGGGTGGACGTCCGGGGTATCCGGCCGGTCACCCGGCCCGCCTGGAACGGCGTCGAGGAGCCGTCCGCCGCGCGGTGCAGCCGTCCGCGGCCCGTGGGCCCCGGCTCGGACGGATCGCCGGCGGCGCCCAACTGGACGCGCAGACCGGCGCGTTCACCGGTCGCGGTCTCCGCCGTACGGTCCGGATGGCCGGTGGCGGCTATCAGATGGACCCCGAGCGCCACCCCGTCCCGGGCCACCGCCTCCAGGGCGCGCACCACCGAACCGGCGGCCGGCCGGCCCATGCTGCCCAGCGCCGGGGCCACCAGGGCGTCGAAGTCGTCGACCAGCACGAAGAGCCGGGGCATCGGGGCGGCCGCGTCCGGGCCGCCCTCCGGGGCCGCCGGGCCGGTGGGCGGTGTGCTGCGGGGGCGCAGCCGCAGGGTTCCGGTCGTCGACGGGTCCGCCGTTGTGCCGCCGTCCGTTCCGCTATCACGGCAACGATTACGGAGAGTGATCGGTTCCTGCTCTCCGTCACCACTCTCGGCCGACCGTCGCGGGGCGACGATCCGGGGGGCCGGCAGATGCTTGCCGCGCCATTCGGCGAACGGGGTGCCGGCCAGTATTTCCGCCCGCCGCTTCAGTTCTTGGGACAGCGCCTGGGCGAACTCCCGCATCCGTACCGGGTCCGAGGCGGCGAGATATGTCGTGACATGCGGCAGGTCCGTACAGACCCGCAGCCCCTCGCCGCGCTCACTGCCGCCGCCGTCCACCAGCACCAGCGACAGCAGGTCCGGGCGGTCGGCGGCGGCCAGCGAGGCGGCCAGCGACCGCAGCAGCTCGGTCTTGCCGGTGGCCGCCGCGCCCTCCACGACGAGATGGGTGCCGTCGGCGGCGAGATCGGCGTACAGCGGGCCGTGCGGTCCGGCGCCGAGCACCGCCGCGGCGCCGGACCGGCCGGTGTCCAGCGCGGCGGCCCAACGGGCCATCAGGGACGCCGGGGTGGCGCGGGCCAGCCCCAACTCGTCCAGCAGCCGCGCCGCATCGGGCAGCGGGACGGCCGCCCGGGGCGCCGCCCGGCCGCCGGTGCGGGCCGTCGCCTCGGTCTCGCGCAGTGGCGCCAGCGCCCGCGCGAACCGCTCCGCCCAGGCACCGGAGACCGCATCCACCGTCGCGACCGTGCCGTTGGGCCCGGAGCCCGGCTGGACGACGCGCAGTGCCGTGGCGACATCGCCGCTGAGCACCGCGACCGCACCGCACTCCCCGAAGGCGGGCGACGCCTCCCGGGCCGCTTCGTACGTCGCGGCCAGCGGGAACGCGGGAGAGGCGGACGGGGTCTGTGCCAGGCACAGGAGATGGATGCCGGCCGCCGGGCCGCCCGCCGCGAGCCGGGCGGTGCGCTCGCGCAGCGCGGACGTGCCGGGGTCGCCGTCCACGACCACGAGGGTGTAGGGGCCCCGGTGGCGGGCGGCGGCGGAGGCGATCTCCGCCCGGCCGGCCTCGGCCCAGCCGGGTCCCAGCGGGCCGTCGTCGAGCCGGCGCACCAGCTCGGACGTGCGGGCCGCGGCCTGTTCCTTGTCGTACGCGAGCAGCAGCCGGCAGTCCTGGCCGCGGTCCGGGCGGACCTGCGGCAGCCAGCCGAGCCAGGACCAGTCCGCCACCCGCTCCCCGGCGGGGCGCGCCCGGTCCGCGCTGATCAGCACGAGATCGAGGGTGCCGGGGGCGTGCAGGGCCGCGAGCTGGGCGAGGGCGCTGCGGGCCAGCCCGGCCAGCCGCGCACGCGGCCCGGCGAGGCCGAGGGAGCCCGCCCGGCGCAGATCGACGGTGACCGGCACGGCGGTCCGGCCGCCGCTGCGGGCGGCCGTCCCCAGCCGGACGGTCAGCGCGTCGGGGTGGTCCGGGCCGCGCTCCCAGAGCCGTGGCCCCGGGCCCAGCGCGGTGAGCAGGATCGCGGCGGTGTCCGGCCAGCGTTCCTGGCCGGCGGGCCCGTTGAGCGCCTCGGGCGCCGGGGCGTCCCCGGGGATGCCAGCGAAGGCTGCCGTGACGGCGCCGGCCGGTTCGTACTCCGGCGCGAAGGCGTCCGCCGGCCGCTCCACCGCGGGCCGGCCGCCGGCCAGCCGCCGCGCCCAGGCACCGATGCCGCCGCGCCGCCCGCCCTTACGGGGCGGCTCGTCGGACGGCGCCAAGGACTGCTGCCCGCCGTGCGTCCGCTCCTGCGCACCGGCCGGAAAGCCGTCGGCGTGCTCCCGGACGCCGGGGCCGGAGCCGTCCGCGGGGCCGCCGGCGGTGCGGTCGTAGACATGGCCCGTGGAGGCGGCCGGGAAGGGCACGGTGCCGTACGGGGAGTGCTGGGGGGCCGGTGCGTCGTACGGGGCCGGGGTGCCGCGCAGAGGGGTGTCCTGCCGTGCCGTCGCGCCCGGTGCCGTACGGGAAGCGGACAGGGGGGCGGCCGCGGCGCCGCCGGCCACCGGGGCGCAGGCCCCGGCTCCCGCGTAGGTCCCTGCCGCGGCGGCGGTGGCCCCTCGCGGACCGGTCGCCGGCCCGTACTCGCCGTATGCCTCCGCCGGGTCCGCCGTCACCGTGTCCGGGCTCGGGCCGGCCGACCCCGGGGTGATCCGCAGATGTCCCTCGCCGTCCGGGGCGGTCGGCAGGGCGGGGTCGGGGGTGCCGGGCGCGGACTGGAGGCGCAGGGCGGACTCGCCGATGCGCAGCAGGGCGCCGGGCCGCAGGGGCGCGGGCCGTTCGCCGAGGTCGGTGCCGTCCACGACGGTGCCGTTCGTGGAGCGCAGATCGGCGACGTACACCGAGCCGTCGGGCTCGACCGTCACGGCGCAGTGCAGCCGGGAGACGTCGGGGTCGTCGAGGGGGACGTCCGCGTCGGCGGAGCGCCCGATGCGGATCTGGCCGCCGTGCAGGAGATGGACTCCGCCGGCGTCGGGACCGGAGATGACCCGCAGGCGGGCGGAGCCGTGCGGCAGGCCGTGTGCCGGTGCGGGGCCCGGACCCTGGAGGGAGAGCACCGCGCCGTCGATCAAGGGGGGCTCGCCGAGCGCCGCGCGCTGCGGATCGAGCCGCTCGGTCCCGGCGAACAGCACGACGGGACTGCTGCCGCCGGTGCCGCCGACATCCGCGCCCGAGCCCGCCACCGAGGCCGCGAGCGAGCCCGCCACCGCCGCCAGGGCGGTCCCGGCGGGGGCCGTCACGAGCACATCGCAGGTCCGTGTGGTGTGGCCGCTGCGCGGCCCGAGGACGGTCAGCCGGATCTGCATCGCCGTCAACGGTCCCTTCTGCCGGGATCCGGCAGGGGCCGCTCACTCCCCCCACCACACCCGGGCACGTCGGCACGTACAAGTCCCAAGTGCACGTCGCGACAAAGACCCCGCGCCCCACCGCATCGTGCTGGGTGCATCCTCGCACCTGCCACTGACAACACGCCCGCCGACCGCCATTCAGTGATCTTGATTGGTCTTCTAAGGGCGAAAAAGTGCCTGCTTGCGTGCCGTGCCCGGCCGGATTTCGACGGCCGTGGTCAGCTCGGCACGAGTTCCGGCCGGTATGCGCGCGGACGGTGCCCGCGCCGGGAAGGCACGGCGAGGGCGCGGCGGGGCGTGGCGGGGCACGGCGGGCAACCATCCGTCCCGGAAGTACGTCTTCCCCACAAGCCCGTCCCGGGCCGCCGGACCGAAAAGTTTGTACGACGGCACTACAGTGGGGCGGACGGGCCGCGCGGAGTTGATCAGCTGACCCAGCGGTCCGGGCAAGAGAACCACCACGACCAGGGAGCGCATGACGTGCGGCCGGTAGGCAGCAAGTACCTGCTCGAGGAGCCGCTGGGACGCGGTGCCACGGGCACCGTCTGGCGTGCCCGCCAGCGGGAGACGGCGGGCGCCGAGGCCGCCGTGGCAGGAGAGCCCGGCGAGACGGTCGCGATCAAGGTCCTCAAGGAGGAGCTGGCGCACGACGCGGACGTGGTGATGCGTTTCCTGCGGGAGCGCTCCGTCCTCCTGCGGCTCACCCACCCCAATATCGTCCGCACCCGCGACCTCGTCGTCGAAGGTGATCTGCTCGCCCTGGTCATGGACCTGGTCGACGGCCCCGACCTGCACCGCTATCTGCGCGAGAGCGGCCCCTTCAGCCCGGTGGCCGCCGCGCTGCTCACCGCCCAGATCGCCGACGCGCTGGCGGCCAGCCATGCCGACGGCGTGGTGCACCGTGACCTCAAGCCCGCCAACGTCCTGCTCGCCGGCTCCGACGGCAGCAGCGAGATGCACCCGATGCTCACGGACTTCGGCATCGCCCGTCTCGCCGACTCCCCGGGCCTGACCCGCACCCACGAATTCGTCGGCACCCCCGCCTATGTGGCGCCGGAGTCCGCCGAGGGCCGCCCGCAGACCTCCGCGGTGGACATCTACGGCGCCGGCATCCTGCTGTACGAGCTGGTCACCGGCCGTCCGCCGTTCGCCGGGTCGACCGCCCTGGAGGTGCTGCACCGCCACCTCAGCGAGGAGCCGCAGCGCCCCGGCACGCTCCCCGAGCCGCTGTGGACGGTCATCGAGCGCTGTCTGCGCAAGCGCCCCGAGGAGCGGCCCAGTGCCGAGAACCTCGCGCGGGCACTGCGCGCCGTCGCGTCCGGCATCGGGGTGCACGCCTCCCCGGCCCAGGCCGAGGCCGCACTCGGCGTCGCCGCGCTGCTCGCTCCCGACCCCGCGCCCGCGACCGTCCCCGGGACCGGCGGTGAGGGCCAGGCCGCCGGCGGCGCCGCCGACCCTACCCAGGTGCTCCCCTCCGGTGCCGGTTCCTACGACCCGGCGGCGGCGACCAGCGTGCTGCCGTCGACGGGCGGCCCGGGAGGACCGGGCGGCCCCGGTGGACCGGGCGCCGACCCCACCCGCGCGATGCCGCCGATGCCCATGGGCGCACCGGCCGGCGGACCGCAGCAGCCCGACGGCCCCCATCCGTGGGAGTCCCAGATGCGGGCCGCGCGCGACCGCAACGAACAGACCCAGGTGCAGTATCTGAACCCGGGCGAGGACCCGCTGCGCCGCCGTCCGCAGCGCCGTCAGGCCGCCCCCCAGCAGCCGCAGCAGCAGCCCCAGTACCGCCAGCAGCCGCCGCCGGCGCCGTACGCCCAGCAGCAGCCGCAGGCCCCCCAGCGCCGCCAGGAGCCGCCGCCGCAGCGCTACGAACCGCAGCGGCCGCCCGCCCCGGAGCCCCGGCCCCGGCGCGAGCCGCGTCAGCGCAGCGCCAACCCCATGAAGATCCCGGGTCTGGGCTGCCTCAAGGGCTGCCTGTTCACCTTGATCCTGCTGTTCGTGGCGGCCTGGCTGGTCTGGGAGCTGACTCCGCTGCAGGAGTGGATCGGCACGACGCGGGGCTTCTTCTCCCAGGTCGGACATGTCTTCCACAGCGTCCAGCGCTTCGTGCAGCAATTCGGCGGCTGACGCCGGGCGCCCGCCGGCCCGTACGGCCGGGCGGGCGGGAAGGGCTCCGGTGGTTCTCCTCGACGGGCCCGCGCCGCCTTCACCGGCCGGACGGGCCCGCGCCGCCTGTCCGGCCCCCGTGCCTCAATACGCCCATGCCGCCCATGCCGCCCATGCCGCCCGTGGCGCACGCGCCGCGGAGGGGCCGATGCCGCCGTGCGCCGGCGTGCCGGACGGCCTCGGGAGGCAACTCAGTGGATTTATCGACTTCTGACGGACAATTTCGCTCACAGAAGTGAAGGTTGCCACGTTCCGGGGCACTGAACCCCCTGGCACCCGCGTAGCTTTGACGCCAACCTCAGCCCCCGCAGGACGCTCGGGGGCCCGACACGTCGGAGCAGTCTTGGCACGGAAGATCGGCAGCCGGTACACCGCCCACCAGATCCTGGGGCGCGGCAGTGCCGGCACGGTATGGCTGGGCGAGGGTCCCGAAGGGGCCGTGGCCATCAAGCTGTTGCGTGAGGATCTCGCGTCCGACCAGGAACTCGTCGGCCGCTTCGTACAGGAGCGGGCGGCGCTGCTGAGCCTGGACCACCCGCATGTCGTCGGCGTCCGCGACCTCGTCGTCGACGGCAACGACCTGGCGCTGGTCATGGACCTCGTACGGGGCACCGATCTGCGCACCCGTCTGGAGCGCGAACGCCGGCTGGCCCCGGAGGCCGCCGTCGCGATCGCCGCCGATGTCGCCGACGGGCTGGCTGCTGCGCACGCCGCCCGGATCGTGCACCGCGACGTCAAGCCCGAGAACGTCCTGCTGGACATGCAGGGGCCGCTCGGCCCCGGCGGCGCGCACCCCGCGCTGCTCACCGACTTCGGTATCGCCCGGCTCGTCGACTCGCCGCGCAGGACCCTCCCGCAGGGATCTCCGGCCCAGGGCAGGCCCCATGCGACCAAGGTCATCGGCACCCCCGACTACCTCGCCCCGGAGATCATCGAAGGACTGCCGCCGCGCGCCTCCGTGGACGTCTACGCCCTGGCGACCGTCCTGTACGAGCTGCTCGCCGGCTTCACGCCGTTCGGCGGCGGGCACCCCGGGGCGGTGCTGCGCCGCCATGTGACCGAGAGCGTGGCGCCGCTGCCCGGGATTCCCGACGAGCTGTGGCAGCTGCTGCTCCAGTGCCTGGCCAAGGCGCCGGCCTCCCGGCTGCGGGCGCCGGAGCTCGCCGCCCGGCTGCGGGAGCTGCTGCCCGAACTGGCCGGTATCCCGCCGTTGGACATCGACGAGCCGGAGGACGAGCAGCCCGAGGGCGAGCAGGAGGGCCCCGCCGGGTCCCGTGACGAGCCGTACTACCCGCCGACGCCCCAGGGGGAGGCCACCCCGCCGCGCGGCGCGGTCCCGCTCGTGCAGGGCGCGGTCCCCGACTCCAACCGGGACACGCACACCAGCATGCGGGTCCCGGGCCCGGACGAGCTTGCGGGCGGCGCGCACGGCACCGCCCGTGCCCCCCGCGCCGCCGGTGAGCGCCGCGCCGGCTCGGCCCGGCACCGTTCGTCGCCGGAGGCGGTGCGCCGCCGCCGGATCAAGCTCGGCGCGGCCGCCGCCGCGGTCGTGGTGGCGGCCGGTCTCGGCGGCTGGCTGGCCTCGGGTGACGACGCGGCGGGCGACGCCACACCGGGCGTCCACCAGCCGGAACCCAACGCTCCGTAACGGCCGGCCCGCGCGCCGCCCCGCCCCGGAAACGACCGCCGGGCCCCGGAACCGGCCGGTGCACGGGCCTCCGGCAGGCTGCCGGAGGCCCGTCGTCCGCGGTTACCGGCAGGTCCGACCTGCCGGGGCCGGGTCACGCTGACGGTGGCAGCCGTTAGGCTGGGTGCGTGGCAGTCGTCGATGTATCCGAAGAGCTGAAGTCCCTCTCCTCGACCATGGGGTCGATCGAGGCCGTCCTGGACCTCGACAAGATGAGGGCCGATGTCGCCGTGCTCGAGGAGCAGGCCGCGGCGCCGTCCCTGTGGGACGACCCGGAGAACGCACAGAAGATCACCAGCCGGCTGTCCTACCTCCAGGGCCAGCTGCGCAAGGCCGAGGACCTGCGCGGCCGGGTCGACGACCTGGAGGTGCTCTTCGAGCTCGCCGAGGCCGAGGGCGACGAGGACGCCAGGGCCGAGGCCGAGGACGAGCTGACCGCGGTCCGCAAGGCGGTCGACGAGCTGGAGGTCCGCACCCTCCTGTCCGGCGAGTACGACTCCCGTGAGGCGGTCGTCAACATCCGCGCCGAGGCCGGTGGTGTGGACGCCGCCGACTTCGCCGAGAAGCTCCAGCGCATGTATCTGCGCTGGGCCGAGCGGCACGGCTACAAGACCGAGCTGTACGAGACCTCGTACGCGGAAGAGGCCGGCATCAAGTCGACCACCTTCGCCATCAAGGTCCCGTACGCCTACGGCACGCTCTCCGTCGAGCAGGGCACGCACCGCCTGGTGCGCATCTCGCCGTTCGACAACCAGGGCCGCCGCCAGACGTCCTTCGCCGGTGTCGAGGTGCTGCCCGTCGTCGAGCAGACCGACCACATCGAGATCGACGAGTCCGAGCTGCGGGTGGACGTCTACCGCTCCTCCGGCCCCGGCGGCCAGGGCGTCAACACCACCGACTCCGCGGTCCGGCTGACGCACATCCCCACCGGCATCGTCGTCTCCTGCCAGAACGAGCGCTCGCAGATCCAGAACAAGGCGACCGCGATGAACGTCCTCCAGGCCAAGCTGCTCGAACGCCGCCGCCAGGAGGAGCAGGCCAAGATGGACGCCCTCAAGGGCGACGGCGGCAACTCCTGGGGCAACCAGATGCGTTCGTACGTCCTGCACCCCTACCAGATGGTCAAGGACCTGCGGACCGAGTTCGAGGTCGGCAACCCGACCGGTGTTCTGGACGGCGACATCGACGGCTTCCTGGAAGCCGGGATCCGCTGGCGCAAGCAGCAGGAGAAGTAGCGGGTCAGACCCCGTCCGAAGCGGAATCAACTGCCTCCCTCGGGGAGGCAGTTGTTTTTGCTGTGGCGGTTTGGTCACAGTCGTATGTCCATGTACCGCCCAGTAGTTGGCAATTCGGGCATCGGGTCCTTATTCGGCCTTGACGAGGGTGGCCGAACTGGGAAGGCTGAGCGCGGCATGCGTATGTCCGGGGTGCTTGCAGTAACGGGGAATTGAGTGGCCTGCCCGCAGTGCGGGGCCGAAGCTCGCCTACCCCGACGTCGCTCGTCGCCCCGTACAGCGGTGCTCCAATGACGAGTTCAGCTACTGGGGGTAGCAGTACATGACGAAGAAGACGCGGCTGCGCGTAGCGCGCATTGCGGCCGGCGCAGTGATTGCGGCCGGTGCGTCGCTCACCGCCGCCGGCGCTGCTTCCGCGGCCAGCCCGGGTGAAAACCCGAGCGACTCCGGCGGGATCATCGGCGGGATCATCGGCGGGATCATCGGCGGTGGCGACTCCGGTGGTGACTCCTCGACCGGCGGTGACTCCACCACGGGCGGCGACTCCTCGACCGGTGGTGACTCCTCGACCGGTGGCGAGATCGGCGGTCAGACGACCGGCGGCGAGATCGGCGGCGACACCACGACCGGCGGCCAGACCGGCGGCGACAGCACCACCGGCGGTGGCTCCACCACCGGCGGCCAGACCGGCGGTGGCTCCACCACGGGCGGTGGCTCCACCACCGGTGGCGACACCACCACGGGCGGTGACAGCACCACCGGCGGCCAGACCGGCGGTGGCTCCACCACGGGCGGTCAGACCGGCGGTGACAGCACCACCGGCGGCCAGACCGGTGGCTCCACCACGGGCGGCCAGACCGGTGGCTCCACCACGGGCGGCCAGACCGGCGGTCACAGCACCGGCGGCCAGACCGGTGGCGACAGCAGCACGGGTGGCCAGACCGGCGGTCACAGCACCGGCGGCCAGACCGGTGGCGACAGCACCGGCACCGGCACCGACAACGAGGGCTCCAAGCCGATCGAGCAGCCCGGCCAGGGCAAGGAGCAGATCGCTGACACGCCTGGCCAGGCAAAGCAGCAGGCCAAGGGCGGTGAGCTGGCGGAGACCGGTTCTTCCGGCACCACCTTCCTGCTCGTCGGCGCTGCGACGATGATCGCGGGCGGTATCGGCTTCCGTATCCTGCCCCGTCTGATCAACAAGAACGGCGGCGGCGCCGCGGCGGCCTGACGCTGACGCGCCACAAGCTGGAGGGGCCCGGGACAGCATGCGGTATGCGTCCCGGGCCCCTCGGCGTCCGCGCCCCGCTGCCGCCGAAGAAGCCTCGTACGGGTGTCAGGCGGCCTGGTGGAGCAGCAGGCCCACCGCGATCAGCACGATCATCAGCGCCACCAGCACCGCGGGGCTGAGCTGGGCGAAGATACCGCCCGCTTGCTGCTGAAGGCGTGCTCTGCTCGCCCGGCACACGGGGCAGCGGCCCTCGCTCACAGGGGCCGCGCAGTTGGCGCACACCAGTCGGTCGTACGTCATGCGACCTCCTTCTCCACTGCACCAACGCACCGGAAGATGCATTGGTTCCCTCTTCCACTGTGCCAGCTCGACGCCGGAACGGCGCGTCCCGCGGGATTGTGCGCCCTTTTGTCCCGTAGGTGCCGTGAATAAACGCACCAACCCCCTACGGTGACTGCGCCGCCGCGCGAGGTTCGCGTATGGTCACGCACACCGACGGGAGCCGCAACTCGGCAACCGTGCCCCTATCCAGGTCGACCGTGGTGCATCAGTGATCCGATTCGACAACGTCTCCAAGACCTACCCGAAGCAGAACCGCCCTGCACTCAGGGATGTCTCCCTTGAGATCGAGCGCGGCGAGTTCGTCTTCCTGGTGGGCTCCTCGGGCTCCGGTAAGTCCACCTTCCTGAGGCTGCTGCTGCGCGAGGAGCGCACCAGCCATGGCCATGTGCACGTCCTCGGCAAGGACCTCGCGAAGCTCTCCAACTGGAAGGTTCCGCAGATGCGGCGCCAGGTGGGCACGGTCTTCCAGGACTTCCGGCTGCTCCCCAACAAGACCGTGGGAGAGAATGTCGCCTTCGCCCTTGAGGTGATCGGCAAGCCGCGCGGCCAGATCCGCAAGACGGTTCCCGAGGTCCTCGAACTCGTCGGTCTCGGCGGCAAAGAGGACCGTATGCCGGGTGAACTCTCCGGTGGTGAGCAGCAGCGCGTCGCCATCGCGCGGGCCTTCGTCAACCGCCCGATGCTGCTCATCGCGGACGAGCCCACCGGCAACCTCGACCCGCAGACCTCGGTCGGCATCATGAAGCTGCTGGACCGGATCAACCGGACCGGTACGACGGTGGTCATGGCCACCCACGACCAGCAGATCGTCGACCAGATGCGCAAGCGGGTCATGGAACTCGAGAAGGGCCGGCTCGTACGCGACCAGTCGCGCGGCGTGTACGGCTACCAGCACTGAAAGGACGCCATGCGCGCCCAGTTCGTCCTGTCGGAGATCGGCGTCGGTCTCCGCCGAAACCTCACGATGACTTTCGCCGTCATCGTCTCCGTAGCCCTCTCGCTCGGCCTGTTCGGCGCCTCGCTGCTGATGCGCGACCAGGTCAGCACGATGAAGGGTTACTGGTACGACAAGGTCAACGTCTCCATCTTCTTCTGCAACAAGAACGACGCCGACTCCGGAGCCAACTGCGCCAAGGGTGCGGCCACCCAGCAGCAGAAGAATGACATCAAGGCGGAGCTGGACCGGCTGCCGATCGTCCAGAAGGTGACGTACGAGTCCAGCGACCAGGCCTACAAGCACTACAAGGAGCAGTTCGGCGATACACCCGTCGCCGGGCTGGTGACCCCCGACCAGCTGCCGGAGTCCTTCCGCGTCAAGCTCAAGGACCCGACGAAGTTCACGGTCATCAAGTCGGCGTTCTCCGAGCGGCCCGGCGTCCAGGAGGTCCAGGACCAACGGGACACCGTCGAGCCGCTCTTCAACCTCCTCAACGGCATGAACATCGCCGCGCTGGTGGTGATGGCGCTGATGCTCATCGTTGCGCTGATGCTGATCGTCAACACCGTCCGGGTGTCGGCGTTCAGCCGGCGGCGGGAGACCGGGATCATGCGGCTGGTGGGAGCGTCCAGCTTCTACATCCAGATGCCGTTCATCCTGGAGGCCGCCATCGCGGGGCTGCTGGGCGCCGCCTTCGCCTGTGTGCTGATCGTCGGCGGCAAGTACGTCCTGATCAACAACTGGCTGGCGAAGAAGATCCAGGTGATCAACTTCATCGGCTGGGACTCGGTCGCGGCGGTCCTCCCGCTGGTGCTTCTGATCGGGCTGCTGATGCCCGCGCTCGCCGCGTTCTTCGCGTTGCGCAAGTACCTCAAGGTGTGAGCTTTGCCAAGGGGCGTCGTACGGCCAACTTGCCGTACGGCGCCCTTCTTGTCCCCTAGACTCACCGGCATGCCGGGCCCGAGCGTGTGCGACCGGCCCCGCCGCATCCGCCGCGGGGCGGCCCTGACGTTGTTCCTCGTGAGCGTGCTCGCGACCGGCGCGGCGACCGGCACATGGAACGACCGGGCGCAGGGCGCGGCGGAGCAAAACGCCCCGGACCGTGCGGCGTCCCCGGTGCGCGCCCCCGGGCCGGCCACCGCGGACCGCGCGGCCGTCGAACGGGCCGCCGCCCAGGCCATGGAGGACGGCAAGTCCGGTGCCCAGGCCGCCGCCGATGTCGTCAGCCGCAGCGGCGACCGCTGGTCGACGATCTATTCACCGGGCGAGTTCAAGGACTTCCAGGCGCAGTTGGACGGTGCCTACGTCGGCGTCGGGCTCTGGGTGCGGCAGACGGCTCATGGCCGGACAGCGGTGTCCCGGGTCCAGCCCGGCGGCCCCGCCGCACGGGCCGGTATCGCCGCCGGTGACCGGTTGCGCGCCATCGACGGCCGCCCGTCGCGGGGCGCGCCGGTCACCGAGGTCGTCGCCCGGCTGCGCGGCGCCTCCCCCGACGGCTCCCGTGCCCCCGCCGCCGCGGCCGGCACCCCCGTGACGCTGGACCTGCAGCGCGGCGCCCGCCGGTGGACGGTCACCCTGCACCGCACCCGTCTGAGAACCCGCAACGTCGTCATCGACCGGCCGGCCGGGGTGCACGGCCCGACCCGCGTCAAGATCTCCGCGTTCGCCAAGGGCACCGGCGAGGCGGTCCGCCGGGCGGTGCGCCGCGCCTCCCCGCACGCCGGCCTGCTGCTCGATCTGCGCGGCAACACCGGCGGCCTGGTCACCGAGGCCGTGGACACCGCCTCCGCCTTCCTGGACGGCGGTCTGGTCGCGACGTACGACGTGCACGGCAGCCAGCGCGCCCTGTACGCCCGGCGCGGTGGCAACACCCGACTCCCGCTGGTCGTCCTCGTCGACGGCGGCACGATGAGCGCCGCCGAGCTGCTGTCCGGCGCCCTCCAGGACCGCGGCCGGGCACTCGTGGTGGGGTCGAGGACCTTCGGCAAGGGCTCGGTGCAGATGCCCAGCACGCTGCCGGACGGTTCGGTCGCCGAGCTGACCGTCGGCCACTACCGCACTCCGTCCGGCCGCGTCGTCGACGACGCCGGTCTCACCCCGGACGTGCCGGCCGGTGCGGGCGCGGAGAAACGGGCCCGCACAGTATTGAGTGGCCTCGGGGGCGGGGCATAGTGCGAAAATGGCCGCACTATGGCTAAGGACAAGGGCAAGGACAAGGACCCCGGGCGCAAGCTCGTGGCGCAGCACAAGAAGGCGCGGCACGACTACCACATTCTGGACACCTATGAGTGTGGCCTGGTGCTGAGCGGCACCGAGGTGAAGTCGCTGCGGCAGGGCCGGGCGTCGCTGGTGGACGGATTCGTCCAGATCGACGGCAACGAGGCGTGGCTGCACAACGTACATATCCCCGAATACGCGCAGGGCACCTGGACGAACCATGCGGCCCGGCGCAAGCGGAAGCTGCTGATGCACCGCGCCGAGATCGACAAGCTGGAGTCCAAGAGCCAGGAGTCGGGGCACACGATCGTGCCGCTGGCCCTGTATTTCAAGGGCGGCCGGGCCAAGGTCGAGATCGCCCTGGCCAAGGGCAAGAAGGAGTACGACAAGCGGCAGACGCTCCGCGAGCAGCAGGACCGCCGGGAGACGGACCGCGCGATCTCGGCGGTCCGGCGCCGGCAGCGGGCCTGATCTGCCCCGACGGGCCCGTCCCGGCAGGCCGGCCGGGGAATACGCTGGCAAGGGCACGCGTTGTTCACGTACGATGGCATCGCACCCCACGAGGGGTGCAGGTACCACCTTGATAAATCAACATGGGGATGATCGGTTTCGACAGCGGATGTCGAAGCAGGGGAAGCGAGTCGAGGAAGCGGCAATGATCTCGTTAACCATATGTCGCAACCAACAATCGGCAATTCTAAGCCCGATTCCTTCGCCCTCGCTGCCTAAGTAGCGACTTGCGAAGTGTCAGCCCGGGGCTGTTCCCGACCCGGATCCTGGCATCAGCTAGGGAACTAAACTTCCGGACCCGGTCACGGGGTTCGGAAGGAAATCAAACAGTGGCTGGGCCCGTCGGAGACTTGTTCGTGTGATCTCCGGGGCCGAGAAAATCGCAGCGAACTGCACTCGGAGAAGCCCTGATTCCGCACCGTTGGACGCGGGTTCGATTCCCGCCATCTCCACTCATCCCATGTGAAGCCGGTGCCCCGCGAGACTCTCGCGGGGCACCGGCTTTTTCCGTGCCGTCGGGCGGCCGTTCCGGCGTCAGGCGGCCCCTTCGTCACGCCGGGTGCCGCTCCGGGCGCGTGTGGTCAGCGCCGTCGTGGCGAAGGCGGCGAGGGCGGCCGCGGCCGGGACCCCGTACGCCGCCCCGGGCCCGGCCGGATGCTCCACCGACCAGCCGCCCGCCGCCGAGCCGGCCGCGATACCGGACAGCAGGGCCGTCACCGCCGGCGTCATCCCCTCGTTCAGCCGGTCCGCCGGGGTACGGGACTGGACCAGCCCCCTGCTGGCCCTCCAGGCGGCCGCACAGGACCCGGCCGCCTGGAGGGCCGGCAGGCCGCCCGCGGCGGAGCGGATGCCGTGGGCGTCGGCGAAGGCGACGGTGACCACCTCCAGCGAGCCGAAGACCGCGCCGGTGCAGAGGAAGGTGAGCAGCAGGGGCGCGAGGCCCGGGAGGCGCAGCGGGGCGCGGGAGCGGCGGCGGGCACGCCGCGGGGCCGGGCGTACGGGCGGGGAAGTCACCGGCCGGGCGGCGAGGAAGAGCACCATGCCCCTACGGTCGCGGCCGCTTCCGCAGTCCGTCCAACACCTGGTCAGCGCCCATTCACGCCTTTGTGTTGTGGATCCCTGTCAGCCCTGTAAGCCGTCATCACCCCCGTCGGCCTTCGTCGCCCCCGTCAGCCCTCGTCGCCCCCGCCGGCCGTCGTCGCCCCCCCGCCGGCCCTAGGTGGGCATCGGCAGGCGTTCGGTGCGCGTCCGGCGGGCCTTGCCGGTGACCCGTCCTGCCAGGATGACCCGATGCCGTACGACACCGATCCGCGTCTGCTCCGCGCCTTCCTCGCCGTCGCCGAGGAGCTGCACTTCACCCGGGCCGCGGCCCGGCTGTACGTCGCCCAGCAGGCGCTGAGCCGCGATGTCCGGCGCCTGGAACGGGAGCTGGGCGCCGCGCTGTTCGTACGGACCACCCGCCAGGTCGCGCTGACGGCGGACGGGACACGGCTGGTGCCGTTCGCCCGGCGGGTGCTGACCGCGCACGACGAACTGGCCGCCGCGTTCCGCTCCGTGTCCGAGCGGCCGCTGCTGGTCGATGTGGGCGTCCCGGTCGGTACCGCCCACGGGGTGCTGGAGGCGGCCAGGGGCCGGCTGCCGGACAGCTGTGAGCTGGTCGCCCGCTTCCACAGCGGGCTGACGGGGGCGGCGGCCGAAGTGACGGCCGGCCGGCTCGATGTCTCCTTCGGCCGGATCGCGGCGCTGCCGGCCGGTGTACGGGCCGGTCTCGGCCATCAGCCGGTCCGGCTGGAGCCGATGGCGGTGCTGCTGCGCGAGGACCATCCACTGGCCGCACGGCCCGCCGTCGCCCTCGCCGAGCTGGCCGGTGAAACGCTCTACGCGGCCGCCGGCAATCCGCAGACCGCGGAGTGGACGGACCTGGCCGAGCGGCTCTTCGCGGGGCGCGGTATCGCCACCGCCGAGCCGTTCCCCGAGATCGAGGGCGCGCAGGAGTTCGTCCGGGTGGTGCGCAAGCGGGGGTGGTCGGTGCTGGCGAGTGTGGAGTTCATCGAGGTGCCGGGGATGGTGCTGCGGCCGCTCGTCGATCCCGTACCGCTCTCGCCGGTCTCGATGGTGTGGCGGCGGGGGTTGCGGCATCCGGGGCTGGACGCGCTGCGGGCGGTCGCCCGGGAACTGGCAGGCCGGCACGCCTGGTTGGCGCCGCCCGAGCGCGCATGGTGGCTCCCTCAGGGGGATGCGCGGGTGATGGGCGTGCGGGGATGACGACCGGCGCCGGCCGGCATTCGGAAGAATGTGCGGCGGAACAGGCAACCGCGGGCGCGTAAAGCCTTTCCTTAACGGCAGGGAATTCTCTGCGGAACGAACGAGGGGTAGTTGTGCGACGGCGTTCACTTCTTACGGTGGTGGCGGCCGCGCTGACCTTGACCGTCACGGCGGGCCTGGCGCTGACGGGCTGCGGCTCATCGCGGATGGCGGCACTGCACGCCAACTGCACGACCAAGGGCCTGCACTGGAAGCTCACGGTCTTGAAGAAGAAGCCGCACTCCGTGCAGCGCGAGGCCCAGCTGTCCATCTCCAACAAGGGCGTGGGCCCCTGTGTGTTCCGCGGCTTCCCGGTCTTCGAGATCCATGTCGGCAAGGGGCCCGAGTCCGATGCCGTCGGGCACGGCCAGGCCCCGCCGATAGACCTCCAGCGCGGCGGTACGGTCACCACCGCTCTGCGCTACCGGGACTGCCCCAAGGACATCCCGGCGAGCGCCGAGTGGGTCAGCAACGACACCGCCGTGGTGTCCGCGCCGCGTGACTACCCCGGCCGGAAGGCGGTCGTGGCGCGGGACGAGAAGGGCAAGCGCCTGCGGATGAACCTCTGCACGGACCGGATATGGATGGACCCGCCGCGGGAGGCGACCGAATAGCCCCGCTTACGGGGCCGTTGCGCCCTTGGCGTGGTGTGCGGCGTACGAGGTGAACGAGGCCCAGACGCCCGGCGAGAAGTCGAGGTGCGGGCCCTGGGGGTCCTTGGAGTCGCGGACGTGGATGGTGGCGGGGTGGGCGGCGACCTCTACGCAGGCGCCGCCTTCGTCGCTGCTGTGGCTGGACTTGCGCCAGGTGTAGGCGACTTCCAGGCAGGCGCCGCCTTCGCTGCCGCTGTAGCTGGACTTGTGCCATTCGTAAGCCACTTCGAGGCAGTTGCCGCCTTCGCTGCCGCTGTGGCTGGACTTGAACCACGTCAGATGGGTCATCGCTCTCCTAGCAGCCGGTCCAGCAGACCCACGGTTTCCTCTGCGTTGAGGGCCTGCATTCGCAGCATTCCATACTTCTGAGCGAGGATGCTGACCTCGTCGGCGTCCGAAGTCAGCTCACTGCTGCGTTGCGCCTCGGTATAGGCGAGGTGCTGGTGGTCGGTGGTTTCCAGCAGTACGAACGGTCCGTCGAGCCCGGCGTGATGCTCTCGCTTCAGCGGCAGGATCTGAAGGGATACGCCGGTGAGTTCGGCGCACTGACGCAGGTGGGAGATCTGGCCCCGCATGACCTCGCGGCCCCCGAGATTGCTCAGAACGACGGCTTCGGAGATGACGAAGCTGGCGCTGACGAGGCTCTGCTTTCGCAGGATCTGCTGACGGTTCAGTCGGTCCGTGACGCTCTGCTGGACCTTCTCCTCGCTGAGGTGCGGGATTTTGCTGCGGAACGTGGCGTCTGCGTAGTCCTCGGTCTGCAGTAGGCCGGGGACTACACCGTTCTCGTACCAGCCGAGCGAGAGGGCCTGCTGCTCATAGGCGATGAACTCCTCCGCCCAGATCGGGTACTTCTCCTTCCTCGGCAGCTTGGCCACCCCCGCCGCCAGCGCCCCGCCCGTGTTCAGGAGCTGGTCGAACTCGGTCGCCAGGTGCGGCATCAGGGCGCGCCTGCCCTGTTCGATGGAGGCGATGGTCTCCTCGGACGCGGCGGTGCGGTCTCCGAGGGTGCGCTGGGTGAGGCCGGCGTTGATGCGGAACAGTGCCAGTTGGGCGCCGATGACTTCCATGGCGGCGGAGTGCCGGTTCTTGGGCTTGTTTCGTGGCTGCATGGCGTTCCACTCCCCGTACTTCGGTGCCGGTGACCGTGTGTGCGCCCGTACTCACCAGGAGTACGGGTTTGCGTACTGGGCAGCGTAGTTACTCACTGCGACCGTCACCGTATGAACGGAGAGATTCAACTCACCTGTCCGCGCGAGCGGTTCTACCGGCGGGAGCGGCGATCGGTGCCGCTGGCACGGGAGTTTGTGCGGGCGGCGCTGAGGGATTGGGGGGTCGGGGAGCGGGCGGACGCGGTGTTGCTGTGTGTGAGCGAGCTGACGACGAACGCGTTGCGCCACGGGGTCCCGCCGGGGCGCGGTTTCCAGTTGTACGTGTGGCCGCCCGCGGGCGGGGTGCTGCGGCTGGAGGTGCACGACAGCGGGGACGGATGGCCGCGGGTGCGGACGGGCGCCGGGCCGGTGGACGAGGGCGGGCGCGGATTGCTGCTGGTGGAGGCGCTGGCGGACAAGTGGGGGGTGGGGGAGCGGAGGCCCGGCAAGATCGTCTGGTGCGAGTTCGCCCTGTGACCCGCCTGGCGGTGGAGGTGTACTACAACCGTTTCTGGGGAACTTCGTGGCGATGGGCCTGGCCACCGGAGTCGTGATCTACGCCTCGGCGGTGCGGTCGCTGCCCGTTTTCCTGGTCGGGTTCATCGCGCTGTTCGTACTGACGGGGCTCGGCAACGGCTCCACGTACAAGATGATCCCGGGGATCTTCCAGGCCCAGGCGCTGCGGCGCGGGCTGGCGGGGGAGGCGGCCGCGGTATACGGACGGCGGCTGTCGGGGGCGGCGATGGGGCTGATCGGGGCGGTGGGGGCGCTGGGCGGGCTGGGCATCAATCTGGCCTTCCGGCAGTCGTTCCTGGTGGCCGGGTCGGGTACGCCGGCGTTCGTGTCGTTCCTGGTCTGGTACGTGGTGTGCGGGGCGGTGACCTGGGGGGTGTACCTGCGTCCTGCGGTGCGTGGGCGGCGTGCGGCGCGGGCGGCGGACGGGGCGGCTGCGACGGCGGGGGGCGGGGAGCGGCGCCCGGTGTACGCGGAGGTGTGAACGGCGGGCGGGGCGGGCGCGGGGCCTTCGTATCGGGCGGCCGCGCCCTGCTTCTCGGGCGGCCGCGCCCTGCTCCTGCGCACGGTGGCCGTACGGGGCGTACACGGCGGGCGTACACGGCGTACGGGGTGGGCCTGCGGCCCGTCGTAACCGCGGGGAAATACTGGAGGACCGGGACCGTCACGTGCCGTTGGCACCTTGGCACCTTGACATCCTGGCACTCCGTGCCGCCCGAGCCGCGGCGGTGCGGAAGCACGAGGCAGTACGCGAGGCAGTACACCACTCTGGGCGGAGCGGGACGACCATGCACGAGCAGCAGCAGGAACACGGCGAGCGGGAGCGGGCGGCAGCGGAGCCGGAACGGGCGCCGGAACCGGAGCCGGAACCGGAGCCGGAACGGGCGCCGGAACCGGAGCCGGAACGGACGCCGGCACAGGAGCCGGAACAGGCGTCGGCCGTCCGGCCGCTGGACGGGTTCACCGTCGGGGTGACGGCGGCCCGGCGGGCCGAGGAGCTGGGCGCCCTGCTGGAGCGGCGTGGTGCGCAGGTGATGCATGCGCCCGCGCTGCGTATCGTCCCGCTGCCGGACGACACCGAGCTGCTCGCGGTGACCCGGGACCTGATCGGCCATCCGCCCGATGTCGTCGTGGCCACCACCGCCATCGGCTTCCGCGGCTGGGTCGAGGCCGCGGAGGGCTGGGGCCTGGGCGAGGCGCTGCTCGACCGGCTGGCCGGGGTGGAGTTGCTGGCGCGCGGGCCCAAGGTGCGCGGCGCGATCCGGGCGGCCGGGCTGACCGAGAAGTGGTCGCCGGCCTCCGAGTCGATGGCCGAGGTGCTGGACCGGCTGCTGGCGGAGGGCGTCTCCGGGCGCCGGGTGGCCCTCCAGCTGCACGGGGAGCCGCTGCCGGGGTTCGTCGAGGCGCTGCGGGCCGGTGGTGCGGAGGTGGCCGGCGTTCCCGTGTACCGCTGGATGCCGCCGGAGGACATCGGCCCGGTCGACCGGCTGCTGGACGCGGTGATCTCGCGGGCTCTGGACGCGGTGACCTTCACCAGCGCACCGGCCGCCGCGTCGCTGCTGCGCCGGGCGGGGGAGCGCGGGATCCGTGAGGAGGTGCTGACGGCGCTGCGGCAGGAGGTGCTGCCGGTGTGTGTGGGGCCGGTGACCGCGCTGCCGCTCCAGGCGGAGGAGGTCCCCACGCTCCAGCCGGAGCGCTTCCGGCTGGGGCCGCTGGTGCAGCTGCTGTGCCGTGAACTCCCCGGCCGGGTGCGGTCGTTGCCGGTGGCGGGGCGGCGGCTGGAGATCCGCGGGCACGCCGTCGTGGTGGACGGGGCGCTGCGGCCGGTGCCGCCGGCCGGGATGGCGCTGCTGCGTGCGCTGGCGCGCCGCCCCGGCTGGGTGGTCTCCCGTGCGGAGCTGTTGCGCGCGCTGCCGGGGGCGGGGCGGGACGAGCATGCGGTGGAGACGGCGATGGCCCGGCTGCGGGGGGCGCTGGGCGCGCCCCAGCTGATCCAGACGGTCGTCAAGCGTGGCTACCGGCTGTCGCTGGACCCGCATGCGGACACGGACAAGTACGGCGGGGCGTAGGCCGCTTCACACGGAGCCGGGGCCAGGGCGGAGCCGGGGCCAGGGCCGGGGCCGGCGGGCCGGGGGGGCCGGGGTCAGGGCCGGGGGGCCGGACGCCTCCGAGGGGATCTACTCCGGGTTGTTCACGCGGATCTTGGACTGGCCGTGCGGCCGCTTCTCCCAGTCGTCCATGAAGCGCGCCTGAAGGCCGTGCTCACGGGCCAGCCGCAGCAGGGTCTCGGTCCGGTAGTAGAAGTCCTCGCGCAGCACCTGGTGTTCGGTGCCCTCGGTGCGGTCGAAGGTGAAGTCGAAGAAGCCGCCCGGGGCCAGGATCCGGCCGACGTGGGCGAGGCATTCGTCGATGACGCCGATCGGCGAGTGCGAGAAGACGCTGTGCGCGTGGACGACGTCGAAGTGGGCGGACGGCAGGAAGTCCAGGGTCAGGTCCTGGGTGATCGTCAAGTGCGGCAGTTTGTGCTGGAGTTCGTAGGTCGTCAGGGTCTGCTTCGCGGATATCAGAATGTCCGGCGAGATGTCGATGCCGTAGTAGTTGCCGGTGTCCAGGTGGGCGATGAAGCGCCAGCCGGCGCGCAGATTGCCGCAGCCGATGTCGAGCATCCGGTGGCCGGGCTTCAGCCCGTGTTCGGCGAGGTAGCCGAACTGCATCTCGCCCAGCGCCAGCCAGCGGTCATGGCTGCGGCTGCCGACCGCGGCCTCCGGGTTGCGGCCGGCGTCGGAGGCCATCACCGCCCGGTAGTACGCGACGTGGTCGGGGTGCCGGAAGCGGAGCCAGGTGTCGCGGGCGGTGCGCCGGACGTACGGGGTGATCCGGGCCGGGTTGCGGACCGCGTAGCCGATCTTGTGGGTCAGGCTGGCGCGGTTCGTGAGCAGGGACTTGCGCGACATGGAGACCTTCGTCCTGAGGGGCTCTGAGGGGCAGGGAGCGCTACGGCATGCGGCGGGCCGGGGGCCGGAGAGCCCGCGGACCGCCGCGCCGCGGACTATACCCGAGATGTATACACGTAGTGCATACTGGCGGTGTCTACGTGCGATGCATACCTGGATGCGTACCTGGAGTGGGCGCCTCCGGAGGGTTCCGGCGGGCCCGTGGGCCGGGCACTCTGGGAGCACACACGTTTGCTCCCTAAGGAGTGACAGGCACATGGCGGCGCCTTGCGACCTGCGGTTCGACTGCGGGCGGATCTGCCTGGACCTGGCGGCCACGGCCGGCGGCACCCCCGCCGAACGGCTCACCGGCCCCGGCCGGTTGCGGGCCTGGCTGGCCGGAGCGGGGCTGGTGCCGCACGGCACCCCGCTGGACGGCGTCGACGGCAGCTGGGTCGGCCGCTTCCGCGCCCTGCGGGAGCTGGTGCGCCGCGTGGTGCACGACGAGCTGCGGGGCCGGGCGGCCGATGCCGATCTGGCGCAGCTCAACTCCGTGGCCGCGTCCGGACAGCCGCCCGCCCCGGGCGTGGTCCGCGCCGCCGACGGCACCCTGGCCCGCACCCTCCCCGGCCCGCCCGACTGCGCCGGGCTGCTGGCCGCGGTGGCCCGGGACGCGATCGGGCTGCTGACCGACGCGGCGGCGCGCGGACAGCTGCGGCAGTGTGAGGGCGAGAGCTGCACCCTGGTGTATCTGGACACATCCCGCGGCCGGCGCCGCCGCTGGTGCTCCAGCGAGGTGTGCGGCAACCGCGAGCGGGTGGCCCGGCACCGCCGGCGGGCGACGGTGCGCAGGGAGCGGGACACAAGTGCTGGTCAGGGCGCCGCGACCGGCGCAGAAAAATTTTCCGCCGAACTCTGAGTAACCCCGCCCGTCCCGTCCGTACTCCTCACCGCAAGTCCGATTCATGGCAGGGTCCCCCGGCGATCTTGGGCGATCTGGGCTATCGACCCGGGAGTTGGAGTGCGTAAGGATGCCGTCGTGGCAGACAGGACGACACCTGACGAGGAGCTCATGCGAGCCCTCTATGACGATCATGCGGGCCCGCTTCTCGCCTTCGTCCTGCGATTGGTGGCGGGCGACCGGCACCGCGCGGAGGACGTGGTGCAGGAGACGCTGGTGCGTGCCTGGCGCAACGCCGATCAGTTGCAGCGGGCGACCGGCTCGATCCGCCCCTGGCTGGTGACCGTCGCGCGGCGGATCGTCATCGACGGGCACCGCAGCCGTAAGGCACGGCCCCAGGAGGTCGATCCGACCCCTCTGGAGACGATGCCGGCCGCCGATGTGATCGACCGGGCGCTGCGCATGATGACGATCTCCGAGGCGCTGAGCGACCTGAGCGAGGCCCACCGAGAGGCCCTCGTCGAGACGTATTTCAAGGAACGTACGGTCAATGAGGCAGCGGAGGTGCTGCGCGTGCCGGCCGGGACCGTGCGGTCCCGGGTGTTCTACGCGCTGCGCTCCCTGAGACTCTCGCTAGAGGAACGAGGAGTGACGGAGTGAACCCGCCCGCGCAGCCGGACCGGCACACCGACGTCGGCGCCTATGCGCTGGGCGTCCTGGACGCTGCCGACGCCGACCGGTTCGAGGCGCATCTCGTCGGCTGTCACCAGTGTGCGGCCGAACTCGAAGAACTCATGGGCCTGTCACCCGTACTGGCCGAGTTCAAGCAGTCCGCCCCCACCCCGCAGACGATCACGGCCGTCCCCGGCCCGGGGCTGCTGGACGGGCTGATGAACGAGGTCGCCGCGACCCGGCGGGGCCGTGCCCGGCGACGGCTGTTCCTGGTCGCCGCGGCGGCCGTGCTGATCGTCGGCGGGCCGCTCGCCGCGCTCACCCTCCGGCCCCAGGGCTTTGAGGAGAAGCCGGCGCCGCCGCTGGCGAACGCGGTACGGGCCCAGTACGCGGCGGGCGAGAAGGTCAGCTCCGTGGACCCGGACACCAAGGTCTCGGCGGGTGTCTCCATGGCGGCCCGGCCCTGGGGCACCCAGGTCATCCTCGAACTCGCCAATGTCAAGGGGCCGCTCACCTGCGACCTGGTCGCCGTCGGCAAGGACGGCAAGCGGCAGACCGTCACCACCTGGGCGGTGCCCAAGGGGGGCTACGGCATCCCGGGCGGCAGCGCGAAGTGGAACCGCGAGCCGCTGTACGCGGCGGGCGGCGCGGGCTTCAACCGCGGCGATATCGACCACTTCGAGATCACCACGATGGACGGCAAGCGGTTGGCGAAGGTGAACGTCTGAGGCGCGCCGGCCGGCGCCCCGGGCCGGGTACGGCACGGGGCGCCCGTCAAGGACCGCCATGCCCCCGATCGGCAATCCCCTCGACCGGGGCACGCCCGACGTAAAGGTCTGAGTCAACATCCGACCAAACTCGCCCGTCTTTGTCCCTTTCACCAGGTGCGCGCGGTGCCTGGTTCGCGTACGGTTGACGGCTGCCCTACGCACAGGAGAAGGGGGCCTGGGTGGCCGCGCACAACGCCACGCACGCACCGGATCACGCTTCGGATTCCGTTCGCGACCGCGAGATCGAAGCCGAGCAGACGCATCTGGACCGCGTCTACCGGCGCCTTGAGGAGAAGATCCACGAGGCAGAGTTCCTGATGGACGACGCCGCCAAGCGCGGCCAGGTCGGCACGCCCGGCGCATTCGCCGAGCGCGACGCCCAGGTCTTCCAGGCCGGCGTCCATCTTCACCGCCTGAATTCCGAGTACGAGGACTTCCTCTTCGGCCGGATCGACCTGCTCCTCGGCAAGGACGGGAAGAAGGGACCGGACGGCGCCTTCACCTCCGTCGAGCCCGCCGACGGTGCGATCGAGCAGCACCGCGCCGCGATCGCCGAGACGCTGCACATCGGCCGGCTCGGCGTGCTCGACGCGGACTACTCCCCGCTGGTCATCGACTGGCGGGCACCGGCCGCTGCGCCCTTCTACCGGGCCACCCCGGTGGCGCCGGGCCGGGTCGTCCGCCGGCGGGTGATCCGCTCCAAGGGCCGTAAAGTCCTCGGCGTCGAGGACGATCTGATGCGCCCGGAGGTCACCGCGACGCTGGACGGCGAGGAGCTGCCGGCGATCGGTGACGGCGCGCTGATGGCCGCGCTGGGCCGGGCCCGCAGCCACACCATGCGGGACATCGTCGCCTCCATCCAGGCCGAGCAGGACATGGTCATCCGGGCCCCCGCCGCCTCCGTCACCGAGGTGGAGGGCGGCCCCGGCACGGGCAAGACCGCGGTGGCCCTGCACCGCGCCGCCTATCTCCTTTACCAGGACCGGCGCCGCTACTCGGGCGGCATCCTGATCGTCTCCCCGACGCCGCTGCTGGTCG
Source organism: Streptomyces sp. NPDC054765 (assembly GCF_053612065.1). Classification (NCBI taxonomy): domain Bacteria; kingdom Bacillati; phylum Actinomycetota; class Actinomycetes; order Kitasatosporales; family Streptomycetaceae; genus Streptomyces; species Streptomyces sp. NPDC054765. The sequence continues at coordinate 35,216 of NZ_JBSHBP010000029.1, read as the reverse complement.
CGTACACCGAAGGCGTGCTCCCCTCGCTCGGCGAGGAGGGCCAGGTCGCCATCCGGGCGCTCGGCTCGCTCGTCGACGGCGCCGAGGTGACCGCGTACGACCCGCCGGCGGTGGCCCGCGTCAAGGGCTCGTCGCGGATGCAGAAGCTGCTGCGCAAGGCGGCCCGCGGGGCGCTGGAACTGGCGGCCCCCGCCGCCGCGGCACCCGCCCCCGCCGCCGACGGGGCGGCGGGCGAGGGCGCCCAGCTCTCCCTGGAGGACCTCTTCACCGCGCCCGCGGACAACGCCGGCGACGGCGCCCGCACCGGCCGCCGGACCCGCTCCAGACCCTCCCGGCCCGCCCCGGCCGCACCCGCCCGGCTGCGGGTCGTCGCCTTCGGCGGCCGGATCGAGCTGGACGCCGACGAACTGCACGCCATCCGGCAGTCCGCGCTCGGCGGCACCGCCCCGGTCAATCTGCTGCGTCCGCGCGCCCGCCGGCTGATCCTGGACGCCCTGTGGGCCAAGTCCGGCGCCGCCCGCCGCTACACGGACCCCGAACTGGCCGCCGAGGCCCGCGAGGGCTTCGACGAGGACATCACCACCGAGCCCGGCTTCCAGGAGTTCCTGGACGCGTGGTGGCCCGAGCTGACCCCGCGCGGGGTGCTCGCCGCGATGGCCGACGAGCGTCTGCTCGGCCGCTGGGCGCGCCGGATCCTCAACCCGCGCGAGGTGCGCCAACTGGCCCGCTCCCTGCGGCGGCCGGACAGCGCAGGGCAGGGCCCGCTGTCGGTGCACGATGTTGCGCTGCTGGACGAGCTGCAGTTGATCCTCGGCGCCCCGCTGCGCCCGCCCCGGCCGCGCGAGGCCGACCCGCTGGACCATCTGACCGGCCTGGAGGAGCTCTCGACCTACGCGGACCGCAACGGCGGCGGCCGTGGCCGGCGCGAGCGGCTGGAGGAGGAGCGCACCGACTACGCCCATGTCATCGTCGACGAGGCCCAGGACCTGACGCCGATGCAGTGGCGGATGGTCGGCCGCCGCGGCCGGCATGCGACATGGACGGTCGTCGGCGACCCCGCGCAGTCCTCGTGGTCCGACCCCGACGAGGCCGCCGTCGCCCGTGACGAGGCCCTCGGCACCCGCCCGCGCCGCCGCTTCACGCTCACCGTGAACTACCGCAACCCCGCGGAGGTCGCCGAACTGGCCGCCAAGGTGCTGGCGCTGGCGATGCCCGGTAGGGAGTCGCCCAGGGCGGTCCGCTCCACGGGCCTCGCACCGCGCTTCGCACGCGTCGCGGACGGCGACGGGGCGAAGGGCCCCGCCGACGAGGCGGCGCTGGCGCAGGCCACGGTGGCCGAGGCCGGGCGGCTGCTGGGCGAGGTGGACGGCACGGTCGGCGTCGTGGTGGCCATGAACCGCCGCGCGCAGGCCCGCCGTTGGCTGGCCCCGATCGGCGACCGGGTGGTGGCACTGGGCTCCCTGGAGGCCAAGGGGCTGGAGTACGACGCCACGCTGGTGGTCTCGCCCGCCGAGATCGCCGACGAGTCCCCGGCCGGGCTGCGGGTGCTGTACGTGGCGCTGACCCGGGCCACCCAGCAGCTGACCGTACTGTCGGCCGAACGGGACGAGCCGGACGCGGCCGGGGTGCCCGACCTGCTGCGGGACTGACCCCCGGCCGGCCCTGTCCGGCACCCGTACGGCGGCCTCGGCCGGGCGCTCGGCGCCGCCGTACGAGGGGTCTTGAAATCGGCCCCGCGGGACGGGATTCGCTTCCGGGGTTGGTTTGTTAGCCTGGGTGACGGCACCGGCTCGATCCAAGCCCCCGGGCCCAACCATCGTCGCTACGAGCGACCACTTGCCGCGAGGCGAGCATGGCGGGCCGGTGCCACTGACTTGCGAGAGGCCCACGTCAGCCCGGTGACGTGGGCCTCTTTGTTGCGCCCGCATCTTCTCGTATGGTGGAAACTGCTTTCCGATGTCGCATGGTGCGTGCGAACAAAATGTTCGCAATTCGGGGCGGCTACCGCGTACTCCGCGGTAGGTGCGACGATCGGACGGAAATTCAGCGACACGGTGAAAGCAGAGGAAGTCGGCCATGGCAACGGCGCCCAGCGTCTCCTACTCGATGACGGTCAGGCTGGAGGTGCCCGCGAGCGGAACCGCGGTCTCCCAGCTCACCACGGCCGTGGAGTCCTCCGGCGGCTCGGTCACCGGCCTCGACGTGACGGCCTCCGGCCACGAGAAGCTCCGGATCGACGTCACCATCGCCGCGTCCTCCACCGCCCACGCGGACGAGATCGTCTCCAAGCTGCGCGGCATCGAGGGCGTCTCCCTCGGCAAGGTCTCCGACCGTACGTTCCTCATGCACCTCGGCGGCAAGATCGAGATGTCGTCGAAGCACCCCATCCGCAACCGTGACGACCTGTCGATGATCTACACCCCCGGTGTCGCCCGCGTCTGCCAGGCCATCGCCGACAACCCCGAGGACGCCCGCCGCCTGACCATCAAGCGCAACAGCGTCGCGGTCGTCACGGACGGCTCCGCGGTGCTGGGCCTGGGCAACATCGGCCCCAAGGCCGCGCTGCCCGTCATGGAGGGCAAGGCGGCCCTCTTCAAGCGCTTCGCCGGCATCGACGCCTGGCCGCTGTGCCTGGACACCCAGGACACCGACGCGATCGTGGAGATCGTCAAGGCGATCGCCCCGGGCTTCGCCGGCATCAACCTGGAGGACATCTCCGCCCCCCGCTGCTTCGAGATCGAGGCGCGGCTGCGCGAGGCCCTGGACATCCCGGTCTTCCACGACGACCAGCACGGCACCGCCATCGTGGTGCTCGCCGCGCTCACCAACGCGCTGCGCGTCGTCGGCAAGAAGGCCGAGGACGTCCGGGTCGTGATGTCCGGCGCCGGCGCGGCCGGCACCGCCATCCTCAAGCTGCTGCTGGCCGCCGGCGTCCGGCACGCCGTCGTCGCCGACATCCACGGTGTGGTGCACGCCGGCCGTCCGGACCTGGTCGACGCCGACCCGGACTCACCGCTGCGCTGGATCGCCGACAACACCAACCCCGAGGGCGTCACCGGCACCCTCAAGGAGGCCGTGGTCGACGCAGACGTCTTCATCGGCGTCTCCGCGCCCAACGTCCTGGACGGCGACGACGTCGCGAAGATGGCCGACGGCGCGATCGTCTTCGCCCTCGCCAACCCCGACCCGGAGGTCGACCCGGCCGTCGCCCGGCAGACCGCCGCCGTCGTGGCCACCGGCCGCTCGGACTTCCCGAACCAGATCAACAACGTCCTGGTGTTCCCCGGCGTCTTCCGCGGCCTCCTCGACGCCCATTCCCGTACGGTGAACACCGAGATGATGCTGGCCGCGGCCGGCGCCCTCGCGGACGTCGTCCTGGAGGACGAGGTCAACCCGAACTACATCATCCCCAGCGTCTTCAACGAGAAGGTCGCGGGCGCGGTGGCCGATGCGGTACGGAACGCCGCGAAGAGTGGCGATGCGGCTGTGACGGCCGCCACGACGGTCTGACACGGCGCGTCGCTGGACACGCCGTCGTTGGGGCCCCCATAGGGTGGCGGGCAGCAAGCGACCGCCGCCCTGTGGGGCCGGCCCGGAGCGGGAATGATACGGAGCGTCACCACTAACGAGGCAGTGGCGCTTTTCGTGTGACCCTCCTGGGTGCCGGATTGGCTTTACCGCCGCAGGTGGGGGCAGGATGCGTAATCGGGCGCGAGGGTCTGGCACCAGACCCGGGTCCGGGGACTGTCCGAGGACCCTGGCAGCATCGGCTTCGATCTCACGCCTCATTGGCAAGAAGAACACGGGAGTACAAACATGAACCGCAGTGAGCTGGTGGCCGCTCTGGCCGATCGTGCCGAGGTGACCCGCAAGGACGCCGACGCCGTTCTGGCCGCCCTCGCCGAGGTGATCGGTGAGGTCGTCGCCAAGGGCGACGAGAAGGTCACCATCCCCGGCTTCCTGACCTTCGAGCGCACCCACCGTGCCGCTCGCACCGCGCGCAACCCGCAGACCGGCGACCCGATCCAGATCCCGGCCGGCTACAGCGTGAAGGTCTCCGCGGGCTCCAAGCTCAAGGAAGCCGCCAAGGGCAAGTAACACCCCTAGCACGGCATGAAGGGCGGCCATCCCTCCCAGGGATGGCCGCCCTTTCGTGTTCCACCGGGCCCGCCGCGACCCGCGGGCGGTCCGCGCCCGTCCGGGCGGCCTGTGGCCCCCGGGATCAGGCGGCGGGGGTGAACGGGAAGTCCGCGAGGTCCACGTCCTCCAGAGAGGCCACCACGGCCGTACGGGGGCCCGGAACGATGCCCGGCACGCTCGGTACGGCCAGCAGCCGGCAGCCCGCGGCCAGCGCCGCCGTCGCGCCCGTGGGGGTGTCCTCCACGGCCAGGCAGTCCGCGGGGTCGACGCCGAGGCCGGCCGCGGCGGCCAGATAGGGGTCCGGGTGCGGCTTGCCGCGCGGCGCCTCGCCCGAGGTGACCGACAGCGCGAAGCGGTGCGCGCCGAGCGTGCGCAGCACCAGATCGGCGACATGCCGCTCGGAGGCGGTGACCAGGGCGGCCGGTATGCCCAGCGCCCGCGCCCGGTCCAGCAGCCGCAGCGCACCCGGCTGGACGGTGACGCCCGCGGCGACCCGGGCGGTGAAGTCCTCGTCCAGCCGGGCGGCCGTCCGGGTCACGCCGAGGCACACCCCGTGCTCGCGCACCAGGCGCTCGGCGGCGGCGTCCACCGGGGCCCCGGCGAACTCCGCCAGCACCTCGCCGGTGGCCGTGCGGCCCTGCTCCCGCAGGAAGCCGGCCACCGTGTCCAGCCACTGGTGCTCGGTGTCGACGAGGGTGCCGTCCATGTCGCACAGCAGGGCCGCGGGGAGCGTACGGGCGGGCGGGGGGATCACGGGCATGTGCGGGCTCGCTGTTCGCTGGTGAGGGCGGGGGCGGGGCGGGGGACCGAAGGGCCCGGGGCGGTGGTGTGCGGTGACAGCCGGCCGGGGTGCGGGCCGGCCGGTCCGCGCGCGCCCACTGGGCGGAGCTGCGCAGCTCGGTGAACCTCTGGCTGGGCCGAGGTGCGCAGCGCGAGATACCGGGCGCCCTGGCGGGAGCCGGTCAGGCCCTCGGCGAGCAGCGCGGCCGGCGCCCGGCGGACCGTGCCGCGTGAGACGCCGTGGGTGGCGGCGAGTTCGGTCTCCGAGGGCGGTGCGCTGCCCACGGGGAGCTGCCCGTCGGTGATCGCCCGGCGCAGTGCCTCGGCGATCTGACACCGGGCGCACGCTGCACGGTCACCCCGCACGAGAAGCCGGTGCCGGTGGCGGAGGGCCGGGCGGGGAGGGTACGCGGGTGGGTGTGGGGGGAGCGGCGGAACACCGCTCCCCCCACACCCAGTTGGGCGGTGTGCCGTGCCCGGTGTGCCGTGCCCGGTGGGGCGGCGCGCCCGGTGGGCGGCGCGCCGGACTCAGTTGGGCAGTGCACCGTTCGGCAGCTCGACATCGGCGCCCAGCTCCACGAGCTTCTCCATGAAGTTCTCGTAGCCGCGGTTGATCAGGTCGATGCCGTGCACCCGGGAGGTGCCCTGCGCCGCCAGCGCCGCGATCAGATACGAGAAGCCGCCGCGCAGGTCGGGGATGACCAGGTCGGAGCCCTGCAGCTTGGTGGGGCCGGAGACGACCGCGGAGTGCAGGAAGTTGCGCTGCCCGAAGCGGCAGGCGGAGCCGCCCAGGCACTCCCGGTAGAGCTGGATGTGCGCGCCCATCTGGTTGAGCGCGGAGGTGAAGCCGAGCCGGGACTCGTAGACCGTCTCGTGCACGATCGACAGGCCCGACGCCTGGGTCAGTGCGACGACCAGCGGCTGCTGCCAGTCGGTCTGGAAGCCGGGGTGGACGTCGGTCTCCAGGGCGATGGCGTTGAGCAGGCCGCCCGGGTGCCAGAAGCGGATGCCCTCGTCCTCGATCTCGAAGGCGCCGCCGACCCTGCGGAAGGTGTTGAGGAAGGTCATCATCGACCGCTGCTGCGCGCCGCGGACGTAGATGTTGCCCTCGGTGGCCAGCGCCGCGGACGCCCAGGAGGCCGCCTCCAGGCGGTCCGGGAGGGCGCGGTGGGTGTAGCCGTCGAGCTTGTCGACACCGGTGATCCGGATGGTCCGGTCGGTGTCCATGGAAATGATCGCGCCCATCTTCTGCAGTACGCAGATGAGGTCCTCGATCTCCGGCTCCACGGCGGCGTTCGACAGCTCGGTGACGCCCTCGGCCAGGACGGCGGTCAGCAGCACCTGCTCGGTCGAGCCGACCGACGGGTACGGCAGCCGGATCTTGGTGCCGCGCAGCCGCTGCGGGGCCTCCAGGTACTGCCCGTCGGCACGCTTCTCGATCGTCGCACCGAACTGGCGCAGCACATCGAAGTGGAAGTCGACCGGCCGGCCGCCGATGTCACAGCCGCCCAGGCCGGGGATGAAGGCGTGGCCGAGGCGGTGCAGCAGCGGGCCGCAGAACAGGATCGGGATCCGCGAGGAGCCCGCGTGGGCGTCGATGTCCGCGACGTTGGCGCTTTCCACGTGCGACGGGTCGAGGATCAGCTCGCCCGGCTCGTCACCCGGGCGCACCGTGACGCCGTGCAGTTGGAGCAGCCCGCGCACCACGCGTACGTCGCGGATGTCGGGCACATTGCGCAGCCGGCTGGGGCCGCTGCCGAGGAGGGCGGCGACCATGGCCTTGGGCACAAGGTTCTTCGCGCCGCGAACCCGGATCTCGCCCTCGAGCGGGGTGCCGCCGTGGACAAGCAGTACGTCGTCAGTAGAGACGGTCATGGATCTCGCGTTCCTGGAGACGGGCAGGGGCCAAGCTGAAATGGTAAGGGCGGGCGGGAGTGAGTCCGTAGGCCCGTGCAGGCTCCGGGCGTGTAATGGCTTTGTGACAACACGCTCCGCTACGTTCCGCCTTTGATCTGTAATCGACCTTTGGCTGAAATTGTCGGGGAATGTCTTGAATGGCCTATCTGGTGCCGAGGTGGTGCGCCGGGGCTGCCGCCGTACGCCCTGCCCTGCTCTCGCCCGGGTACGGGCGTTGACTCCCCGTTCCGGGCAGAAGTGCGGGATCATGTGGCCATGACCGAGGTGTCCTCGCTCACAGGCCGGCTTCTTGTCGCGACGCCCGCGCTCGCCGATCCGAATTTCGACCGCGCGGTGGTGCTGCTCCTCGACCACGACGAGGAGGGCTCCCTCGGCGTGGTCCTCAACCGGCCCACGCCGGTCGGCGTCGCGGACATCCTCGCGCCCTGGGCCGCACTGGCCGGTGAACCGGGCGTGGTCTTCCAGGGCGGCCCGGTGTCGCTGGACTCGGCACTCGGGGTGGCCGTGGTGCCCGGCGGGCTGTCCGGTGAGGGCGGTACCGCGTCGGTGGACAGCGGTGCGCGGACCAGTGGCGACGGCGCGGAGACGGCCGGCGTACCCGCCGCGGACCGGGCGGGTGTCCAGTCGGGTGACGAGCCGCTGGGCTGGCGCAGGGTGCACGGTGCCATCGGCCTGGTCGATCTGGAGGCCCCGCCGGAACTCCTCGCGGCGGTGCTCGGCAGTCTGCGGATCTTCGCCGGATACGCGGGCTGGGGCCCCGGCCAGCTGGAGGACGAACTGGTCGAGGGCGCCTGGTACGTCGTCGAGTCCGAGCCCGGCGATGTCTCCTCGCCCGACCCGGAACAGCTGTGGCGCGCGGTGCTGCGCCGGCAGCGCAACGAGCTGGCGATGGTGGCCACCTATCCGGACGATCCCTCGCTGAACTGACCCTCGGCGGGCTGTGGTTCGCGGCCGGGGCCGGTGATCGGTGCTGGGGGCCGGTGCTGGGGGCCGGGTTGCGGTGGGCGGCGGGTGCGGGCCGCGGGCCGGACGGCCCGGCCGGGTCCCGGACACCGGTGGGTGGCGGGCGCGCCGGGCCGGATTTTGTTGACGACTTGATTATTGTGACGGCGTCATGGGGAATTGTCAGACCCCGTCGCTATGGTTCGAGACGACAGGGGACGGTGCGTGGTCGCGTCGGCGGGGCCGCGCTGGACAAGCGGGGGAGAGAGCCATGCACAGGCCGAGCGTGCCTGAGGACCTGGATCACCCGGAGCGCCTGTGGGCGCGCGCCGCGACGCTGGCGGTAGTGGCGGCCGCCATGGACGACGGGGACGAATTCTCCTGGGGCGACCATGGGTTGCAGTGCTGGAACGGCGGCGGAAGCTACTGGTGGCGGCTGAAAATGTTCGAGGACGGCCGGGCCCTGCTGTGCGGCCAGGACTCGGACGGCAGCCATACGCACTGCGGCGGCAGACAGATCGACTTCCTGGCCGGCGGCCCCGAGTGGCTGCCCCGGGAGCAGTTGCGAGAGGACGCCGAGGGCAATCTCTTCGGGTTCGTCTACTGGTGGCAGGACGGCACCTGGGCCCGTGCGCCGTACCCCGAGAAGATGCCGGACGACGGCCTGGAGACGGCCATGAGCTGGGTCGCGCCCGGTGATGACGCGGTCCGGGACATCGCCGAGGACCTGGTGGCCCGCACGGAGACCGAGGTGGACGCCCTGGCCGCGGTCCGGTCCTTCCTCGCCGCGGCCGAGGCCCGCACGGTCGGCGCGGCGGACATCGGCACGCTGCTGGACACGGTCTGCGGTCCGGACTGCTGGTACGAGGTCCGGCCGGACGCCGCGCTGGCGTTCGCCACGAAGCTGGGCCTGACGGCCGGGGCGCGGGGCGGGATGGCGGTGGCTTCCTAGGGCGTCCCCGTCCTGGGGAAGCGTCCGGCCCGGGGGCCGCCGGGCGGGCCGGTGCCGTCTGTGCTCCGCCGGGCGGTCGCCGGGGTGGCGACGGCGGGTCGTGCGCTCCCCGTGGTGGCAGGCCGAGGCTCCCGGGTTGCCGCGGGCGTGAGTACCCTTGGCTGTTATGAGCACTCTTGAGCCCGAGCGCGGGGCAGGTACGGGGACCCTCGTAGAGCCGACACCACAGGTGTCGCACGGCGACGGCGACCACGAGCGCTTCGCCCACTATGTCCAGAAGGACAAGATCATGGCGAGCGCGCTCGACGGCACCCCCGTCGTGGCGCTGTGCGGGAAGGTCTGGGTTCCGGGGCGCGACCCGAAGAAGTACCCGGTCTGCCCCATGTGCAAGGAGATCTTCGAGTCCATGGGCGCCGGTGGCGACAAGGACAAGGGCGGCAAGGACGGTGGCAAGAAGTAGCAGCCGCAGGCCGCGACGCCCGGCCGGCCACGGCCGGTCCCGGAGCGCGAGCGCATCGGGGCCGCTGAGCCGCCGGGCGGCGGGACGCAGGCGTCCGGTGTGCGGCAGGCGTCCGGTGCGGCGCAGCCGTCCCGGCACGGCGTAGTTCCCCGGCGCGGCGCGGATTTCGCCCTGACGTGGCTGTCCGTCCTGCGGAGTCGGTGTCCCGCCTCGGCCGTCTTGGGTACGGGCCCGGGTCCCTCGCGGACCGGGTCCGTCGGCGTACCCCGCCGGGCGCGGACCGGGTCCGTCGGCGTACCCGCCCGGGTGCCGGGCGCACCGGGCCGGGCGGGAGACTGCCGTAGCCGTAGCCGTAGCCGTAGCCGTAGCCGTAGCCGTAGCCGTACCCGGATCGGGTGAGCGGCCGACGCCCCGCGGGGGGGTGCGCCGTACGGATGCCGTCCAACGTCCCCCGCTCCGGGGCGCCGTACGGATGCCGTCCACCGTTCCCGTACCGGTGCGCACCGCCACTGTCCCCGGCCGTACCGGTGCGCACCGCCTTCGTGCGGGGTGCACAACCGCCCGTGGTCCGCCCGGAATTGCGCCGCGCGGGTTGCGGCCGGTCCTCCTCCCGTTCCCGCCGAACCGGAACGACCGGGGCGGGACCGTGGCAGCATCGGCGGTGACGGCCGCCCCCGTGCTGGTCTTCTTCGTACTCGTACAGGCCGACCGGTCCTGGGCCGGGCGGCGCGGTGAAGGACGGACGGCATGCCGGACACAGATCCCACCTCCACTTCCACGGCACCGGGCGGCGGCCTGGTCCCGGCGCCGCTGAGCATCGACGGGCCCTACCGCAGCGCCGTCCGCCTGGGCGAGGCGACCGCGCTGGCGGCCGGGCCCGGCACCGAGGACACCGCACGCTGGCTGCGCGCCACCCTCGGCGCGGCCTTCGGCCTGCCGCTCCCGCCCGGTTCCGGCGAGGCGACGGACACCCTGGCGCTCGCCCTCGACCCGGCCCTCCCCGCGGAGGGCTACCGGCTGGAGGCCGAGCCCCGTTGGGGCGTACGGATCACCGGCGGCAGCCCGGCCGGTGTCTTCTGGGGGGCGCAGACGCTGCGTCAGCTCCTCGGCCCGCACGCCTTCCGCCGGGCACCGCTCGCCCCCGGGCGCGCGGCCGTCCTGCCGCAGCAGACCATCGAGGACGGCCCCCGCTTCGCATGGCGCGGCATGCTGCTCGACGTCGCACGGCACTTCCTGCCCAAGGACGGGGTGCTGCGCTCCATCGACCTGCTCGCCGCCCACAAGCTCAACGTCCTGCACCTCCACCTCACCGACGACCAGGGCTGGCGGATCGAGATCGCGCGCCACCCGAAGCTGACCGAGGTCGGCAGCCGGCGGGAGCGCACCAAACTCGGCCACCGGGCCTCCCCCCTCTGGGACGAGCGCCCGCACGGCGGTTACTACACCCAGGACGACATCCGCGAGATCGTCGCCTACGCCGCCCAGCGGCATATCACCGTCGTGCCCGAGATCGACATTCCCGGGCACTCGCAGGCCGCCATCGCCGCGTACCCCGAACTCGGCAACACCGACGTCATCGACACCACCTCCCTCAAGGTCTGGGACACCTGGGGCGTCAACCCCAACGTACTGTCACCCACCGACACCACCCTGCGGTTCTACGAGCAGGTGCTCGAAGAGATCCTCGCGCTCTTCCCCTCGCCGTTCGTGCACCTCGGGGGCGACGAGTGCCCCAAGGACCAGTGGAAGGCGTCCGCCACCGCCCAGGCGCGGATCGCCGAGCTGTCACTCGCCGGCGAGGACGAGCTGCAGAGCTGGTTCATCGGGCACTTCGACCGCTGGCTCGCCGACCGCGGCCGGCGGCTGATCGGCTGGGACGAGATCCTGGAGGGCGGACCGGCCGGGAGCTCCCGCCCGTCGCCCGCCACCGCCCCGCCGGACACTCCCGCGGACGCCGTCCGGGGGGACCCCCCTCGCGCGGCCCCTTTCGCTGTCTCCTCCTGGCGCGGCTACGCGGGCGGTATCGCCGCCGCCACATCCGGCCATGACGTGGTGATGTGCCCCGAACAGCAGGTGTATCTGGACCACCGTCAGCACGCCTCCCCGGACGAGCCGGTACCGATCGGCTACGTCCGCACCCTGGAGGACGTCTACCGCTTCGAGCCGGTGCCGCCCGAGCTGACCCCCGACCAGGCCGCGCACGTCCTGGGCACCCAGGCCAACGTCTGGACCGAGGTCATGGACAGTCAGGAGCGCCTCGATTACCAGGTCTTTCCGCGACTGGCAGCCTTCGCCGAGGTCGCCTGGTCCCGGCTGCCCGCACCCGCCGACCGCGACTACCAGGACTTCACCCGGCGGATGGCCGTCCACTACGCCCGCCTCGACGCCCTCGGCGTCGGCTACCGCCCGCCCGGCGGCCCCCTGCCCTGGCAGAAACGGCCCGGTGTGCTCGGACGTCCGATCGACGGGGCGCCCCCAAACGTGTGAGCCCCGGTGCAAGGGGGGCGCCCGTCCGGCCGGACCCTGGGACGGTGGTGCGGTACGGCGGTTGCTTCGCAGCGCCGTACTGCCGTACCGGGCAGCGCCGTACCGACGGCGGCTGCCCCGCCGGACGTACCGCCGGGCGTCTCCGCCGACGCGCCACACCCCAGTTCCCGCACGGCCGGCGGCGGACGAAACCGGACCAGCGCCTTGTCCGGGGACGGATCGAGCTGTTCGCGGACCCTCGCGCCGGGGGCCCGGGAAGATGTGCCAGAGTTGCCACGTCCGGGCTGGGAGCACGTACCGTACGGCGGAGCGGAACTGCCGGGACACCGGGGAAGGGGCAGCTGACTTGACCACGCACGCACCGCACGCGTCGCACACGGTGACGTTGCCGGCCTCGCTCGACGAGGCGGTGGCGGCGCTCACCGCCATGCCCGCCGCCGTGCCCGTCGCGGGCGGCACCGATCTCATGGCGGCAGTCAACGCCGGACTCCTCAGACCCGCAGCCCTGGTGGGCCTCGGCCGGATCAGCGAAATCCGTGGCTGGCAGTACCTGGACGGCCATGCGCTGCTCGGCGCCGGCCTCACCCTCGCCCGTATGGGACGCCCCGACTTCGCCGCGCTGATCCCGGGCCTCGCCGCCGCCGCCCGCGCGGCCGGCCCGCCGCAGGTCCGCAACGCCGGCACCCTCGGCGGCAACATCGTGACCTCCGCGCCCACCGGCGACACCCTCCCGGTGCTCGCCGCTCTCGAAGCCACCGTGATCATCGCCGGTCCCGACGGCGGCCGCCGCGAGATCCCGGTCAGCCATCTGCTGGCCGGCCGGGAGATGCTCGGCCCCGGTGAACTCGTCGGCTTCGTACGGGTGCCGCTGCTGCACGCCCCGCAGACGTTCCTCAAGGCCACCGGCCGCACCGGCCCCGGCCGGGCCACCGCCTCCGTGGCGCTCGTCCTGGACCCGGCCAGGCGCGGTGTGCGCTGCGCGGTGGGCGCGGTCGCCGCCATGCCGCTGCGCCCCCTGGAAGCCGAACAGTGGGTGGCCTCGCTCATCGACTGGGACGGCGAACGCGGCCTGGTGCCCGAGGCGCTGACGGCCTTCGGCGACTATGTCGCCGCCGCTTGCATCCCGGACCCGGCACCGCCCGAGGACGGTTCGGAACCGGCCACCCTGCCGCCGGCCGCACTGCACCTGCGCCGTACGGTGGCAGCCCTGGCCCGCCGCGCACTGGGGAGGGCGCTCTCATGAGCGAGCGCAGCAGGGGGATCCCCCCGGCCGGAGTCCGGGAGATCATCGTCGAACGGTGCGCGCCTCGCGAATGCGAGGCCGAGCGAAGTGAGGGCTCGGCATGAGCGACGCAGACAACCGTCATCCGTACCAGCCGCACCCCGAACAGGGCTGGCAGCCGCTGCCGCAGGGCGGTGAGTACGAGTCGGAGGCGACGGCCTTCGTGCAGCTCCCGGAGGGCTTCACCACCGGGGTCTACGGAGGCGGTTCGCCCCGGTACGGCACCCCGGGCGCCGAGCCGCTCGCCGCACCCGGCCACGGCTACACCCCGCCGGCCTCCTTCACCCCGCACGCCCCCGCCCCGCCGGTCGCGGGTGCGGGCACCGACCCGGCGGCCACCGGCCAGTGGACGATGCCGTTCGCGGACCCGTCGGCCGGATACGCCGACCCGTCCGCCGGATACCCGGCCCAGACGGAGCATGCGGCCCACCACGGCCCCTCCACGGGCTACCACGGCGGGGCGCCCGAGGGGGCCCGGCCGTGGCACGGCGACTCCGTGGACTGGCCCGTCGCGGGCAGCCCGGAGGCGGGCGGCACCGGAACCTGGTCGGTCCCCGCGGCGGCGGACGACGGCCTGGAGGAATCCGGCGAATACCTGCTCGGCGACGAGGGGCTGACGGGGCATACGGGGCTGGGGCATACGGGGCATGCGGGTGGCCGGCCGGGCCACCACCCCGACGGGCCGGGCCACTTCGACCACTCCGACCACTCCGGTCATTCGGGCCATCCCGGATATCCGGGCCACACGGCACCCGGTGGCGCCGCCGGCTACCAGGGCGGGTACCCGGGCGCCGGCGCGTACGACGGCACCGGGAACGCGGCGGACACCGGTGAGCCCGCCCGGACCGGGCACTGGAACTTCACCGCCGGGCTGAACGCCACGAACGGGGCGGAAGCACACCCCGCAACACCGCCGCAGGACGCCGCGCACGGCGGGGCGGCGCACGACCCCTTCGCCGTCGCGGGCGATCCGTATGCGCGCGGGGGCAGCCTGCCGGGCCACGGCGCCGAGCCGGACGGTGAGCTGCCCGGCGGCGAACTGCCCGGGGGTGAACTGCCCGGCGGCGGTGGCCCGTCGGGTGGCGACCCGTACGGGACGGGCGCCGGCGGCCTGAACGGCGCCGCCGCAGAGGGGACCGGACACTGGTCGCTGCCGGCCGACGCGCTGGCCCAGTGGCCGCCGGCCACGGAGGCGGCGCCGCAGCACGGCGGGGTTCCGCAGCACGGCGGGGCGCCGCAGTATCAGGAAGTGGCGCAGCATCAGGAGGCGGCGGAGCGCCCCGACGGTATGGCCGAGGTGTCCGGTGCGGGCGCTGCGGCCGAGGTGTCCGGTGCGGGCGGTTGGGCGATCCCGGCGGCCGAGGGTGAACAGCCGGGGGAATCGGGTGAGTTCCCGGTCAGCGACGCGAGCGGGCCTGCCGCGCCCGCGTCACCCGCGTCACCCGTTTCGTCCACCTCATCCGCCTCGTCTTCCGGGGCGGTTGCCGACAGGGCGGTTGCCGACGGCTTCGCGCACGCCCTGCCGGAGCGCGACGAGCCCACCACGCACCACCAGCCCACCGAGCGCAAAGAACCCACCGGGCACAACGAGCCCACCGGGCAGACCGGGCAGACCGGGCCCGGTGAGCCCATGGACCTCGGCGGCCTGCCCGGCCTGCCCGGCCTGCCCGACCCGGCGGGCACCGGGCCCGTCGGCGTGGGTGCCGGGCCGGGGGATGCCACCGATGCTGACGATGCCGGCACTGTCGGCACTGCCGGCCGGACGGAGGCCACCGGGGGCGCCCGGCCCACCGGCACCGGGGAGCCCGCCGACGCCGACGGCTCCGCCGGGCCCGTTGCCACCGCCGCTGCCGCGTCCGCCCCGGACCTCGCGGCCGACCCCGGCACCGACCCCGGCACCGACCCCGACACCGACCCCGACACCGACCCCGACTCCGACCCCGACTCCGACACCCACGACGAACACCCCGCCTCCTCCTACGTTCTGCGGGTGAACGGCATCGACCGCCCGGTCACCGACGCCTGGATCGGCGAGTCGCTGCTCTATGTGCTGCGCGAACGGCTCGGTCTGGCAGGCGCCAAGGACGGCTGCTCGCAGGGCGAGTGCGGGGCCTGCTCCGTCCAGGTGGACGGGCGGCTGGTGGCGTCCTGTCTGGTGCCCGCGGCCACCACGGCGGGCAGTGAGGTCCGTACGGTCGAGGGGCTCGCGGAGAACGGCGTGCCCTCCGACGTGCAGCGCGCGCTTGCCGCGTCCGGTGCGGTGCAGTGCGGCTTCTGCGTACCGGGGATGGCGATGACCGTCCACGACCTCCTGGAGGGCAACCACGCCCCCAGCGAGCTGGAGACCCGCAAGGCGCTGTGCGGCAACCTCTGCCGCTGCTCCGGCTACCGGGGTGTACTGGACGCCGTCGACGAGGTCGTCAAGTCCCGTGCGGAGGCCGCGGAGGCCGCCTACGCCCCCGCGGACGACCCGGACGCGGCGGCGCCGGCGGACACCGCCCGTATTCCTCACCAGGCGGGCCCCGCCGACCCCACGAGCCCCACCGACCCCACGGGCCACGCCCCGCACGACCAGGATCCGCACACGGGAGGCTCGGCATGAGCGAGTGCAGCGAGCGAATCATGGAGGGGTGCGCGCTGAGCGAGTGCGAGGCCGGGCGAAGCGAGGTTTCGGCATGAGTGGCACGTCCGATGGCGCGGGTGCCGTCACCGCGACCGCTGCGGCGGGCGTCCCGGTCCCCGCCGAGGAGCCGGGGCACGGCCTGGGCGTGTCCCTGCCGTCCACCGACGCGCCCGCCAAGGCGGAGGGCACTTTCCCGTACGCCGCCGACCTGTGGGCCGAAGGGCTGCTGTGGGCCGCGGTGCTGCGCTCGCCGCACCCGCGCGCCCGGATCCTGTCGGTCGACACCAAGCCCGCCGAGGAGATGCCGGGCGTACGCGTCGTCGTCACGCACGCGGACGTCCCCGGCGACGCGGGGCACGGCCGGGGCACCGCCGACCGCCCGGTGTTCGCCAAGGACGAGGTCCGCCACCACGGCGAGCCGATCGCCGCCGTGGCCGCCGAGCACCCCGACACGGCGCGGCTGGCCGCAGCCGCCATCGCCGTCGAGTACGAGATCCAGGACGCGGTCACCGATCCCCAACTGGCCTTCGAGGCAGAGCCGTTGCACCCGGACGGCAACCTCATCCGGCACATCCCGCTCCGCTTCGGTGACCCCGATGTCGTGGGCGAGGTGATGGTCGAGGGGCTCTACCGGATCGGCCGCCAGGACCCGGCGCCCATCGGGGCCGAGGCCGGGCTCGCGGTGCCGCGCCCCGACGGCGGCGTGGAGATCTACACCGCCTCCACGGACCCGCACACCGACCGTGATCTCGCCGCCGCCTCCTTCGGCCTCGAACCGGAGCAGGTCAAGGTCGTGGTGACCGGTGTGCCCGGCGCCACCGCCGACCGCGAGGACCCCGGCATCCAGCTGCCGCTGGGCCTGCTGGCGCTGCGTACGGGCTGCCCCGTCAAGCTCGCCGCGACCCGTGAGGAGTCCTTCCTCGCACACCCCCACCGCCACCCCACGCTGCTGCGCTACCGCCACCATGCGGACGCCGACGGCAAGCTGGTGAAGGTGGAGGCCCAGATCCTGATGGACGCCGGTGCCTACGCGGACACCTCCGCCGACGCCCTCGCCGCGGCCGTGTCCTTCTCCTGCGGCCCGTACGTCGTCCCGCACGCCGTCGTCGACGGCTGGGCGGTGCGCACCAACAACCCGCCGTCCGGCCATGTGCGCGGCGAGGGCGCGATGCAGGTCTGCGCCGCCTACGAGGGCCAGATGGACAAGCTGGCCGCCCGGCTGGGCCTGGAGCCCGACGAGATCCGGCTGCGCAACGTCATGGCCACCGGCGATCTGCTGCCCACGGGGCAGACGGTGACCTGTCCGGCCCCGGTCGACGAACTCCTGCGCGCCGTCAAGGAGGCGCCGCTTCCCGAACTGCCCAAGGACGCGCCCGAAGCGGAGTGGCTGCTGCCGGGCGGACCCGAGGGCGCGGGTGAGCCGGGCGCGGTGCGCCGCGGCGTCGGCTATGCGCTGGGCATGGTGCACATGCTCGGCGCGGAGGGCACCGACGAGGTCTCCACCGCCACCGTCAAGGTCAGCGGCTCGGTCGCCACCGTCATCTGCGCCGCCGTCGAGACCGGGTCCGGGTTCTCCACCCTGGCGCGGCAGATCGTGCAGGAGACGCTCGGCGTCGAGGAGGTGCAGGTCGCGGCCGTCGACACCGACCAGCCGCCGGCCGGCCCGGCCTGCCACGGGCGGCACACCTGGGTCTCCGGCGGCGCCGTCGAGCGTGCCGCCAAGATGGTGCGTACGCAGCTGCTGCAGCCGCTGGCCCACAAGTTCGGGATGTCCACCGAGCTGCTGCAGATCAACGACGGCAAAATCACTTCCTACGACGGGGTGCTCAGCACCACCGTCGCCGAGGCGCTGGACGGCAAGGAACTGTGGGCCACCGCCCAGTGCCGGCCGCATCCGACCGAGGCGCTGGACGAGGGCGGCCAGGGCGATGCGTTCGTCGGCCTCGCGTTCTGCGCGATCCGCTGCGTCGCCGATGTCGACATCGAACTCGGCACCATCCGGGTCGTGGAGATGACCGTCGCCCAGGACGTGGGCCGGGTGCTCAACCCCCGCCAGCTGCGGGCCCGTATCGAGGCCGGTGTCACCCAGGGCCTGGGGGCCGCGCTGATGGAGAACCTGCGCACCACCCGCGGCCAGGTCCGCCACCCCGATCTGACCGGCTATGCACTGCCGACCGCGCTGGACGCCCCGGACATCCGGATCGTCAAGCTCGTCGAGGAACGGGACGTGATCGCCCCGTTCGGGGCCAAGCCCGCCAGCGCCATCCCGGTCGTCACCTCGCCGGCCGCCGTGGCCTCCGCGGTCCGCGCCGCCACCGGCCGCCCCATCGGCCGCCTCCCGATCCGCCCACAGGCGGCGGTGGCACAGGCGGCGCAGCAGTAGGAGGGGCAGTCGTGGGCAGCCCGCTGGGAAACGACTTCCTCGGAGAGCTGTTGGACGCCCGGCGCAAGGCGGGGGACGACCGACCCCGCCGGGCCGAGGGGCGTGCCCCACGCACCCCGAGGCGGCCCCCACGGGTGGGGAGCCGCATCGAGGACGCACCACGCGGTGATCGCGCGCGAGCGCGGGAGCATACGGTGCATCGAGGCCGTGGCGGGATTCGAACCCACGTAACTCGCTTTGCAGGCGAGCCCCTGAACCACTCGGGCACACGGCCGGGTTGGTGTGCTGGTCCCGACTGTAGGCCGCGTGGTGGGGGGACCGGCAAGGGTGCGGGGCGGGGTGTCATGAAGCTGCAATACGGGGCAACGCGGGGTAACGCAGGGCAACATGCCGTTCATGAGCGGGGCGGAGCCGCCGGGGCGGGGCGTCGGCAGGGTGTGTCTCACGCCGAGTGCAGGAACTCCTCCACCACTGGGCCGAAGAGCTCTGGTTCGTCCACCCACGGGTAGTGGCCGGCCTCGTGCAGCGGCCGTACCCGGGCGTCCGGGAAGGACGCGGCCACCAGTTCGCCCGCCTGCATTCCGGTGACCGCGTCCCGGTCGCCGGTCACCACCAGCACCGGGCAGGCCACCTCGCGCAGCCCGGCCAGCAGCGCCAGCCGCAGCTGCTCGTCCACGCCCTGCCAGAACCCGGCCCGCGGCACCGGCCCCAACTGCTCGCCCTCCGTGGCGGCATGGGCCCGCTGCGGCTCGTCCCAGCGTCCGTAGGCGAGTGGCGCCGCGGCGAACAGCAGCTCCCGTACCTCGTCCATGTCGGAGGTCTCGGCCAGTTGCTGCACCGCCGCCGAAGCCTGCGGCCACCACTCCTCGTGCGCGCGTGCGGCGAAGATCTCCCGTGCGTCGTCGGGGAGTTCGCCCTGCAGCCGGGAGCCGGGGCAGACCAGGACCAGCCGGGTCAGCCGCTGCGGGTACCCCGCCGCGTACGCCTGGGCGACCGCGGCCCCCGCGTCGTGCGCGAGCAGGGCGAACCGTTCCAGGCCCAGGTGCGCGCGGAGTGCCTCGACGTCCTCGGCGAGCTGTGGGAAGGCGTAGCGGGACGGGTCGGTGGCGGCCGGGGAGGCGCCGGTGCCGCGACTGTCCGGGATGATCAACTGCCGGTGTGCGGCCATCCCGCCGAGGTCGCCCAGGTACGCGGCATCCCGTCCGGGTCCGCCGGCCAGGCACACCAGGGGCGGCCGGGGCGAGTCGGCCGGGCCGAGGGTGCGGTAGTGGAGCTCGGCATCGTCGTACGTACGGAAGTGCGGCATACGGACAGCTTGCCCGACGCGCGGTGGCGAGGGGATGTGACGGGGCGTGGCGAGGGGCGTGGCGAGGGGCGTGGCGAGGGGGATGCGCGGCGCGGGGGATGCGCGGCGCGGGGGATGCGCGGCGATGTTCCGGCCACCGCGGCATGGGCCCCGCCCCACGCGGCGTAGGTTCGACGGCCGATCCGATCCCCGTCTTCCGACAGGGGCGCAGCCCTCTTACGGCCCTTACGCCGGCCCGATGACCGCTGACCGCCCCCGTGGCACCGACCTCGGCACCGATCAGGGCCTCGGTACCGATCAGGGCCCTGGCACCGATCAGGGCCTCGGCATCGGGCAAGGCCCCGGCACCGACCCCGGCACCGACCTCGGCACCCGCAGGAGGCGGGCAGCAACTCCGCGTCCCTACAGATGTCCGACGCTGGGAAATGTCACCTTCGTCGGCATCAGTGGTGTGCTGTTCGGGGCCTTCGGCGGCGGCTCGATCGCGGCGGGCGGGCCCGGGGGCACCGCCGGTGCCGGCCCGGCGAGCCATCCGGCGGCCTTCGTGGCCGTGTTCGCGGCGAGGGCGGTGGTGGCTTGGCCGGTGCCGGTGTCACAACCCGGTTGCGGCCGCAGCCGGGGTGAGACCGCGGCGCCGCCCGCCGCAGCCCCGGCCCCACCAGGGAAATCACCGGTATCCAGGGCCGGATGACGAATGTGACCTCGGTCCCACCCGAGGGTGAGCCGGTGCCGTAACCCCGGAGCGTGAACCCGGGCACGGGTAGGCTGACGCGGTTGCCGATCGCCGAGTTCAGCCGACGGAGACCGTGACTACCACCACCAGCGCCACCAATAACCATCACCTGTCCCCGGCATTCCCGGGACGGGCCCCTTGGGGTACCGCGAACAAGCTGCGTGCCTGGCAGCAGGCGGCCATGGACCGCTACATCGAGACCCAGCCGAGAGACTTCCTCGCCGTCGCGACGCCCGGCGCCGGCAAGACGACCTTCGCGCTCACGCTCGCCTCGTGGCTGCTGCACCACCACGTCGTGCAGCAGGTGACGGTCGTCGCGCCGACCGAGCATCTGAAGAAGCAGTGGGCGGAGGCGGCGGCCCGGATAGGGATCAAGCTCGACCCCGAGTACAGCGCGGGGCCGCTGGGCCGCGAGTACCACGGCATCGCGGTCACCTATGCCGGTGTGGGCGTACGGCCCATGCTGCACCGCAACCGGATCGAGCAGCGCAAGACGCTGGTGATCCTCGACGAGATCCACCACGCCGGTGACTCCAAGTCCTGGGGCGAGGCGTGCCTGGAGGCGTTCGAGCCCGCCACCCGGCGGCTGGCGCTGACCGGTACGCCGTTCCGGTCCGACACCAACCCGATCCCGTTCGTGACGTACGAGGAGGGGAACGACGGCATCCGGCGCTCCTCCGCCGACTACACCTACGGCTACGGGAACGCGCTCGGCGACGGCGTCGTCCGGCCGGTCATCTTCCTCTCCTACAGCGGCAACATGCGCTGGCGGACGAAGGCGGGCGACGAGATCGCGGCCCGGCTCGGCGAGCCGATGACCAAGGACGCGGTCTCGCAGGCCTGGCGGACCGCGCTGGACCCGCGCGGTGAGTGGATGCCGAATGTGCTGCGCGCCGCCGACCGGCGGCTGAGCGAGGTCCGCAAGTCCATCCCGGACGCCGGGGCGCTGGTGATCGCCTCCGACCAGGAGCAGGCGCGGGCGTACGCCAAGCTGATCCGGGAGATCACCGGGGAGGGCGCCACCCTGGTGCTGTCCGACGACACCGGGGCCTCGCAGCGCATCGACGACTTCTCGTACTCCCAGGACCGCTGGATGGTCGCGGTCCGGATGGTGTCCGAGGGGGTGGACGTGCCGCGGCTGGCGGTCGGGGTGTACGCCACCACGATCTCGACGCCGCTGTTCTTCGCGCAGGCCGTGGGCCGTTTCGTGCGCTCCCGTAAGCGCGGTGAGACCGCCTCCGTCTTCCTGCCCACCGTCCCGATGCTGCTCGGCTTCGCCAATGAGATGGAGGTCGAGCGCGACCACGTCCTGGACAAGCCGAAGAAGGACGGGGAGGAAGACCCGTACGCCGAGTCCGAGAAGGAGATGGACGAGGCGAACAAGGAGCAGGACGAGGACACCGGCGAGCAGGAGCAGTTCTCCTTCG
This sequence comes from Streptomyces sp. NPDC054765, assembly GCF_053612065.1. Classification (NCBI taxonomy): domain Bacteria; kingdom Bacillati; phylum Actinomycetota; class Actinomycetes; order Kitasatosporales; family Streptomycetaceae; genus Streptomyces; species Streptomyces sp. NPDC054765. The sequence continues at coordinate 13,784 of NZ_JBSHBP010000029.1, read as the reverse complement.
AGGCGCTGGAGTCCGAGGCGGTCTTCGACCGGGTGCTCTACGACGGTGCCGAGTTCGGCATGCAGGCGCACGCGGGCAGCGAGGAGGAGCAGGACTACCTCGGCATCCCCGGGCTGCTGGAGCCCGACCAGGTGCAGATGCTGCTGCAGAAGCGGCAGGCCCGGCAGATCGCGCACAGCAAGAAGCGGCCGGATGAGGAAGCGGACCTGCTGGAGCTGCCGGCCGAGCGGCGCCCGGTGGTCACGCACAAGGAGCTGCTGGAACTCAGAAAGCAGCTGAACACGCTGGTGGGGGCGTATGTCCACCAGAGCGGAAAGCCGCACGGGGTGATCCACACCGAGCTGCGGCGGGTGTGCGGCGGGCCGCCGAGCGCGGAGGCCACCGCCGGGCAGCTGGGTGAGCGGATCAAGAAGGTACGGGAGTGGGCCACGCGGATGCGGTGAGTCCGCCCGCGCCCGGTGGGGCGGTGCGCCGGCTCCGTGCCGCCCCCCCCGTGCCTTTGCTTCCCCGGCTTCCCCGGCCCGGCTTCCCCGGCTTCCTGACTCCCGGGCTTCCCCGCTCCCCGGCTCCCGGACCTCTTCCCCGACGCCGGGTGCCGGCGCGCGCACGCCCGTAACGCCCGGATGGCGCTGTAGCCCTACCTGAAACACAACAGTCCGCTGTGGGCGGACCTACGGGGATATTCCGGGCAGGAAAGCCCGGATTCTGGACGGACCCTTCCGCTCACCGGACTGGATCGCTACTGTCCCGGTCACGCACACGCCCCGTGGCAGCGCCGCCGCGGAGCGCAGCCGGTGCCATGCGGCCGGCGGCCTCTAGCGCGCGCTGCTCCGGTACTCGCAGCGCGTCGCGTCCGAGGGCCGCCACTCACCCAGGAGGCGTCGTGACCGCAGAGACCTCCCAGACCCTCGACCGAGGGCTGCGCGTCCTCAAACTGCTCGCCGACACCGACCACGGGCTGACCGTCACCGAGCTGTCCCACAAGCTCGGTGTCAACCGCACGGTGGTCTACCGTCTGCTGGCCACGCTGGAACAGCACGCTCTGGTGCGCCGCGACACCGGCGGCCGGGCCCGGGTCGGGCTGGGCGTGCTGCGCCTGGGCCGTCAGGTGCATCCGCTGGTCAGGGAGGCCGCACTGCCCGCGCTGCGGTCGCTCGCCGAGGACGTGGGGGCCACCGCGCACCTCACCCTCGTCGACGGTACGGAGGCGCTGGCCGTCGCCGTGGTGGAGCCGACCTGGACCGATTACCACGTGGCCTACCGGGCGGGGTTCCGTCATCCGCTGGACCGGGGAGCCGCCGGGCGGGCGATCCTCAAGGCCCGGCAGGGCCGTATCCAGGACGCCGGACTCGCCCTGACGCACGGGGAGCTGGAGGCCGGCGCGAGCGGTGCGGCGGCACCGCTGATCGGGGTGAGCGGCATCGAGGGGAGCGTGGGCGTGGTGATGCTCGCCGACACCGTCTCCGAGCGGATCGGACCGCGGGTGGTGGACGCGGCCCGTGAGGTGGCCGAGGCGCTGCGCTGAGGCCGGGGTCCGGTGCGGGGTCACGGAGTGTGAAGGGGCGGTGGCCGTGTCGTGAGGCCACAGCTCCTTGCGGCCCTGGTGAGGCGGGGGTCAACTAGGGTGGCGGAGTGTCCTCACGCACCCGCGCCCTGGCGGTCTGCACCGCCCTCGTTCTCGCCCTCCTCATCACGGCGGCGCTCGCCCCGCTGCCGTATTCCGTCGCCTATCCGGGCATGACGGCGAATGTCCTCGGGGTGGACAAGGGCAAGCCGGTGATCACCATCACCGGCGCGGGCTCCCGTAAGACGAGCGGGCAGCTGCGGATGACCTCGATCGTCGCCACCGGCCCGGACGCCTCGGTCCATCTGTCGGACATCCTCAAGGGCTGGTTCCGCACGGACGAGGCCGTGATGCCGCGGGAGGCGGTCTACCCGGTGGGCAACAACACCGAGGAGATCGCCGAGCACAACGCCAAGCAGATGCAGGAATCCCAGGACACCGCCACCAGTGCCGCGCTCGGCCACCTCGGCAAGTCCGCCAAGGACATCAAGGTCAAGCTGAGCCTCGCGGACGTCGGCGGACCGAGCGCCGGGCTGATGTTCGCCCTCGGCATCGTCGACAAGCTGGACGGCGACGGGGCGGGCCACGACCTGACCGGTGGCCACACCATCGCCGGGACGGGGACCATCACCGCCGGCGGGAACGTCGGCGCGGTGGGCGGGGTCCCGCTGAAGACGCAGGCCGCACACCGGGACGGTGCCTCGGTCTTCCTGGTGCCGCGCAAGGAGTGCACGGACGCGCGGGCGGAGCTGCCGAAGGGGATGCGGCTGGTGCCGGTCACGACGCTGGACGGCGCGGTGGACGCACTGAAGGCCCTGCAGACCGGGGGCAAGGTACCCAGCTGCTGAGCAGCTGAGCTGCTGAGCCGCTGAGCTGCCGCAGCGTCCTGCCTCGCCTCCCGCGGCCAGGCCTCTTCGTGCCTCGCCCTTCCCGGTACCTCACCCTTCCCTGTGCCTTACCCCTCCTTGATGAACCCCTCCCGCAGCAGCCAGTCCTTGGCGACCTCGTGCGGGTCCTGGCCGTTCACGTCGACCTTGCGGTTCAGCTCCTGGGCGACGGTGTTGTTGAGGGCCTTGGTGACCGGAGCCAGGACCTCGGCGATGGCCGGGTACTTCTTCAGGGCCTGGGCGTTGATCTCGGGCGCGACGTTGTAGTTGGGGAAGAAGTGCTTGTCGTCGGCCAGGACGTGCAGATGCATGGCCTTGATCCGGCCGTCGGTGGTGAAGACCTCGCCGAATGCGCAGGTGCCCTTCTCCGTCTCGGTGTAGACGACACCGCCGGTCATTTTGCGGATGTTGGCGGACGGCACGTTCATGCCGTAGGCCCGCGCCATGCCCGGCAGGCCGTCGTTGCGGGTCGCGAACTCGTTCTCCACACACATCGTCACGGCGCCGGGGTTCTTGTGGGACAGCGCCGCGACCTCCGAGAGGTTGTGCACGCCCAGTTTCTTCTGGTTCGCGGGGTTCAGCGCCAGCGCGTAGGTGTTGTTCAGCGTCGACGCCGGGAGCCAGACGATGCCGTTCTTCCGGTCCGCGTCGCGGACCGCCTTCCACTGCTGCTGCGGGTTGACGATCGGCTTGGTGTGGCCGAGGTAGGTGATCCAGCCGGTGCCGGTGTACTCGTACGCGGCGTCCGCCGTGCCGGACTTGACGGCCTCCCGCGCGCCGATCGAACCCTGGATGCTGGTCTTGTCGATGACCTTGGCGCCGGCCGCCTCGAAGACGATGCCCATCATCTGGCCGAGGATGATCTGCTCGGTGAACTCCTTCGAGGTCACGGTCAGATTCGCCCCGGTGAGCGGGCGCCCCGGGTAGCCGGCTTTCGGCCCCGGCCGCACGTTGTCGGTCATGGCGCTGCCGCTGACCAGGCCGCAGCCACCGAGCACGGCCGTGGCGAGCAGGGCGACGGCGAGGAGGGCGGCCCGGCGTGCTCCGGGACGGCGGCGCGGGGCCGGACGCGGGTGGTTCCTCATGCCGTCGCCTCCAGTCCCCGCGGCCGCAGCAGCAGTTCGGCCAGCGACGCCAGCCATTCGACCAGCAGGGCGAGCGCCACGGTGAGCACGGAACCGAGGATCAGTACGGGCATCCGCTGGGTGACGATGCCCGCCGAGATCAGGTCGCCGAGCCCGCCGCCCCCGCCGAAGGTGGCCAGTGTCGCGGTGCCGACGTTCAGCACCAGCGCGGTGCGGACGCCCGCCAGGATCAGCGGTACGGCCAGGGGGAGTTCGACCTTGGTGAGCACACCCATGGGGGACATCCCGATGCCGCGGGCCGCCTCGGTCAGCGTCGGGTCGATGCCGCGCAGTCCGGCGATGGTGTTGGCGAGGACCGGCAGCACGGCGTAGATGACCATGCCGACGATCGCCGAGCGGGCCCCGATGCCCAGCCAGATGACCAGCAGGATCAGCAGACCCAGGGCCGGGATGGCCTGCCCGAGGTTGGCGAAGGCCATCGCGACCGGGGTGGCCTTGCGCAGCTTGGACCGGGTCAGCGCGATGCCCAGCGGGATCGCGATGATCAGCACGAAGAAGGTGGAGACCGCGGTGAGCTGGATGTGCTGGCGCAGCGCCAGCCACACCTTGCCGTTGTCCACCGCCTGGTGGGCGATGGAGTCCAGCCGGGCGCCGCGGAACCACAGCCAGGTGGCGAGCAGCGCGGCCACCAGGAAGGCCGGCATGAAGGTCCACTTCTGCCAGCTGATCCGGCGCCGGCCGACCGCCGCGGACGGGGCGGGCGCCTCGCCGGACGCCACCTCCCGCTGCTCCATCTCGACCTCGTCGCGGAAGGCGAGGGCCTCGTGGTCGCTCGGGCGCCGCTCGCCCCGGCGGGGGCCGCCCCCGCCGTGCGGTCCGCCCCCGCCGTGCGGGCTGCTCCCGTCGCGGGGGCTCATGCCTTGACCCCCTGGCCGCCGTCGGCGCCGTCCACGCCCTCCTGCGCCAGATGCGTGCGGCGGGCGCGCAGTTCCTGGAGCTGGTGCTGATGCTCGACGGCTTCGAGGCGGTCCGCCTCCAGCAGTTCATGGACGTTGTTCATCAGCGTCTCCATGTCGACCACGCCGATGTACTCGCCGCGCCGCCCGGTGACCGCGACCCGGCCCGCGTTGTCGGTGAGCACGGCCTCCAGGGCGTCGCGCAGCGTCGCGTCCCGGGTCACCGTGTCGGCCACCAGGGTGCCGGCGCGGGCCAGCGACTCCTTGGCCAGGGACAGATCGCCGCGGCGCAGCCACTTGTACGGGCGGCGGTTGCGGTCCAGCAGCAGCAACTCGTTGTGGGAACCGGAGCGCAGCCGGTCGAAGATGGACTGCAGCGGGTCGTCGAGGCCGGCCGTGGGGAAGTCGACCACGCCCACGTCCCGTACGCGGGTGAGGTTCAGCCTCTTGAGCGCCGCCCCGGCACCCACGAAACCCGAGACGAAGTCGTCCGTCGGGTTGGTGAGGATGGCTTCGGGGGTGTCGAACTGGGCGATGTGCGAGCGCTCGCGGAGCACCGCGATGCGGTCGCCGAGCTTGATGGCCTCGTCGAAGTCGTGGGTGACGAAGCAGATGGTCTTGTGCAGCTCGTGCTGGAGGCGGATCAGCTCGTCCTGGAGGTGGTCGCGGGTGATCGGGTCGACGGCGCCGAACGGCTCGTCCATCAGCAGGACGGGCGGGTCGGCGGCGAGCGCGCGGGCCACCCCGACGCGCTGCTGCTGGCCGCCGGAGAGCTGACGGGGGTAGCGGCCGTGGAACTCGCCCGGGTCCAGGCCGACCAGGTCGAGCATCTCCTCGACCCGGTTCTTGACCTTGGACGAGGACCAGCCGAGCATCTTCGGGACCAGCGCGATGTTCTGGGCGACCGTCATGTGCGGGAAGAGGCCGGACGCCTGGATGGCGTAGCCGACCTTGCGGCGCAGCTTGACCGGGTCCATGTCGGTGACGTCCTCGTCGCCGATCCGGATCCGCCCGGAGGTCGGCTCGATCAGCCGGTTGATCATCTTCAGACAGGTGGACTTGCCGCAGCCCGAGGGGCCCACGAAGATCACGATCTCGCCGGCCTTGACCTCCAGGTTGACGTTGTCCACCGCGGGGCCGGGGCTCCCCGGGTAGATCTTCGTCAGGTTCTCCAGATGGATCCTGGCCCCGGAGGTGGTGGCGTTCTCTGGCGTCTCAGGCACGGATCCCCCTGGAGATGGTCAGGCGTCCGATCAGGACGTACGCGGCGTCGAAGAGAAGAGCGAGGATGGCGATCCCGAGGGTGCCGGAGAGCACCTGGTTGAGGGAGTTGGCGCTGCCCAGCGAGGCGATGCCACGGAAGATCTCGTTGCCCAGGCCGGGGCCGGAGGCGAAGGCGGCGATGGCGGCGATGCCCATCAGCATCTGGGTGGCGACCCGGATGCCGGTGAGGATGGGCGGCCAGGCCAGCGGCAGTTCCACGCGGAAGAGCCGGGCGGTGCGGGACATCCCGATGCCGTTTGCCGCATCGACCAGGTCCGGGTCCACCCCGCGCAGTCCGACGATGGCGTTACGGACCACCGGCAGCAGCCCGTACAGGGTCAGCGCGATCACCGTCGGGGGGACGCCCAGGCCGACGATCGGGATCAGCAGACCGATCATGGCCAGGGAGGGGATGGTCAGGATGGTGGCGGTCGAGGTGGTGGCGAGGTTGCCCGCCCATTCGCTGCGGTAGGTCACCACGGCGATGAAGACCCCCAGCAGGGTGGCGAGCACCATGCACTGGAAGACCGCGCTGGCGTGCTGATACGTATCCGTCAGCAGTTGGGCGTGCCGGGTGCCGACGTACTCCCAGAAGCTCACTCGGTCTCCTCGGTTCAGTCTCCCGATGCCTGTTTCACCAGCGGGACGATCCGCAACGGAACTGGATTTTCCATGACGATTGCCGTCGATGCCCGCACGATCCCATCAAAGCCCACAACCCGGTCGATCACCCGCTGTAGATCGGCGTTGGACCGGGCGACGAGCCTGCAGAGCATGTCCCCGTGTCCCGTCGTTGTATGCAGCTCCAGCACCTCGGGAACGGTCGTCAAGTGGGCACGTACGTCATTGCCTTGCCCCTGTTTGATCTCAAGTGTGGCGAAAGCGGTCACGGGATAGCCGAGCGCCGCCGGGTCCACATCCGGCCCGAAGCCCCGGATCACTCCATTCGACTGAAGCCGGTCCAGCCTGGCCTGGACCGTCCCGCGCGCCACCCCCAGCCGCCGGGACGCCTCCAGGACGCCGATCCGCGGCTCCTCGGCGAGCAGCTCCAGCAGCGCCCCGTCCAAATGATCGATCGCCATCGTCTGTGCTCTCCCTTTCAATGGTCATCATGTACAGATAGCCCGGCTGATCCGCCTCTTCGCTATGCATAATGCCCAGGAGATTCGCAAACTATTGCGCACCTTGTGGATCGGAGGGACTCTGCGACCATGGCAGACACCACGATGCACACCCAGCCCATCGCCCCCGACACGGCCCGGCAGGCGGACCCCTTCCCGGTCAAGGGGATGGACGCGGTCGTCTTCGCCGTCGGCAACGCCAAGCAGGCCGCGCACTACTACTCCACCGCCTTCGGCATGCAGCGCGTCGCCTACTCCGGCCCGGAGAACGGCAGCCGCGAGACCGCGAGTTATGTGCTCGAATCCGGCGGCGCCCGGTTCGTGTTCACCTCCGTGATCCGGCCCACGACGGAATGGGGCCGCTTCCTCGCCGGTCATGTCGCGGCCCACGGGGACGGTGTCATCGACCTCGCGATCGAGGTCCCGGACGCCCGTGCCGCCTACGAGCACGCCGTCGCCCACGGCGCCACCGGCCTGGAGAAGCCCTACGAGCTCCAGGACGAGCACGGCACCGTCGTCCTGGCGGCCATCGCCACGTACGGCAAGACCCGGCACACCCTCGTCGAGCGCTCCGGCTACGACGGCCCCTACCTGCCCGGCTTCGTCGCCGCCGAGTCCCTGGTGGAGACCGGCCCGCGGCGCTTCCAGGCCATCGACCACTGCGTCGGCAACGTCGAACTCGGCAAGATGAACGAGTGGGTGGCCTTCTACAACAACGTCATGGGCTTCACCAACATGAAGGAATTCGTGGGCGACGACATCGCCACCGAATACAGCGCGCTGATGTCGAAGGTCGTCGCCGACGGCACGCTGAAGGTGAAGTTCCCGATCAACGAGCCCGCGATCGCGAAGAAGAAGTCGCAGATCGACGAGTACCTGGAGTTCTACGGCGGCCCCGGCGTCCAGCACATCGCGCTGGCCACCAATGACATCGTCGCGAGCGTCCGGGCGATGCGCGCCGCCGGCGTGGAGTTCCTGGACACCCCCGACTCCTACTACGACACCCTCGGCGAGTGGGCCGGCGAGACCCGGGTGCCGGTGGAGACGCTCCGTGAGCTGAAGATCCTGGTCGACCGCGACGAGGACGGCTATCTGCTGCAGATCTTCACCAAGCCGGTCCAGGACCGGCCGACCGTGTTCTTCGAGATGATCGAGCGGCACGGCTCCATGGGCTTCGGCAAGGGCAACTTCAAGGCCCTCTTCGAGGCGATCGAGCGCGAGCAGGAGCGGCGCGGCAACCTCTGAGCCCTGCGGCGTGCCGAGCGCCCGCGGTCGGTGGACGACACCCGGTTCCGGTCGGTGGCCGGTTCCGGGTGCCGTCCGGCGAGGCACCCTCCCCGTGGCGATCTTCCGTGTACGGCCCGCGGATGCGACGCTGGACGGTATGGACCTCATCGCACGGCTGCGTACCGGACTTCCGGGTGAAGCGATCCTCACCGACCCCGACGTCACCGGTTCCTACGCCCATGACATGGCGAGCTTCTGCGAGGCCGGGACGCCCGCCGTGGTCGTCCTGCCGCGCACCGTCGAAGAGGTCCAGCACGTCATGCGCACGGCCACCGAGCTGCGGGTCCCGGTCGTGCCGCAGGGGGCGCGCACGGGACTGTCGGGCGCCGCCAACGCCTCCGACGGCTGCCTCGTGCTCTCCCTGGTCAAGATGGACCGGATCATCGAGATCAACCCCGTCGACCGGATCGCGGTCGTCGAACCCGGTGTCATCAACGCCGTCCTGTCCCGCGCGGTGAACGCCCACGGCCTCTACTACCCGCCCGACCCCTCCAGTTGGGAGCAGTGCTCCATCGGCGGGAACATCGGCACCGCCTCCGGCGGCCTGTGCTGCGTCAAATACGGCGTCACCGCCGAGTACGTCCTCGGCCTGGACGTGGTCCTCGCCGACGGCCGGCTGCTGACGACCGGCCGGCGCACCGCCAAGGGCGTGGCGGGCTATGACCTCACCCGGCTCTTCGTCGGCTCCGAAGGGAGCCTGGGCATCGTCGTACGCGCCGTCCTCGCCCTCAAGCCGCAGCCGCCGCAACAGCTCGTGCTGGCCGCCGAATTCCCCTCCACCGCGGCCGCCTGCCGGGCCGTCTGCGAGATCATGGCCCGCGGCCACGCCCCCTCGCTGCTGGAGCTGATGGACCGGACGAGCATCCGCGCCGTCAACGACATGGCGCAGATGGGCCTCCCGGACAGCACCGAGGCGCTGCTGCTGGCCGCCTTCGACACCCCCGAACCAGCCGCCGACCTCGCCGCCGTCGGCGCGCTGTGCACCGCCGCGGGCGCCACCGAGGTCGTGCCCGCCGAGACCGCCGCCGAGTCCGATCTGCTCCTCCAGGCCCGCCGGCTGGCCCTGATCGCGCTGGAACAGGTCAAGTCCGCCACCATGATCGACGATGTCTGCGTCCCGCGCTCCCGGCTCGCCGAGATGCTCGACGGCACCGCCGCCATCGCCGAGAAGTACGGCCTGACCATCGGCGTCTGCGCCCACGCCGGCGACGGCAACACCCACCCCACCGTCTGCTTCGACGCCGCCGACCCCGACGAGTCCCGCCGGGCCCGCGAGTCGTTCGACGACATCATGGCGCTCGGCCTGCACCTGGGCGGCACCATCACCGGCGAGCACGGCGTCGGAGTCCTGAAGAAGGAGTGGCTGGCGCGCGAACTGGGCCCGGTGGGCGTGGAGTTGCAGCGCGGCATCAAGGACGTCTTCGACCCGCTGGGAATCCTCAACCCCGGAAAGCTGTTCTGAAGCACCCGGGCCCGGCGCTGTTCCTCAGGGCTGTCCCGTGCGGCTGTGCCTGTCGTGATGACCCAGCTCCGGCAGCTGCCCTGACCCGGCGCCTCGGAACGCCGCCGCACGGGCCACGACCCGGATGTACACGGCGGGGGAAGGGCGGTTGACTGCTCCTATGACGATCAACGATCCGCACAGACCCGGCGAGGGCATGGTCACCTTCCGGGTGACCGGCCAGGGTGTCGACGACCTCACCTACGCCGTCCAGGCACCGGGAGACTCCGGGGGCGAACAGCAGGTGGCACGGCCGGAGTTGCCGTGGTTCGTGGTGACCGACGCGCGGGGCGTGGGCGCGATGCCGATGCTCACCCTCACTCTGGAGGGGCCCGACGCCTACGCCGAGTGCGAGATCCTCACCGACGGCGCACCGGCCGTCCGCGGCACCGTGCACGGCCCCGCGGCGACTGTCGTGTTCATGGCTCGCGCTGCGGCCTCATAGAGTACCGCCATGGAATACGTGCTCCCCCTTGCCACCGTTCTCCTCCTGTTCGGCGTCTACCTGAACGCCCAGGCGGCCGACCGCCGGGCCAGGCAGCTGAGCCGCCGGCTCCAGCAGCTGGAGCGCAAGACGGACCTGCTGCTCGCGCACGCCGGGATCGCCGAACCGGAGGACCCCAGGATGGCCGAGATGGACACCCTGCTCGCGCAGGGCAAGAAGATCCAGGCCATCAAGGTGCACCGCGAGGTGACCGGTTCCGACCTCGTCGAGGCCAAGGAAGCGGTCGAACGCCGGATGCGCTGACGGCCCGTTGGGCAGAGGATGGCCAGAAGGACCCGCCGGGCCCCGCCGGGCCACCTCATGCCCACGCAGGAAGCGAGAGCCGATGGCAGCGACCGAAGCGACCAAAGCCGCTGATGAGGCGTATGACGTCATTGTGCTGGGGGCGGGGCCGACCGGGGAGAACGTCGCCGACCGGGCGCATGCCGCCGGGCTGAGCGCGGTGATCGTGGAGAGCGAGCTGGTCGGCGGCGAATGCTCCTACTGGGCGTGCATGCCCAGCAAGGCCCTGCTGCGCCCGGTCACCGCCCGCTCCGAGGCACGCCGGGTCCCCGGCCTCAAGGACGCCGCGGACGTACCCCTGGACGTGCCCGCGGTGCTCGCCCACCGCGACGAGTTCGTCTCCTACTGGAAGGACGACGGACAGGTCCGCTGGCTGGACTCGGCCGGTATCGACCTGGTGCGCGGCCACGGCCGGCTGGCCGGGCCCCGGCGGGTGGTCGTCGACGGCGCACGGGTGCTCACCGCACGCCATGCGGTCGCGGTGTGCACCGGCAGCCGCGCGGTGCTGCCCCCCGTCCCCGGGCTCGCCGAGGCCAGGCCCTGGACCAGCCGCGACGCCACCAGCGCCAAGGCCGTACCCGGCCGCCTGGTGGTGGTCGGCGGCGGCGTGGTGGGCGTCGAGATGGCCACCGCCTGGCGGGCCCTGGGCTCCTCCGTGACGCTGCTGGTGCGCGGCGACGGCCTGCTGCCCCGTATGGAGCCGTTCGCCGGCCACCTGGTCGCGGAGTCGCTCGCCGAGGCCGGCGTCCTCCTGCGGACCGGCGTCGAGGTGCGCGAGGTGCGCCGGGAAGCCCCGGGCGGCCCGGTCACCGTCCTGCTGGACTCTCCCCCCGGGTCCGGCGGCCCGGGAGGTACCCCCGGCGACGAGATCGTCGCCGATGAACTCCTGATCGCCACGGGCCGGGCCCCGCGCACCGAGGACATCGGCCTGGAGACCGTCGGCCTGACCCCCGGCTCATGGCTGGACGTCGACGACAGCCTCCGGGTACCGGGGGTGACCGGCGGCTGGCTCTACGGCGTCGGCGATGTCAACCACCGCGCGCTGCTGACCCACCAGGGCAAATACCAGGCCAGGATCGCCGGCGCCGCGATCTCCGCGCGCGCCCGGGGCGTCCCGATCCTGGAGTCCGACCGCTGGGGCGCGCACTCCGCGACCGCCGACCTCCTCGCCGTCCCGCAGGTCATCTTCAGCGACCCCGAAGCCGCCTCGGTGGGCCTGACCGCCGCCGCGGCGGAGCAGGCCGGGTACCGCACCCGGGTGGTCGACCAGGAGCTGGGAGGCGTGGCCGGGGCCTCCCTGTACGCGGACGGCTACCGCGGCCGGGCCCGGATGGTCGTCGATCTGGACCGGGAGGTGTTGCTCGGCGCCACCTTCGTCGGCTTCAACGTCGGCGAGCTGCTGCACTCCGCGACGGTCGCGGTGACCGGCGAGGTCCCCATCGAGCGGCTGTGGCACGCGGTGCCCTCCTACCCGACGATCAGCGAGGTGTGGCTGCGGCTGCTGGAGGCGTACCGCGGCTGAGGCGGCGCGCCGGGCCGGCGTACCGCGCTGGGCCATCGGGGGTCAGGCGCCGGGCCATCGGGGGTCAGGCGCCGTCCGCGCCGAGCGCCGCGGCGATCCGCAGCTGCCCGGCGGCCTCACCGGCCCGCCCCTGGCGCTCCAGGGTGCGGCCGAGCATCAGACGGGCGTACGCCTCGACCGGATCACGGTCCAGGACGGCCCGCAACTCCGCCTCGGCACGCCCCAGTTGAGCGGAGTGGTAATAGGCGCGGGCCAGCAGCAGCCGCGGGGCGACCGGCGGTGGATCCTCGTCCACCAGCCCGCGCAGGATCCGCGCCGCGGCGGTGAAGTCCTTCGCCTCGAAGAAGAGCCCGGCCCGCGCCCAGCGGTCGGCGGCGGTCCCGTGCCCGTAGTAGCCCTCGTCGTACGGCGCCGGGCCGGTGCCGGACACCGCGGCACCGGTGCCGTACGCCGTGCGGCCGGTGTCCTGACCTGTCCGTGCGCGGTAGCTGTCCGTCATACCGCCCCCAACAGCGCGGCGCGGCAGAACATTCCACCGGTCCGGCCGGCGCAACGCTGCGCAACGCAACGCCGCGCTGCGCCGGCCTCCCCGTCACGGCCCGTCCCCCGAAGACGTGTCCGTCACCCCTGGGCCCCGGGCTCCGGGGATTCGTCCGAGGGCCGGGGGCCGCCCGGCCGCTCGTCCGTCGACGCCATGGCGAGCAGGTCGTTCAGCCCTTTGTCGAGGCCCAGATACCGCTGCTCGGACCCCGGCGGGACCACCCGCAGGGTGCGCTCCAGCCATGCGGAGACCACCGCGGCCGGAGCCTCCAGCAGCGCCCGGCCGTCCGGCGAGTCGAGTGCGATGCAGACCAGGCTGCGGCCGTCGAGCTTGGCCGGCCACACCCGCACATCGCCGTCGCCGCACGGCCGGAACACGCCCTCGATGAGGAGTTCGCGGGCGAAGGTCCAGTCGACCGGGGAGTGGGAACCGATATGGAAGGCGACATGGACGGCGAACGGGTCGTCCGTCCGGTACATCAGCCGGGCCGGCACCGGAATGCTCCGCTCCGGCGACAGCACCAGGCCCAGCTCCAGCTCTCGTTCCACCACGGTGTGCATGACGTCCGCCTTTCCTCGCTCCCCGCGGACACCCGGTACCGGGCCCGCACAGAGGGAGAGGCGCCGGCCGCCGAACCATTACACGACTTCGTACAACTTTTTTCCCCCGCCTCTTCCAGGTGGTCGTGGGCGGGCATGAGTACCGGGGCAACCCGGGTCTGATAGATGTGGACGCCGCGTTGCGGCAGACTGCACCCCACACCCACCAGGCCGAGTACAGATACGGGACTTCGGACATGAGCGCCCCTACCTCAGGATCTGCCGGCGGTAGCCCCACGCCAGGCTTCTACCCGGACCCGTCCATCCCCGGCTACATCCGGTACTGGAACGGTGCCGCATGGGTGCCGGGCACCAGCCGGCCCGCCCCCGCCGAGGGAGAGGCGATGCCCGCGCCGCCGCCCGGCGCGGCCCCGCCGCCGTCCGTCGAGGAGACCGGCCCGGTCTTCTTCGACGAGGAGGAGGCGGCCGGCGGCGCGGCGCTGCCGGCCGTCCGCCGCAGCGGCGAGGTCGAGGCCCGGCCCGCCGCCGGCTGGGACGACCCGGCCCGGCTGCACGGCAACGGCCCCGAACCCGCGGCCGCCTGGCAGGCCGACGCCTCCCGGCAGGGCGGGTACGGCGCCGAGTCCGACCGCCGGATCTCCTGGGGCTCGCCGGAAGCGGGGGGGGGGGGGGGCGGCCGCCGGGGCCCGCCCCCCCGCCCCCCCCCCCCC